>CAMLIL010000016.1 GCA_946480015.1 uncultured Oxalobacteraceae bacterium | reverse complement strand
GGCTTCACCCTGACCATGGACCCGACCAACCACCACCTGCACAAGCCGGTGATGATCGGCGAGATCAAGGCGGACGGCCAGTTCAGCGTGGTGTGGAAAACCAAGGGCCCGGTGCGCGCCCAGCCTTGGAGCCCGTTCATTCCGGGTAACGAAGGCAAGCAAAAGCTGTAAATCGGCGGTAGTGAAAGCTTGCGCCGCGTCTTGCGGCGCAAGCTGTTTCAGAAAAGGATGACTCACCATGACATTGTTCCGGTCTCTGCTATGCGCCGCGCTGCTGTGCCTGCACACCCTGGCCGCCGCGCACGGCGACCACGCTCACCCCCACATCGATGCCGCGCTGCTCGCGCCGCTGGCCGGCGACGACCCGGATGCGCGCATCGAAGCGATCGGCAAGATCGGCGCGCTGGCCACGCCGGAAGCGGCCGCCATTTTGCAGGCGATGCAAAATGAAAGCCTGTATGCCGGCGCGGACGGCAAGGTGCTCATCGTCGACGGCGAGCACGTCAGCGATGCCGCCACCGGCACCGCCGCCACCTTGCCGGAAGGCGCCGACGCCATCGTCATCAACAACCGCTTGCGCTCGGCACTGCAAACCGCGCTGGCCGCGTTCGACCTGCTCTCCAAGGACACCGGCGTGCGCCTCGCCGCCGCCCAAGGCTTGCAAACCCAGGGCGTGGAGGCGGGCCAGCTGCCGCTGCTGCGCGCCGCGCTGGCACGCGAAACCGATTTGGCCGTCAAGGACATCCTGCATTTGCTGGTCGCCAGCGCCAGCCTGCACGACGCCGATCCGGCCGTGCGCCAAAGCGCCGCCGTTTCGCTCGGCGCCAGCAGCAACGCCGCCGTGCGCCCGCTGCTGCAGCAAATGGTCACGGAGGAGAAGGACGAGGCTGCCCGCGTAGCCGCCGAAGTCAGCCTGCGCGCCATTGACAGCCGCATCCGCCGTACCGAAATCGTCGGCAACATTTTCTATGGCGTGTCGCTGGGCAGCGTGCTGCTGCTGGCCGCGCTCGGACTGGCCATCACCTTCGGGCTGATGGGCATCATCAACATGGCGCACGGCGAACTGTTGATGGTCGGCGCCTACACCACTTATGTATGCCAGTCGCTGTTCCGCCTGTATCTTCCCGGCGCTGTGGACGCCTATCTGCTGGCCGCCATTCCCGCCGCCTTCCTCGTCGCGGCCGCGGTCGGCATCGCGCTCGAACGCACCGTGATCCGCTGGCTGTACGGCCGTCCGCTGGAAACCCTGCTGGCGACCTGGGGCATCAGCCTGATCCTGATGCAAACCGTGCGTACCCTGTTCGGCGCGCAGAACGTGGAGGTGGCCAATCCCAGCTGGATGTCGGGCGGCGTTACCGTGCTGGGCTCGCTGGTGCTGCCGTACAACCGCATCGCCATCATCGGCTTTGCCGTGTTCGTCGTCGCCATGGTCTGGCTGATCCTCAACAAGACCCGGCTCGGCCTGTTCGTGCGCGCCGTAATGCAAAACCGCCGCATGGCCGATTGCGTCGGCGTGCCGACCGGCCGTATCGACATGATGGCCTTCGGCCTGGGTTCCGGCATCGCCGGGCTGGGCGGGGTGGCGTTGTCGCAGCTGGGCAATGTCGGCCCCGACCTGGGCCAGAGCTACATCGTCGATTCCTTCATGGTGGTGGTGCTGGGCGGCGTCGGCCAGCTGGCCGGCACCGTGATCGCCGCGCTCGGCCTGGGCGAAGTCAATAAATTCCTCGAACCGATGTATGGCGCCGTCCTGGCCAAGATCAGCATCCTGGTCTTCATCATCATCTTCATTCAGCGCCGTCCGCAAGGCCTGTTCGCCCTCAAGGGAAGGAGCGTCGATTGAGCCCGCTATTTTCACGCCGCGCCTGGACCATTCTCGGCGCCGTCACCCTGCTTGCCGTCCTGCTGCCGCTGGCCAATCTGGCGTTTCCGGAAGGTCACGCGCTGCACGTATCGGCCTACACCATCGGCCTGATCGGCAAGTTCATGTGCTTCGCCCTGGCCGCGCTGGCGCTCGACCTGGTGTGGGGCTACACCGGTATCCTGTCGCTCGGCCACGGCGTGTTCTTCGCGCTTGGCGCCTATGCCCACGGCATGTACCTGATGCGCGCCGCCGCGCAGGACAGCGGTGGTGCCTTGCCGAACTTCATGGTCTTCCTGGACTGGAAAGCCTACCCGTGGTTCTGGTCCGGCACCGACAGCTTCCTCTACTGCATGCTGCTGGTGCTGGCCGTGCCGGCCTTGCTGGCCTTCGTGTTCGGCTACTTCGCCTTCCGCTCGCGCATCAAGGGTGTGTACTTTTCCATCATTACGCAAGCGATGACTTATGCCTTCATGCTGCTGTTCTTCCGCAACGACACCGGCTTCGGCGGCAACAACGGCTTCACCGGCTTTACCAGCGTGCTGGGCGCCGGCATCACGGCGCCGGTGACCAAGACTGTGCTCTACCTGCTCAGCCTTGCCTTGCTGGTCGGCGCGCTGATCCTGTGCCGCGCCATCGTCCAGAGTAAGCTGGGCCGCGTGCTGCAGGCGGTGCGCGATTCCGAATCGCGCCTGATGTTCATCGGCTACGACCCGCTGTGGTTCAAGCTGTTCGTCTGGACCTTGTCGGCGGTGCTGTGCTCCATTGCCGGTGCGCTGTATGTGCCGCAGGTCGGCATCATCAACCCATCCGAAATGTCGCCCGCCAATTCGATCGAGATGGTGATCTGGGCGGCGGTCGGCGGACGCGGCACCCTGGTCGGCCCGATCATCGGTGCCTTCGCCGTCAACGGGCTGAAAAGCTGGTTCACCGCCGCGCTGCCGGAATTCTGGCTGTTCGCGCTCGGCCTGCTGTTCATCTGCGTGACGCTGTTCATGCAAAAAGGGCTGATGGGCCTGCTGCGCGACTATCGCCGCAAGGCCGTTGTCGCCGACGAACCCGTCACTGCCACCGTGCACAAGGAGGCTGCATGAGAATCCCCGAACACGGCACGCCCGACACCAGCCACGGCGCCATTCTTTACATGGAAGACGTGACGGTTTCGTTTGACGGGTTTAACGCGCTCAACAAGCTGAGCCTGGATATTTCGGTCGGCGAACTGCGCTGCATTATCGGCCCCAACGGCGCCGGCAAGACCACCATGATGGACGTCATCACCGGCAAGACGCGGCCCAGCTCCGGCACCGTGTTTTTCGGCCAGACCATGGATGTGTCGCGCATGAGCGAGCACGCCATCGCCCACGCCGGCATCGGCCGCAAGTTCCAGCGTCCCACGGTGTTCGAACAGCACACCGTGTTCGACAACCTGGAGCTGGCGATGAAGATGAACAAGCGCGTACGCACCACCTTGTTCGCGCGCCTGACGTCGGAGCAGTCCGACCGCATCGGCGCCGTGCTGCGCCTGATCCGCCTGAACGGGCAGGAACAGCGCCAGGCCGGCCTGCTGTCGCATGGCCAGAAGCAATGGCTGGAAATCGGCATGCTGCTGATCCAGGACCCGCAACTGATTCTGCTCGATGAACCGGTGGCCGGGATGTCGGATGCCGAAACCGCGCGCACCGCCGAGCTGCTCAACGAATTGCGCGGCAAGCACTCGATCATGGTCGTCGAGCACGACATGGGCTTCGTGACGGAAATCGCGCAACAGGGCAAGGTCACCGTGCTGCACGAAGGATCGGTGCTGGCGCAGGGCACCATGCAGCAGGTGCAGTCCGACGAGCGCGTCATTGAAGTGTATCTGGGAAGGTAATCATGCTCGAAGCGACACAATTGAATCAGTACTATGGCTCTTCGCATACCTTGCGCGGCGTTTCCCTGTCGGTGCGCAAGGGCGAATGCATGGCTCTGCTGGGACGCAACGGGGTCGGCAAGACCACCTTGCTCAAATGTTTGATGGGCGTGCTGCCGGTGTCGTCCGGCGGCGTCGTGTTGAACGGGCGCGACATTACCAACATGTCGCCGCACAAGCGCGCCGCGGCCGGGATCGCTTATGTGCCGCAGGGCAGGGAGATTTTCGCGCGCCTGACGGTCGAAGAAAACCTGCTGATGGGCATGGCGGTCAAGCGCGGGCGCCAGGCCAAGGTGATCCGCGCGGAAGTCTATGAGCTGTTTCCGGTGTTGAAAGACATGCTGCAACGGCGCGGCGGCGATCTGTCGGGCGGGCAGCAGCAACAGCTGGCCATTGCCCGGGCCTTGCTGGCCGATCCGCAGTTGCTGATCCTGGACGAACCGACGGAGGGTATTCAGCCGTCCATCATCAAGGATATCGAACGGGTGATCAGGCTGCTGCGCGAGCGCGGCGATATGGCGATTCTGCTGTGCGAGCAGTATTTCGATTTCGCCAAGGCGCTGGCCGATCAGTTCGTGGTGCTGTCGCGCGGCGCGGTGGTGGCCAGCGGCGGGCCGGCCGACATCGACGGGGACGACGTCAAACGGCACCTGGCCATCTAAGGTCGTCCTCCCGAGAGCAGGGGCCGCGCCACGCCCGCCATTGCCTGGCAATGCGGCTTCGTGGCGCGCGCCCCGGCATTTATGCGGCCGAGGGAGCGGCAGGCGCCGACCCGCGGCGCGACCGCACCCGGCCCAGGACCAGGGCGAGCGCGCCAATCCCCAGCATCAGCGGCGTTGCGGGCTCGGGCACGTCGGCGGCGGCGGTGGTGGTGGTGAAGTCGTCCATCACATACCAGCCGGTGTCGCGCGTGATGCTGAGGAGCGACACGTTGCTGAACCCCGCCGCCACCCACAGGTAGCTGGCGCCGATGGCGATATTGCCGGTGGTGCCGATGAGCTGGTTGGCGGCGTCGTAGGCGCTGATGTTGATCCAGCCGGCCTTGTCGTCGACGCCCTGGGGGGCGGCGAACCAGGCGCCGGCAAAATTGAACGCCGTGTCGCTGCTGACGCTGGCGGCGTCGGAGCCGAAGCCGTTGACGGCGTAATTCGCGCCGGAGCGGGCGCCATTGGCGTAGCCGTCGATGCTGTTGTCGCCGGCGTACCAGTCGGCACTCCAGGTCAGGCCGGCGTACGGGTTGATATCGTCCAGGCTGGTGAAGTCGCCCGCGGTGGGCAGCTCATCGAAATCGACGACGCCGGCATGGGCGGCGCCGGCCAGCATCAGGCTGGCGCTGGCGATCAATGCAAACAAAGTTTTTTTCATGGTATCTCCTTGCTCAATAAGAGGCGGTTTATTTGCAAACGTCGCCGGTCACGACCGGTGTCGAGACCGGTTCCGGCCCGTCCTGGCCGCCGACGACCATGCCGACCGTGGCGGTCTGCCCCGGATAGATGTCGTGGTTCCAGCCCCCGCCGTCCGTCGCCGAGAAGTTTGGCGAGCTGCCCGTGACTACCCCGTTCCAGGCCCCTCCCGCCGAGGAGTTGTCGCTGTAGCTCCAGTTCACCGTCCAGCCGTGGATGACGTCCGGTCCCTTGTTGGTGATGCTCACTTCGGCAATGCCGCCACCCCACCACTTGGCGGTCATGACGTATTTGCACTCGTTGCTGGTCACCGGCGGCGGCGTGTACACCTGCGGCACCACCTGGACGTCGCCGTCCGGGTCGATCTTGCCGTAGGCGATGCCGCGGCCGGCGGTGCTCATGTAGACCGTGCCGTAGGTGTTCATGTCGCCGGTCACCCAGTAACCCAGCGTGCCGCCATATTGATGGGCATCGTCGTTGACGCGATCCCAGTTGGCGCCCTGGTCGATCGAGCGGAGCAGGCCGCGCGTGCTGCCCACCGCGCCCCACATGTACAGGGTCGGATAGCTGGCGGCCGGTGCCGCCTTGCCCAGGCCCATGGTCGAGCAGGAGTTGATCCCGCTCACCTTGGTGAAGGTGTCGCCCGAATCGGTCGAGTGGCTCAGGCCCTTCGAGTCCAGGCACACCCACAGGTCGCCCTCGTGGCCGGGTGTGGCGCGCAGGAGGTTCGAGCCGCCGCTGGCCAACAGGGCTTTGGGGCTGAACGAGACGCCGCCATCGGTGCTCACCAGCAGTTGGCCGGTGTTGCGGTCGTAGACATAGAACTTGGCCGGGTTGACCGGGTCGGCCACCGGACGCGCGTTGTTCACGGCGAGGCCGGTGACGGCCGTCCAGTTGCCGCCGAAGTCGGTCGAGCGGTAGGTGGTGGTCGAATTTTCCGGGCTGTGCAGCAGCACGAAACCGTCGGCCGACAGGGCCACGTTGCCCCTCGATCCATTGAGGGACGGCGCCTGCTGCCAGCTCGCTCCCATGTTGGTCGACGTGTAGAGGGAATTGCCTACCCGCGCCATCACATGCGTGGCCTGCGGGGCCACCGCCAGGCCGGTGGTGGAGCCCATCGTCGGGGTGTGGCGCGTGCCGTACTGGGCCGGATCGGTGTGAATGAAGCCGTCGTAGTCGCCGATGACCGTCACCAACGGTCCGCCCGGGATGCTCTCGGCGGCGTACATGCCGGTCTCTTCCATGCCAACCACATCGAACTTCCAGCTGCTGGTGGCCGCGTCGACGTCGGTCGTCTTGAACAGGCCGTTGCCCGACACGACCCATACGGTCTTCGGATCGAAAGGGTCGAACTCGATCGAGCCGGCCCAGTGGATCGATGTGTCGCGGCTCCACTCGATGCCGTTCGGGTCGATCGTCATGCCGCGTCCGACCACGTCGGTCCAGGTGCGGCCGGCGTCCAGCGAGGTGAAGATGCGGTCGCCGTAGGTGGCCGGCTGCTGCTGCTGCGTCCAATAGGTGTTCATGGTCGAGGCGACCAGGTGCTTGGGATTGCTCGGGTCGACGCTGATGCCGCCGAACGGGGTGGTCATGCCGGCCGGCGTGACGTTGGTCCAGGCGCCGCCGACGGTGTTGTACTCCCAGACCTGGCCGGTGGTCATCGGCTCGCTGTCCGAATCCTTCAGCGCGTGCGGGCCCGCGCCGTTGGCGTAGGTCAGGTACAGGCGGCCCTTGGAGGTGATCGCCGCGCGCTGCGGCATCAGGCCGGCGGGCGCGCCCGCGACCGGGGCGAAGGTGACGCCGCCGTCCTTGCTGAAATACAGGTTCGGTCCCACCGAGCCGTAACGCGACACGCCGACGAAGATGCGCCTGGCCGTGCCCTGGCTGACGCTGGCCGGATCGAGCAGCACGAAGCTGATGCCGTTGTCGTTGGGCGTGCTGGTCACGGGGAGCCCGTTCACGCGGGCCCAGGTTGCGCCCGAATCGACGCTCTTGAACAGGCCGTCGCGGCGGGTGCCCACGAACAGCACGTTGCCCGAACCCGGGTCGACCTGCAGCTTCTCGCCGTTCGAGCGGCCCATGCCGTTGCCGTGCGCCTTGAACTGGGCCGTCACGTCGATCATTTCGAAGTGCTTGCCATAGTCGGTCGAGCGCAAGATCGCGGTCTTGCCGTTGCTGAGGTAGCTGGTGCCGAGCAGCATGTACACGTTGGCCGCGTTGCGCGGGTCGATCGCCAGCGACTCTACGCCCATCAGGCCGCTGTCGCTCTCGGACAGCCAGTCCGTCATTGCCGCCCAGCGCCCGGTCTGGCCATCCCAGCGGTAGGCGCCGCCCACGTCGGTGCGCGCGAACACCACGCCGCGCTCGCTCTTGCTGGCCACGACGCCCGTGACGAAGCCGCCGCTGCCCATGGCAACGTTATCCCAGCGATAAGTTTCGGCCGTGGCGTTCAGCGAGATCAGCAGACCCGCCGCCAGGCATACCAGTGTCTTTTTCAAATGCATAATCGTCTCCATTTCTTATTTATTAAAGATTTCCGGCTTTCTCCCATCATCAGCGGCGAAAGTGGCTGATATGGGTTTATGGGCGGAAACGATTATGGCTTTCTGCCGGTCTCATGGATATTGTATTAATCATCAAAACCAATGACAAAATACCCTACAATAGTTCCGTATGGAAATGCCTCGAATCGCCTTGCCAGCGCCGGTTTTTGCTGCCGGACGACGTGAAATATCCATGCGACGAGGCCGGGCAAGGGCGCGTCACTTACTTTGATGTGATTTGTCGGAGGCTATGTCACCGGGAAGTGGTGGATATAGGAAAGATGCAACCCGCTCATTCCCGCCATCCGGCAGACCCGTGAAAGGGTTCAGACGGCGGCGCCCATATCGGCCAAGGCGGTGCGCACCTTGCGCATCGCCAGCGCCGCGGCCGCCGTGCGCGTCTCGACGTTGAGCTTGCTGAACACATGCTCCAGGTGCTTGTTCACCGTGCGCGGACTGGTGCCCAGGATATCGCCGATATCGCGGTTGGTCTTGCCCTGCGTGACCCAATGCAGCACCTCGGCTTCGCGCTGGGTCAGTTTGAACAAGGCCATCAGCGCATTCAGCTGCGCGGTATCGGACTCTTCGCGCAGCACCACCATCCATTGCTCGCCGCGCGCGGCAATCGAAAAGCTCACCCGGCTCGCACCGTGCGCCACGCTTAGCGGCGCGACCGGGCCGATCGCCGCCGCTTCCAGCCACGCCCGCAACATTGGCGGCGTGTCCGAGCCATCGTCCTGGCGCGCCAGATAGCGCTGCATCCACTGGCGCGCCAGCGGGGTCTGCCAGACGATGCGCCAGTTGTCGGGCGTGACGGCAATCACGGCATTGCCGAACACGTCGAGCGCACTGCGCGCCTGATGCATCAGCTGCGCCGTCTGCAGGTGCGCGCCGATGCGCGCCACCACTTCGCTCTGGCGCAGCGGCTTGTTGATGTAGTCCGTGCCGCCGGCCTGGAAGGCGGCCAGCACGTGCTCGGTCTCGGTCAGCCCGGTCATGAAGATGACCGGGATGTGCCGGGTGGCGATGTCGGCCCGCATCTGGCGGCACACTGCGAAACCGTCCATGCCCGGCATGACCGCGTCGAGCAGGATAATGTCGGGCAGGATCTCTCTCGCGCGCGCCAGGGCCGCCTCGCCGCTGCTGGCCACCAGTACCGTGAAGCCGGATTCGTCCAACGAGTCATGCAGCATCGCCAGATTCTCCGGCGCGTCGTCGACGATCAGCACCACCGCGTTCGCACGGCGCTCAAACAGGTTCGGCATCATGGCGTTCAGCCCTTTCGAGAAATTGCGACATTGCATCTAATTCGAAGCGTGCCACGTACTGGCGCAGCGTGGTCGTGATGCTTGTGTATTGCGGCCCCAGCGCGGCGATTTCATCCAGCTTGGCCTGCAGGCCGCGCACATAGCCGAGTGCAATCAATTCACGCAGGGCACGCAGCTGATGCGCGGGCGGCCACACCAGCGCTTCGGCCGCCGCCGGCGCGCTGGCCGCCGCCGTAATCCAGTCCAGGGCCAGGCGCTGGCCGATCCAGTCGAGCAGCTTGTGCACATTGACCGGCTTGACGAAAAAGTCGGCGGCGTCGATGCCGGCCGGATTGTCCAGCCCCTTGTCGTAGGCATTGGCCGAGACGATGCAGATCGGCACGTTCGAGCCGCGCCCCACCCGCAGCTGGTGGCTTGCTTCCCAGCCGTCCATGAAGGGCATGGCCAGGTCCATCAGCACCAGGTCGGGTTGCCACTCATCGAACACGCTCAGGCATTCGGTGCCGGACGCGGCTTCGCGCATGTCGAAGCCGAGCGGCTGCAGGATATTGACCAGCAGCTCGCGGTCCACCCGTTCGTTGTCGACCACCAGGATCTTGCGGCGCGCGCCCGCATACCCGGTGCGCGCCAGCCTGGGCGCGTCGGGCGCGCGCGCGGCCTCGTGCACGCGCGGCAGCAGCAGGCGGATGCGGAAGATGCTGCCGCCGCTGGCGGCGCGCGCGACCGTCAGTTCGCCGCCCATCAGCTGGATCAGCATCTTGGAAATCGGCAGGCCCAGGCCGGTGCCGCCGGCGTTGCTCTGGTTGCCGGCGCTGCCGCGGCTGAACGGCTCGAAAATGCGCTCGATTTCCTCGTCGAGGATGCCGGGGCCGCTGTCTTCGATGTCGAAGGAGCAAATTTCGCGCGCGTAATGCAGGCGCAGCGTAACGCCGCCTTCGCGCGTGAACTTGACCGCGTTGCCGAGGATGTTGATCAGGATCTGGCCGAGGCGCTTGCGGTCGGCCCGCACAGTCGCCGGCAGGTCGCCGCTGGGCTCGTAGCGGAAGCGCAAGCCCTTGTTGGCCGCCTGCAGCTCGAACATGCGCACGATCTGGCCGATAAACTCGGGGAAATCCATCGCGTCGATGTCAAAGCTGAACTTGCCGCCTTCGATGCGGGCGATGTCGAGCGAGCCTTCGATCAGCGAGAGCAAATGCTCGCCGCTGTTGCGGATCACCTGGATGGCTTGCTGGCGGTGCGGCGGTATGGCCGGGTCGTTGTCGAGCAGCTGGGCGTAGCCGAGGATGCTGTTGAGCGGGGTGCGGATCTCGTGGCTGATCCCGGCGATGTAGCGGCTCTTGGCGTGATTGGCCTGGTCGGCCTGTTTCTTGGCTTGCTGCAGCTGGGCGTCGGTCTGGCTGTGCAGCTCGATTTCGCGCGTGAGCAGGCCGGTCTGGCGGTTCGATTCCTCCTGCGCCACCCGGCGGCTCTGGCTGGTCAGCACCAGCCACCAGGCGACGATGCCGCTGGTGAGCGCAAGGGCCGCGAAAATCTTCCAGAAGGCCATGCGCAGCGGCGCCAGCAGGGAATCGGCGTGGCCCGCCAGCAAGCTTTGCTCGTGGGTGTACAGCATCGCCAGCAAGCCGCCGAGGAAGGCGAGGGTGACCATCATCAACAGCAGGTAGTGGCCCAGGCCGCTGCTCAAGGTGGGCCAGAGCGATTTCGGCATGACCAGCTTGAGCGCGGCTTCCCACTGGGTGGCGAAGCGGGCATGCGGCTTGCACGCATCGTGGCAGCGCGCGTCCAGGCAACAGCACAGGGAGCAGATGCTGCCGCCGTAGGCCGGGCAATGGGCCATGTCGTCCGATTCGTACTCGCGCTCGCACACGCTGCATATTGTGGTGCGTTTGTCCGCACCAATCTGGTGCGGCGTGCGCGCCAAATAGTACTTGCCGCCCGTTAGCAGTGCAATCAGTGGCGCGGCCACCAGTGCCGTGACGAGCGCGATGAAGGCCGAGAAGGCTTGCGCCATGGGGCCGAACAGGCCGCTGAAGGCGCTGATCGACAGCAGCGAGGCCAGCAGCATGGCGCCCACGCCGACCGGGTTGATGTCGTACAGGTAGGCGCGGCGAAATTCGATCCCTTTCGGGCTCAGCCCGAGCGGCTTGTTGATCACCAGGTCGGCCACCACCGCCGTGATCCAGGCGATCGCCACGTTCGAATACAGTCCCAGCACCTTGTCGAGCGCCTGGAACACGTCCAGTTCCATCAGCAGCACGGCGATGAGCGCGTTGAACACCGCCCACACCACCCGGCCCGGATGGCTGTGGGTCAGGCGCGCGAAAAAGTTGGACCACGCCAGCGAGCCGGCGTAGGCATTGGTCATGTTGATCTTGACCTGGGAGACGATCACGAAGCCGGCCGTGACCAGCACCGCCACCGTGGGATTGGCAAACACTTGGGAGAAACCGGCCAGGTACATCTGGTTGGGATTGACCGCCTGCAGGGCCGACACGCCCGAGCGCAGCGCCAGGTAGGCCAGCAGGGTGCCGCCCAGCATTTTGAGGATGCCCAGTAGAATCCAGCCGGGGCCGGCCATCAGCACGCCCAGATGCCAGCGGAAGCGGTTCTGCGCGGTTTTCTCCGGCATGAAGCGCAGGAAATCGACCTGTTCGCCGATCTGGGTGATCAAGGCCACTCCCACCGCCGTGGCGGCACCGAACATGCGCACGTCGAAGGCGCCGTGCTGGCCCGATTCGCCGCCGTAGTGAAGCAGCTCGCTCACCAGTTCCGGGCGCTTGTCGATGATGGCCACGAAGGGCAGGGCCAGGAAGGCCAGCCACAGGGGCTGGCTGATCATCTGGATCCAGCTGATCAGCTTGACGCCGTGGGTCACCAGCGGAATGACCACCAGCGCGCTGACCAGGTAGCCCAGGTAGAGCGGCAGGCCCAGGTACAGTTCCAGCGCGTAGGCCATGATGGCCGCTTCCAGGGCGAACAGGATGAAGGTGAACGAGGCGTAGACAAAGGACGACATGGTCGAGCCGATGTAGCCGAAGCCGGCGCCGCGGGTGAGCAGGTCCATGTCCACGCCGTAGGTGGCGGCGTAGTAGCTGATCGGCAAACCGGTCAGGAAAATGATCAGGCCGACCGCGAGGATGGCCCAGAAGGCGTTGATGAAGCCGTAGTTGACGGCGATGGTGCCGCCGATGGCTTCCAGCACCAGGAAGGAAATCGCGCCGAAGGCCGTGTTGGAGACGCGGAAAATCGACCATTTGCGCGAGGCGCGCGGGGTGAAGCGCAGCGCGTAGTCTTCCATGGTCTCGTTGGCCACCCAGGTGTTGTAATCGCGCCGGATCTTGACGATACGCTGGATCGGTTCGGTGTCGGGGTGGGTGGCGGAGCGCATGCCAACTGGACAGCAAAAATCGGGCCAACGGTGTTGGCTGGACGTTATGCCGCCTTGCGAATGCGGGGGACGACTAAGCGCGCTGCAACTGATCGAGCACGCGCGTGAGCGCGTCGCGGTCGATCGGCTTGACCAGATGGGCGCCGAATCCGGCTTCGCGCACCCGCGCCCTGTCCTGGTCCTGGCCATACCCGGTCACCGCCACCAGGGCGGCCGCCACCCCGGCGGTGCGCAGCGCGCGCGCCAGCTGGTAGCCATCCATCTCGGGCATGCCGATGTCGAGCAGCATGGCGTCGAAACGGTCGGCCGTTGCCAGCGCCAGCGCGGCCCGTCCGGAGTAGGCCACCACGGCTTGGTGGCCATCCACGTCGAGCAGCATGGCCAGGCTGTCGGCGGCGTCGACGTTGTCGTCCACCACCAGCAGGCGCAGGGGACGGGCCGGGGCCGGGGCGGTGGGCGGCTCGGCCTGGCCCGGCATGGTTTCGACATCGAGCGGCAGGCGCACCGTGAACTGGCTGCCTTTGCCTTCGCCCGCGCTGGCCGCGCTGACGCTGCCGCCGTGCAGCTCCACCAGCTTGCGCACCAGCGGCAAGCCCAATCCCAGCCCGCCCTCGGCGCGGTCGAGCGTGCGTTTTCCCTGAATGAATAAATCGAACACGTGCGGCAGCAGCTCGGCATCGATGCCGGCGCCCTGGTCGCGCACGCTCAACAGCGCCGTGCCGGCTTCGGTGGCCAGGCTGAGGTGGATGGTCTCGCCGGGCGGCGAATACTTGACCGAGTTGTTCAGCAGATTGGTGATCACCTGCGCCAGGCGGATCCGGTCGCAGCGCACCCACACCGGCTGCTCCGGCAAGCTGGCGTGAATCAATTGCGCGCGCGCCTGGGCCAGCGGACGGGTCTGTTCCACCGCTTCGCTGGCGATCGGGCGCAGGTCGACCAGATCGCGCTGGACCGTCACCAGCCCGTGGGTGACGCGCGACACGTCCAGCAGATCGTCCACCAGACGCGTCATGTGGGCCACCTGGCGCGCGACGATGTCGGCAATCTGGCGGACCCGCGGTTCGTGCGCATAGGCCAGGCCGAGCATGGCGGCCGCGCTGCTGATCGGCGCCAGCGGATTGCGCAGTTCGTGCGCCAGCATGGCCAGGAATTCATCCTTGCGCTGGTCGGCGACGCGCAGCGCTTCTTCGGCGCGCTTGCGTTCGGTGACGTCGATGGCGATGGTGTGCACCGCGGCCGCGCCGCTGCCATCGCTGCCGGCGCGGCCGCGCAGATCCAGCCACACCATGGCGCCATCGTCGGCGCGGGCCGCGCGCACCAGCGCGTGATAGTCGCCCTGCGTGGCCAGCGCGCCGGCGATGGCCGCGCGCAGCGGCGCCAGGTCGTCCGGCTCGATCAAGGGCCAGGCTTGCTCCATCGAATTGAAGTCGATGCCGAACACGCTGCGCAGATTGGCCGCGAAACTCAGGGTGCCGCTGTCGACGGTCCATTCCCACACCGCCATGCGCGCCGCCACCAGTCCCTGCTGGAGGCGTTCCTCGCTGCGCCGCACGGCCCGTTCGGCCTGCTCGATCTGCGACATGTCGGTATTCGTGCCGAACCAATGGGTAATGTTGCCGTCGCTGTCGCGCAGCGGCGCGAAGGACGTGAAAAAGCGCCGGTAGCGGCCGTCGGCGCCGCGCAGCGGGAAGGTCATGCTGAGCGGCTTGCCGCTGGCCAGCGCGGCTTTCCAGTCGCGCGTGACGGCCGGCAGCACGGCCGGGTCGTGCACCTTGTTCCAGCCGTGATGCTCCATGTCCTTGGGCGTGGTGCCGGTGTACTCGTACCAGCGCTCGTTGAACCAGCTCAGGGTGCCGTCCGGCTCGGCGATCCAGGCCATCTGCGGAATCGTATTGGCCAGCTGGTAGAAGCGCTGGCGTTCGTCCTCCAGGCCGGTGCGCTGCAGGTACAGGCGGTCGAGCATGCGGTTGATCGAATGGGCCAGGCTGCTCACTTCGCTGCTGCCGGCCAGCTCCACGTGGCGGGGGGCGTCGTCGTCGTCGCCCAGGCTGCTGGAAAACGCTTCCAGCCGGCGCAGGTCGCGCGTCAATTCGTCGGCCAGGCGGCTGCCGGCCAGGTAGACGATGCCGGCCAGAGCCAGCGAAATGGCGAGGATGGCGGCGTATTGCAGATGCGGCGGGACCAGCGGGTCGCGCAGGGCGCGCGTGTCGGCCTCCAGGCGCAGACGCAGGTGGGCCATGCTGGCCGGTGCGCTGACCGGCACGCTGCGCATCTCTGGCCTGGCGACGTGGCGCATGCTGTAGCCTTCCCACGCGAAGCTGATCCACGGCGCTGGCGCCAGGTCGGAGAGTCTGGCCTTGTAGATCAGCGCCGCTTCCGGCGCCTGGGTGCGTGCGGAGCGCACGAATTCCACCCCCAGCAGGCGCGCGCCGGGCTGGCCTTGCAGGATCGTGGCGCGTTCGCTGTCGCGCGCGATCTGTTCGCGCAGCCAGGCCAATTCCTCATTGGTGAAGGGCTGGCCGCTGTTGCTGGCGATCGGCTTGCCTTCGAAATCGGTCAGGGCGACTTGCACCGGAATGCCGTTCATCTGACGCAGGCCGTCCAGGAAAGGGCGCAGATACGGCTGGCGCGCGGCACTGTCGCGCAGGTTGGTGGTCAGGATGGGGTTGTCGGCCGCGTCGCCTATGCGCGACGACAGCGCCGCCAGGTTGACGGCCAGGGTCCGGGCGTGAAAGGCGATTTCGCGCTGTTCCTGCAGCGCGCTGGCGCTGGCGCGCTGTTCGTTGATGAGCCAAAACGAGATCAGGGCGATCAGCAGCACCGCGGCCGCCGTCAGGATGGCGGCGGCGAGCGCGAAGCGGCGCGACAGGCTGGCGGAGGACAGGGCGCGCAGCCTCATGCGCGGGTCCTCCAGCGCCGGGCGAAATTGCGCGGGAGCAAGCTACGGCGGTGACTGTCGCGTAGACACATGGTGACCACAGCCCATCAGTTATGCGGTGCAAGTATTTTAGCGCCAGTTACCGTTAGGAATGGCTTATTTCGTGGTGTTGGGATTTCACCGTCGCCCTCGCGCCGATGCGGGGGCGGTTGTTGCGCGCCGCTGATGGGGCCCGCATACGCGGGGCCGGCGAGCTCAGCTTGTCACGTGCAGGCGCACATCGATGTTGTTGCGGGTGGCGTTCGAGTAGGGGCAGACGATGTGGGCCTTGTCGACCAGGGCCTGTAATTGATCCTGGGCCATGCCGGGCGCGTCGATGGTCAGGTCGACTTCGATGCCGAAGCCGGTCGGGATGGCGCCGATGCCGACTTCGCCGGTCACGGTCAGGCTCGCAGGCAATGTGACTTTTTCCTTGGCCGCCACAAATTTCAGCGCGCCCAGGAAGCAGGCCGAGTAGCCGGCCGCGAACAGTTGCTCGGGGTTGGTGCCCGTGCCACCGCCGCCGCCCAGTTCCTTCGGGGTGGTCAGCGTCAGGTCCAGCACGCCGTCGGAACTGCGCGAGCTGCCTTCACGGCCACCCGACGAACTGGCTTTTGCGCGGTACAGTACTTGCTCGATACTCATGTGATCTCCTTGAAAGATTGCAACATTGATAGCGATGGAGAGCCCAGTATAGCCTTGCATGCGTCAGCATGCGGGCGCGGCCGCGATCTTGGTATAGTGCGACACCCGCACCGCCAGGTGCTTGCCGGAGTTTTTATATGCAGTTGATTCGACCGTATCTGCGCGCGCTGGCCATTGTGGCCGTGTTCGTGTGCGCGCACGCCCAGGCCCAGCAGCCGGCGCCCAAAGGCAATCTCGTCATCATCGGCGGCGCCCTGCGCGCCGACACCGCGCCGGTGTGGGAACGCATCGTCGCGCTGGCCGGCGGCAAGGGCGCGCGCATCGCCGTGATTCCAACGGCGGCCGGCAATCCGCTCAGGTCAGGGGGAAATATCGCGCGTTATCTGAACAGCTACGGCGCCAGCGCCTTCGTGCTGCCGGTGTCGCCGCGCCTGCCCGGCGACGTGCGCAAGGCCGCCAACGACGAGGCCAATGTGGCGGCGCTGCGCGGCGCCGGCGGCGTGTACTTCGCCGGCGGCGACCAGGCCCGCATTACCGATACGCTGCGCAACCCGGACGGCAGCAATTCGCGCGTGCTCGACGCCATCTGGGACCTGTACCGGCGCGGCGGCGTCATCGCCGGCACCAGCGCCGGTGCCGCCATCATGAGCAGCACCATGTTCTACAAGACCCGCCCGCTGCTGGCCACGCTGCAAACCGGCATCGTGGACGGCCAGGACATCGCGCCCGGCCTCGGCTTCATCGGCAAGGACGTGTTCGTCGATCAGCACTTCCTGGTGCGCGGCCGCTTCGCGCGGATGCTGCCGGTGATGCTCAGGAAAGGCTACCGCCTCGGCCTGGGCGTGGATGAAAACACCGCCATCGTCGTGCCAGCGGACCGCGATGCCGAGGTCATCGGCTACAAGGGGGTGGTGGTGCTCGACATGACGCATGCCAGCACCGATCGCAAACAAGGCGCCTTCAACGTGCGCGACGCGGTCATCAGTTACCTCGACAAGGGTGACCGCATCAACCTCGATACCATGGCGTTCACGGCTTCGGCCGACAAACAGGACGGCAAGCTCGACCCATCCGATCCGTCCTACAGCGAGCGGCTGTATTCGGCCGATATCCTGGGCAACACCACCGTGGTCGACCTGATGAGCAAACTCATCGATAGCGACCAGCCCGATGCGGTCGGACTGGCCTTTGACGGCCCGCGCAAAGGCGCTGCGCCGCTCGGCTTCGAGTTCCGCTTCCGCCGCGCGCCCGACAGCGTCGGCTATGTGTCGGCAACGTCGGAAGCCGTGTCGGTGTACCGGCTGCGGCTGGACGTCAGGCCGATCGCGCTGGGCTGGCCCAGCTACAAGTACCGCTAAGCGCGGGCCGGCGGGGCGCGCCTCAGTGGTGCGGCGTCACCGCCGCGCCTTCCTGCGCGACGGAGGGCAGATTGAGCTGGGGCGATGGTTCCGGCGGCGTGCCGTCGTGGATCAGCCGTTGCAGCTGGTCGCGCAGCTGCGGTGAATCCTGGTGGCCGTGGACGGCAACAGCGTGCTGCGCCGCCGCTTCGATCAGTTCGTTTTCACTGTCGGCGGCGATGGCCACGGTACAGTTGGACTCGCTGGGAAATTCGCGGCAATCGATGTACTTGCGGGACATGGCGGCACTCCTTAAGTGGCAGTTCTCCATTTGAGCGCGCGCCGGCCTGGAAGTTCCGCTCTCCGCCTTCAGCGATGTTCTGAAGTCGCCTTGCGGTCTTCTTCGAACGACGCGGCCAGTTCCTCGCGCGCCCGCTCGGAAATGGAGATCATGGCCGGCTCGTCGCCGATGTGCGGCACGATGGCCTCCAGGGTGGCCAGGTTGTGCTCACGGAACTTGGCACGCGCGCGCTCGGCGCTGGCCGCGTCCAGGCCCATCTGTTCGAGCGCATGGCGGCCGATCAGCAGCGACGATTCGAAGGTTTCCCGTTCGATCAGCGTCACGCCGCGGTTGCGCAGCTCGGCCACGTGGTTCATGTTGCGCGCGCGTCCGATCACCTTCAGATGCGGAAAGTGGGTGCGCACCAGATCGGTGAGCGCCAGGTTGCTGTCGACGTCGTCAATGGCGTTGATCAGCAGCTCGGCCTTGGCCGCGCCGGCCGCATGCATCAGGTCGAGCCGGGTCGCGTCGCCGTAAAACACCCGGAAGCCGAAGCGGCGCAGCAGGTCGATCAGGTCGGGATCGTTGTCGAGCACCGTCACGTTGTAACCGGAGGCGGCCAGCATGCGCGCGACGATCTGGCCGACCCGGCCGAAGCCGGCGATGATGACGCGCGCGCCGTCGTCGGGGCGGATCTGGTCGTGTTCGCGCAGCGCCTTGCCGTGCATGGCGTTGCCGATCCGCGTGCCCAGCATCAGCGTCAGCGGCGTGAGCGCCATCGACAGCGCCACCGCCAGCACCAGCTGGTCGTTCCATTGCGCCGGCAGCAGTTTGGCCTGCTGGGCCGAGGCCAGCACCACGAAGGCGAATTCGCTGCCTTGCGCCAGCAGCCCGGCCAGCGGCCAGCGCTGCACCGGCGCCACCGGCAGCCACCGCGCCAGCGCGCCGGTGAACAGCATCTTGATGGCCATGAAACCGGCCGTCAGCGCGGCGATCCGCAACGGTTCTTCGCCCAGCAGGCCCAGATTCATCGACATCCCGACCGAGGTGAAGAACAGGCCCAGCAGCAACCCCTTGAACGGTTCCAGATCGGTTTCCAGCGCCTTGCGGTATTCGGAACTGGCCAGCAGCACACCGGCCAGGAAGGCGCCCAGGCCCATCGACAGCTCCGCCAGACTCATCAATTGGGCAATGCCGAGCACCAGCAGCAGCGCGAAGGCGGTGAAAATTTCGCGCAGGCCGGTCTTGGCGATCAGGCGCAGGGCGGGACGGATGGCGTAGCGGCCGATCACCAGCACCGCCAGCACCGCGCCGCCGGCGCGCAGCACGCTGAAGCCGCCGCCGTCGCCCGCGCCCAGCAGCGGAATGGCCACCAGCAGGGGAATGGCGGCCATGTCCTGGAACAGCAGAATGGCGAAGGCGGCGGTGCCGGCCGGGGTATTGTCCAGGTGGCGTTCCTGCATGTTCTGCACCACGATGGCGGTGGACGACAGCGCCAGGGCGATCCCGGCCACCACCGCGCCCGCCGGTGCGATGCCCAGCAGAGCGCCCAGCCCTGCCAGCGCCGCCCCGCACAGCAGCATCTGCGCGCCGCCGCCGCCGATGACCAAGGTGCGCATCTCCATCAGCTTGCGCGGCTGCAGCTCCAGGCCGATCAGGAACAGCATCAGCACCACGCCGATTTCGGCCACGTGGCCGATCAGGTCGAGCTGGCGGATCAGCGCCAGGCCCCACGGCCCGATCAGGCAGCCGCCGATCAGGTAGCCCAGCACGGAGCCCAGGCGCAGGCGCTGCGCCAGCGGCACCAGCAACACCGCCGTAAACAGAAAAACAATGGGGGTAATCAATAAAGTCGGCATGGTCGCCCAGGGTGGTTTGATCAAGCGCAAAACATGGCACTGTAGACGACTTGCTATCGTCAGGGCGACTCTATCATGGGGAACACCAGCGGTCTGCATGGCCGAGGTCATGGGGGTGTTCCATTAAGTCATTGATTGGAGGAATCACATGAAGGCTCAACCTGGTGTTCGGCGGCTGCTCCTGTCCGCCTTTGCCGTTCTGCTGGGGCTGTTCATTGCGGTGCCGCCCGCGGCGGCCGACGAAACCTGCAATTCCCCCTATCTGGCCAGCCTCATCAAAGGGCAGGAGGATTACCTGCATGTCTGGACGCTCGGGGTCGAAGGCCTGGGCGACGGCAACGACAAGCTCGTCACCATCGACGTCAATCCCAAGTCGCGCACCTACGGCAAGGTGGTCGACGCGGTGTCCGTGCCCGGGCGCGGCGAGGCTCACCACATGGGCTTTACGGACGACCGCAAATACCTGTGGGCGGGGCGGCTGGACGACTCCAGAATCTTCGTATTCGATGTCGGCACCAATCCGGCCCGGCCCAAGCTGGTCAACACCATCGCCGACCTGGCGCAAAAGAGCGGCTACACCGGGCCGCACACCTTTTACCCGATTCCCGGGCGCATGCTGATCGGCGCGCTATCGAACAGCAAGGATCATGGCGGCACGACCGGCCTGGCGGTCTACAACAACAAAGGCGAGTTCGTCGCGCGCCATGCCATCCCCACCGCCACGGTGGGCGGCGTGGCCGGCGACGGCTATGGGTACGACATCGCCATCAATCCGCAAAAAAACGTCATGCTCACCTCCAGCTTCACCGGCCAGCGCAACTACATGGCCGACCTGGGCAAGCTGATCGCCAACCCGTCCGCCATGAAGCAGTTCGGCAACACCATGGTGCTGTGGGATGCCAAGACCATGCAGCCGCAAAAGGTCTTCAACACGCCCGGCGCGCCGCTGGAAATCCGCTGGTCCCTCAACGACGGCGACAACTGGGCCATCACCGCCTCGGCGCTCACGTCCAGACTGTGGCTGATCAAGCAGGACGCCAAGGGCGAGTGGCAGGCCAGGGATGTGGCGGCCATCGGCGACCCGGCCAAGACACCGCTGCCCGTGGACATCTCCATCGCGGCCAATGGCAAAAGCCTGTGGGTCAACACCTTCATGGACGGCAAGACGCGCCTGTTTGACCTGAGCAAGCCGGAAGCGCCCAAACAGGTCTACGAAAAGGTCACCGGCAAGCAGGTCAACATGATCAGCCAGAGCTGGGATGGCAAGCGGGTCTATGTCAGCAGCAGCCTGCTGGCCAACTGGGACAGGAAGGGCGCGGACGACGAACAGTTCGTCAAGCTGTTCAGCTGGGACGGCAAGGAATTGAAAGAGCAGTGGAAAATCGACTTCACCAAGGAAAAGCTGGGCCGCGCCCATCACATGAAGTTCACCGCCAAGCCGGCCAGTGCGGTGGCCATCGATGCCGTGGACCAACCGGGTGTGGCGGCGCGCTGAGGCGGATGAGCTACGGGCCGCTCCTTGCCGCGGTGCTGGCGCTGGGCGGCGCGGGTATGGCCTGGGCCGGGGCGGTGGATGCGCCGGCCAGCAAGCCGCGTCAGCAGTTTGTGGCGCCGGCGCCGGGCAGCTATGCGCTGCAGCGGATCCAGACCGCGGCCGACGGCAATGTGCTCGATACCGATGGAAAAAGCCATCGGCTGAAGGACTACACCACCGGCAAGGTCACCTTGTTGAGCTTCATGTACACCTACTGCGTGGATCCGGTCGGCTGTCCGCTGGCCTTCGAGACCTTCAACGAGTTGCGCCAGCGGCTGCTGGCCAGGCCGGCGCTGGCGCGGCGCGTGCGGCTGGTGAGCCTGTCTTTTGATCCCGGCAATGACACGCCGTCAGCCATGCGCGCGTATGCGGGCAAGCTGGCCGACCGCGCCAGTCCGCTGCACTGGGACTTTCTCACCACGCGCTCGGTCGGCGAGCTGAAGCCCATCATCGACGATTTCGGGCAAGACGTTTCCGTCACGCTCGATCCACAAGGCAAACCCACGCGCTTGCGCAACCACCTGCTGAAAATCTTCCTGATCGACGCGGCGGGGCGGGTGCGCGAAATCTACACCACCGCATATCTGATGCCCGATGTGCTGTTCAACGATATCCAGACCGTGCTGCTTGAAACGCCCTCCGAGCGTTGACTGCTTGGCAGATTTGGCAGCGCACTGCTGTGGACCGTGCCGATCTGTTCCGCCGATGTCAGCTCGAGTGCCAGCGATGGGGCCGGGAATAGCACATCAGGCGGCGGCCGAGAAGGTGCTGTGCGCCGGAAATTTTTTCTTCATCCACGCCCGGTCCACCTGCAGCGCCTGCATCACATCGTCCGGCAGGGTGTCGATGATGTCGGGGTCGTCGCTGGGCGTGTCGGCCAGGCGGCTGGCCAGGTGGATGATGCCGGCCAGCTGGCTGAAGCGGGGCGCGGCCATCGGCTCGGACGACCATTCCAGCGCTTCGACGATGGTTTGCGGGAAGTTCCAGCGGCGGCACAGTTCGGCCGTGATCTGGCCTTCCGAAAAGCCCAGCAGGCGCTGTTCGCGCTGCCAGCGCGCACCCGGCAGATGCGGCAATTCTTCGATTTCGGCGAAAGCGCTCGGTTCGGCCTGATAAATCAGTAGCTCGCCCAGGCGCACCATCATGCCGGCCAGCCAGGCATCCTGGCCGTCGCCGCCCATTCCACCCGCGAGCCACTTGGCGTAGCCCGCGCAAGCCATGCTGCTTTTCCAGAATTCATCGCTGTCCAGGCCGGGCAGGTCGGGAAAGCTTTCGGCGAAGCAGGCCGCCAACGCCAGGGTGCGCACATGCGCCATGCCGGCCATCGCGATGGCGTCGTCGAGCGAGCGCACCCCGCGGCTGGCGCCGAAGCGCGCGCTGTTGGCCAGGCGCAGCAGCTTGGCCGTCAGCGATGGGTCCTTGGCAATCAGCGCACTGATCTCCTTGGCGGACACATCCTCGTTATCGAGCGACTGGATCAATGCGTGGGCTACCTCGGAAATCACCGGCAGCTTGACGTTCTGGAAGAAAGCGGACAAGTCGGACATGGTTCCTCTTCTCTGGGCAGTGGCACATGGTGAAATCTAGTCTACGCCAGAAGATGCTCCATGCAAACTAAATTTCGATCACTGTGTGGCCGGCACTGAAACGGCCGGCGCAACGTGGCCGGAAATGCTGCTGGCACTCGGTGCGGCCTACAAGGGCAATGTTGCGATGGTGCGGCTGCTGCTCGCGCATGGCGCCAGCGTGGAAGGCATGGCGCCGGACGGCAAAACGGCGCGGATGGAAGCGGCGGCGCGTTGAGGCCTTGAGCTTTAGCGGCCGCCCACTCCGGCCAGCAGCGCGTGCAGGTCGTAGCTCATGACGGCCAAAAAAATCACCAGGCCCAGGTACATGACGGCGTAGTTGACGCGCGTGCCTTGCGCCGTCTCGTAGTAGCCGGCCGGCGCGTCCGGGTCGCCGGAGATGGCCTTCTTCAGCTGCGGATAGGCGAGGATGGCGACCAGGATCAGCATCGGACTGGGCCGGTAGAAGAACAGGGCCGCCAGCAGTGGGACGCCGGCCAGCCATAGCTTGGGCGAAATGACGGCGGTGATGCGCCCGCCATCGAGCGGCGCGACCGGGATCAGGTTGAACAGGTTGAGCATGCAGCCGGAGTAGGCCAGGGCCAGCAATAGACTGCTGTCGGACTGGCGCGCCGCGAAGTAGCAGGCCATGGCCGCCGCCGTGCCCGCCAGCGGCCCGGCGAAACCGACATAGGCTTCGGTTTCTACGTCGTGCGGCAAGTCCTTCATCTCGATCCACGCGCCGACGAAGGGAATGAACGTCGGCGCGCCGACATTCAGGCCGCGCTGGCGCGCCGCCAGGTAGTGGCCCATTTCATGGACCAGGATCAGCAGCACGAAGCCGACCGCGTAACGCCAGCCGAACACCCAGCTGTACACCAGCATCGACAGCAACATGGTGCCGCCCGTGGTCAGCAGCTTGCCCATCTTGCCTGCGGCCAGCAGCCACACCAGCAGTTTGCCCATGCCGCCCGCCTTACTCTGGCTTGCTCAGATCGACCGGCGCGGCCTTCTTTTCGCGCCCGAGCAACTTGTACACCATGCTGACCAGGGCCGCGCCCGCGAGGATCAAGATTTTCTTGAAGGCGAGCAGCAGCGCGAACAGTTTGCCGAACAGGCCCAGCTTGGCCGCCGCCCCGCCCGCCACCAGGGCGGCCAGGCCGTATTCGGCGACCTTGTCGGTACTGCCGTTGAAGTCGGCGTAACGGTTGCCGGCGGTGAAATCGGCGAAGGCCGTGACTTGCTTCATTTCCGTCTTGACCTTGTCGATCTGGGTCATGCCGGCCACGGCGTTGAGCACCAGCACGCCTTCGCGTCCCAGCACCCGGATGTTGTAGTTTAAGCCATTCTCACTGGCGCCCTCGGTATGCAGCTGCTGCGCCCAATACAGCTTGTGCGAAGCCTTGTCGTAGCTCGGTGCTTCGGCCCAGCCGACCAGGTTCATGGCGGCGTAGCCGGCCTTCTTGCGTTGCTCGTTGCGGCTGGCGACGCCTTCCTGCATCTCCTTGAGCAGTTCGTCGTACTTGATGCTGCTGGCGTCGTCATCCTTGACGTGGCCATCCTTGTCGTAGGTCACCACCACGCCCCAGCCTTCGGGCGACAGCGGATTGACGCCGGCCGGCAGGATCATGCCCAAGGTCGGCGGCGATGGCGGATTGCCCCAGCCCTCGGTCAGCAGGCGCGCCGAATCTTCCGGCGACAGATAGCGGAACGAGTCCGGCAGATCGAGCGTGGCAATTCCGCCCGGCAGGGTGATCTTGCCCTGCTGCGGCTTGAACGAATCCAGCAGCGTGGCGGCACTGACCTTGGGCGCGGCCGCGGCGCGGACCGGCATCATGCCGAACACCATGCAAAGGAGGAGGGTGGCAAGGGGGCGCAGCATACAGACTCCGGTCTTGTTGAACAAAAGCAATATTATAGACTGGAAACGTTAACTGTAATGACAAAGGGTGGAGTTCTTGACCGATGTCAGTCACGCGCCGGGCCGCCAGACTAAGCGGGCGGCTCATCCTTGCGGCTGTGCCGGTAGCGCGGCAGTCCATCGTCGGGCAAGACTTCCCACGGCAGGGCGCTGGCGGTGAAGATGTGGCTTGCCGGTGCGACGGTGTGCGCATGGTCCAGGCTGCAGATGGTGACGTCGATCTCGTCGGGCGATCCATCGTCGGCGAAGGTCAACTGGGTGCCGCAGGCGGGGCAGAAGCTGCGCGTGGCGTGCGCGCTGGAACGAAAGCGGGCGGGCGTGCCGGCGGTGAAGCGGAAGGTATTCGCGGGCACGGTGAACCAGGCCACGCTGGCCGCGCCGCTCGTACCGCGGCACATGCTGCAGTGGCAGATGGTCTGGTGGGCGGCGGGACCGGCGGTTTCATATCGGATCGCGCCGCAATAGCAGGTTCCGGTGAGCATACGGCAATGATGCCACGATCCTGTCCCCCGCGCTCCGAGGGCAGGCTCGCGTTCGGCTTAGCGCTGGCTGGCCTGAAGGCGGTTTTTACGGTCGATCAGATTGCGGAAGTTCGACAGCGAGGCCAGCTGCATGTAGATCGCTTGCAGATAATTGGCCTTATGCAGGCGCTCGATGGCGGCGCTGTCGAGCGCGGCCAGGCGTTCTTCATGGATGGTGTAGAAGCCGGCCAGGCGGTTTTGCGAGCCGTCGTCCAGTTCGATGTCGACCACGAACGGTTCCAGCAGCTCATACTCCAGCAGCGCGCCGACGAAGCCCGGCATGCTCTGGATGCCCTGGTGGATGTCGAACAGGTTCTGGCTCACCCTGTCGAGGAATTCGGTATTGCCGCCGTGCTCAAGGAAGACACGCTCACCCTCGGTGGTGCTGACGCGCGGATGATCCAGGTCGATGTGCACCATCAGTTCCTCCCCCTGGCGGCCGATCAGGAAGGGCTGGCGTTCGATCGTCATCGGCACCAGCGGCGCGTCCCAGCCCTGTTCGGTCAGAAACAGATTTTCATTCTCCTGGAAACCCAGCAAGGCCAGCGCCTCGAAACTGCCGTCCTGCGACTTGTGGAATACGATCGGATAGCAGGCCTGCAGGCTGCGGAATTCGGCCGGGAAGGTGAAGGCGAACATGTCGCGCTCGCTGTATTGCGGGCTGTGCGACGTGATCACGCGCAGGTCTTTGTGATGTACGTTGTTGAGGAAAACTGGATTTGGCATGGAAGTTTCGTCGTTGTGGATTTTATCGGTCTTGCTGCTGAAAAGTGGCCTCAAATCTTGGGCAGGCCGTGCTGGCGTATATGCTCGAGCAGTTCGCGATTGCCCGGTAGCGCACGCAGCATGTTGCGCGTCAGGTCATGTCCATGCCCGTGCCGCCCGTCAGTCTACCCGAAAAAAATTCTCCGGCTGAGTTCGGTCTTTCCTTGAGGCTAACTATTTTGCCGCACGCTTCCCAACTCATGCGGCGGTGCAAACTGGCGCGCCCCCGGCCGTGCCGGTGGTAGCGTGACAGTCCGACCAATCGATTTATGCAAGGAGAGACACCATGGCTTACGTTGACGGTTTTGTGCTTGCAGTACCGAAGGAAAATCTGGAGGCTTACCGCGCCATGGCGCAGGCCTGCGGCAAGGTGTGGCGCGAACACGGCGCCTTGCGCTTTTGCGAATGCGTCGCCGACGATGTCAAGCCCGGCAAGCTGACCTCGTTTCCGCAAAGCGTGCAGCTGCAGGAGGGCGAGGTGGTGGTGTTTTCATGGATCGAGTACGCGTCGCGCGCCGAACGCGACGTGATCAATGACAAGGTCATGAAAGATCCGCGCATGGCCGAGATGATGGACCCGGCCAAGCACCCCTTCGACGGCAAGCGCATGATCTTCGGTGGCTTCGAAACGCTGCTTGAGATGTAGGCCATCACAGGATCGCTCGGTGGGCCCGGCGGCGGGGTTTGCTATGCTAGCGGATTCAAGGAGGAGTTTCGCTATGGTTTCCCTGCAAGATCAGCTATTGAAGGCTGGGCTCGTCGACAAGAAAAAGGTCAAACTGGCCAATCAGGACAAGAGCAAGCAAAAGAAAGACGAGCGCCGCACCGGCACGCAAAGCGTCGACGAGGCGCGTGTCGCCGCGCTCGACATGCAGCGCAAGAATGCCGAGCGGGCGCGCGAACTGAACGCCCAGCGCGATGCCGCCGCCCAGCAAAAAGCCATCCTGGCCCAGATCGCCCAGATGGTGCAGCAAAACCGCCAGAGCAAGGGCAACGGCGACATTGCCTACAACTACACGTACAACAACAAGATCGAGCGCCTGTACGTGTCGGCCGCCGTGCAGGGACACCTGATGGCTGGCCGGCTGGTCATCGTGCGACAGGGCGATAGCGCCGAGCTGGTGCCGCGCGTGATCGCCGACAAGATCGCCGAGCGCGATGCCACGCTGGTCGTGCGCGTCAACAAAAAGAGCACCGAGATCGACGAAGACGATCCCTACGCGGCCTATCAGATTCCGGATGACCTGATGTGGTGAGCCAGGGCGGCCGCTGACGGCAGGCGGAACGTTGTGCGCGTAGCGTTGTCAAAGCAGGAATCCCTCACCCACGAAGGAGCGTTGCCATGACAGACATCAGCCACACCTCCACCCAGGCTGCCGGCCCTCCTATGGCGCCGCCGGATTTCGACGCCATCAAGCAACGCCAGCAGGCAACCTGGGCCAGCGGCGACTTCGCCATCATCGGGGTCACGCTGCAGATTGTCGGCGAGGCGCTGGCCGAGGCGGCCGATGTGCGCGCCGACGAACGGGTTATCGACGTCGCTGCCGGCAACGGCAACGCCACGCTCGCGGCGGCGCACCGGTTTGCCCAGGTCACCTCCACCGATTATGTTGCGGCCCTGCTCGAAAAAGGGCGGGCGCGCGCGTCGGCCGAAGGTCTCACTGTCGAGTTTCGCGAGGCCGATGCGGAGAATCTGCCATTTCCGGATAATAGTTTTGACGTGGCACTGTCGACCTTTGGCGTCATGTTCACGCCAGACCAGCAGCGCGCGGCGGACGAACTGATGCGGGTAGTGCGTGGCGGCGGGCGCATCGGCCTGGCCAACTGGACCCCGGAAGGCTTCATCGGCAAGCTGTTCAAGGCCGTCGGCGCGCACGTGCCGCCGCCGCCCGGCCTGCAATCGCCGGCGCTGTGGGGCACGGAAGAGCGTCTGCGCGAACTGTTCGGCGACCGCACGGCCGGCATGCAGGTACATCGCAAATTCTTCACCTTCCGCTACGCCTCGCCCGAACATTGGCTGCAGGTCTTCCGTGATTTCTACGGCCCGACCCACCGCGCATTCGCGGCCCTCGACGCTGCCGGCCAACAGGCGCTCGCCAAGGATTTGCAGGGCTTGCTGCAGAGCTTCAACACGGCAGGGCCGGCCTCGCTGGTGGTGCCGGCGGAATATCTGGAAGTGGTCATCACCAAGCGCGCCAGCTGAGCGCCGAGCCGCACTGGAGGCGGCAGGGTATAATTTTCGGTCGCGGCTTGACCGCTGAACCTGCCGTTTCCACATTCCCTTCTTCATGTTGACTGATTGGTTTTCGCCGGCGCAATGCGTCGGCTATATCGCGTTCGTGCTCGGCGTCGGCTCGTTCTTGCAGAGAGACGACCGCCGCTTCAAACTGTTCATGGCCGGCGAATGCCTCGCCTACATCGTGCACTTTTCCCTGCTCGGCAATCCGACCGCCGTCGCCAGCTCGACCGTATCCTTGCTGCGCTCGCTGCTGGCCTTGCGTACCCGCTCGATCTGGGTGGCGGCGGCAGTGATCGCGGTCAACCTGGCGCTGGGACTGACGCTGGCCCGCCAGCCAAGCGACTGGCTGCCGCTGGCCGCCTCCTGCCTGGGTACGCTCGCCTTGTTCCTGCTGCACGGCGTGCCGATGCGGCTGGTGATGCTGTGCGGCACCGCGCTCTGGATTGCGAACAACGTGATCGCCGGTTCCATCGGCGGTACTGCGCTGGAACTGGTCATTGCCGTCGTCAACAGCGTCACGGTCCTGCGCATGGTGCGCGAGTCGCGTGCCGGGCAAACAGCCTGACCCGGCCGCGGATTCGGTCCAGCCACCGCCTGGGGACGGCGCGAGCGGCGCTCAGGCCGCCGGGGCGCCGCCGATATAAATCGCCCGGAAGTCATTGACGTTGGTCAGTGTCGGCCCGCAGATCACGGAATCGCCCAGCGCCTGGAAGAAGCCGTGTCCGTCGTTGTTGGCCAGGCTGTCGCGGGCGCGCATGCCGAGGGTCCAGGCGCGCGCCAGCGTGTCCGGCGCCATATACGCTCCGGCAATGTCTTCCTGGCCGTCGACACCATCGGTATCGCAGGCCATGGCGTGCACCCCATCAAGCCCGTTCAGCGCCACCGCGAGCGAGAGCAGGAACTCGACATTGCGTCCGCCGCGCCCGGTTCCACGCACGGTGACCGTGGTTTCGCCGCCCGACAGCAGGATGCACGGCGGGACGAAGGGCTGGCCATGCGTGGCCACCTGCCGCGCGATGCCGGCCATGACGATGCCAACTTCGCGCGCCTCGCCCTCGATACCGTCGCCCAGGATATGGGTCGGCACCCCGGCCGCGCTGGCCACCGCCGCGGCCGCGTCGAGCGCCATCTGGGGCGTGGCGATGAGGCGGATTTCATGGCCGGCCAGGCGTGGGTCGCCGGGCTTGACCGATTCGCCGCGCCCGCTTTCGAGTACCGCCCGGACTTGGGGCGGCACGTCGATGCCGTAGCGCCGCAGCACCGCCAGCGCGTCGGCGCAGGTGCTCGCGTCCGCGCAGGTCGGGCCGCTGGCGATGTCGACCGGATCGTCGCCCGGCACATCGGAAATGAGCAGGGTAACCACCCGGGCCGGGTGGCATGCCGCCGCCAGCCGGCCGCCCTTGATGGCCGACAGGTGGCGCCGCACGCAATTGATTTCACTGATCGTGGCGCCGCTGGCCAGCAGCGCGGCGTTGAGCCGCTGTTTGTCGGCCAGGTCGAGGCCTTCGGCCGGCAGCGGCAGCAATGACGAGCCGCCACCCGAAATCAGGCAGATCACCAGGTCGTCGGCGCTCAGACCCGCCACCATGTCCAGCATGCGGCGCGCAGCGTCGCTGCCGGCGCGGTCCGGCACGGGGTGGGCGGCCTCGACGATCTCGATGCGCTGGCACGGTACCGCATAGCCGTAGCGGGTGACGACCAGTCCGGTCAACGCGCCCGGCCAGTGCTGCTCCAGGGCGCGCGCCATCTCGGCCGATGCCTTGCCCGCGCCGATGACCAGGGTGCGCCCGCGCGGTGCCGGCGGCAGGTGCGGCGGCAGGCAGCGCGCCGGCTGCGCCGCCGCCACGGCGGCGTCGAACATGGCGCGTAACAGGGGGCGTGGAATGGTGGTGGATTGGCTCATTGCGCTACCGTATCACCAATATCGAAATTGGCCATCATTTCCAGCGCGCGCACCAGCGCCGAATGGTCCCATGCCTTGCCGCCGTGGGCGGCGCAGGCGCGCAGCGAACAGCAGTGCCTCGCCGACCGCTTCGATGTTGAGGGCGGCGATTCTCATGAAACATCCGGGTTAGTGCGTCGGCAAAATCGTCGCGTGCACGATGTGATCGAGCCCCTCGCGGTTGCTGCCGAAGCCGTCCCGGTCCGCGCTCTCGGGCGAGCGCGTAACTTTGTGGATATACAGGCGCGTGTTGGCCGGCAGTATGAGTTCCGATTCGCCCGGCATGCGCGAGATGGATTGACCGGCTGCGGCCGAACCCGAGCCCGTGAACAAGCCCTTCACCCCCGGGCCGACGGTCAGCTTCAGGTGGAGGTTGCCGGTAAACATATTGGGCTCGGTCGAGGTGGACATGATGGCGGGCTCCTGCAACACCTTGCCGGCGGCGTTCAACAATTGCTCCCTTCGCGGTCCCGACACTTTGATTTTGCGCGAGAGCAGGGTGCCAGGTGGAATCTCGCCGCCGGCGCTGCGGATCGCGGCGTCGAGGGCCTTGGCGGTCTTGCTCGGCTTTCCCGACCGCAGGGAAGCGTTGATCTCGTCGTAGCCAAGGTGCGCGTAGCTATAGATCGCTTCCTGCTGGAGCGTCGACAGCTGTGGCATCGCGTTCAAGCTGCGGGCGGCGTAGACGGACGTGTCGTGCTTGCCGGGCGCCGTGTTGGGCAGCGGCGGCATGGCGCGGGCGCTGCCGCGTTCAACGAACCCGGCGACCATATTGATCCGCTTGTCGCGATGTCCGATCTTCTGAGCTGGAAATTCCTTGTCCAGCGCCTTGATCTCCCGGTGGCGTTGGCGCGCGGCATTGGCCGCATCTGATTGCGCGCTCTTGCACCATGTTTTGATATCCCGCTGCCGTTCAATGAGCTTCTTGCCCAGTTCGGCGCGATGCTTCGCGTCGCCGGGGCCGTGACGCTCGACCAGTTTCGTGATGGTGGCCGCCGGCAGATCGAGCACCCGCTGCGCGCTCGTGACGATCGCAGCGGAGTTCATGGTGCCATAGACGCTGGCGGCGGCCGGGTTCACATTCGGGTTGCGCAAGGTCTCCAGCTCGCCGACCTTGCGGCCGAACACCTCGCCTTTCATGCCGCCCATCGCGCGATATTCGAGCGCGCCGCCCGGGTCGATGTGCACCGCTTTACCATCCTGAACCAGCACGTTGTCGTGCGTCAGGCCGATCGCGTCGTGATTGGCCAGCCACGCATGGGCGACGAACGATTGCTGCATGCTGATCGCGTGCGCACGATTGCGCGGGTCGAAGGGCTGCGTGTTGTCCATCCACTTGGAAGCGACGCCGAGGCCGCCTTTGTGCGCATCGCCAAGGTCGACCAGTTTCATCTGGGCCGTATGGGCGCCGACGGCGTTCAAGAGATGCGATGCCAGCACCTCGCTCTTGGCCATGTCGTCATTGCCATATCCCTTCACCAGCCACTTTTGCCCGTTCGTATCGATGTAGAGCGCGCCGTCCGCGGTGCCGCCCGGCTTGACGCCGGTCCGATTCCAGCTCGAGAGTTTTTCCGGTACGCGAGCGGTGGATGCCGACGCGCTCTTGCCGCTGGGACTGAACAGCTTTTTGAACTTTTGTAGTGGCGTCAAACCCTTGCGCGGCAATGCCGCGGGCACCGGCGCCCCGGCACCGGCGCCGGGGGGCGTGCCAGGTGCCGTGGCGGGCGCGCTCTTGCCCGGAGGCTGCGGGCGCAAGGCGCGGATGGATGGTCCGGCCTGCGCGGTGCCGGACCGCTCTTGCCGCGCGCCACCCGCGGGCGGCGCCATGGCGGCGTCGAGTTCGGCGCGGGTGCGGACCGTGAGCGCTCGTTGTCGGGTGAGCTGCGGCACCGCCGTCCGCAGCGGATTTGGCCGCTGCAACGCGGCCAGTTCGCCGACGGCGGCGCGCGCGCCGCGTCCGCGCGCGGGATTGGCGGCAGGGATCGCCCGCCCTGGCGTACCGTCGGGAGAAGGGGGGACGGGTGGACTGGACTGTCCTGGGCGATGGATAAACACGGGCAGTCGCCTTCGCAACGATCGGATGTGCCGACGATAGCGCGAAATTTCTGCCGCGATGCGCCGCGAACCGAAGCATGGGAACGCTTTCCGAAACGCGGCCCGGGGAAAATCGGGGCGTGGCCGGCGAAGCGCCTGCGGCAGGCTGAGCGTGTTTTTTGCTCGACGTTAAGCGCCCGTGCCCACTTTTTCTTCGACGTAAAGCCCTTGCGCCGTCAACGACGGCATCGCGACCCGTCAGGTCAAGGGGGAGGATGTGGTGGAGGAGAGATGGAAGCGGGGCCGGGGCATGGCGTCCGATATCGCGCTCGGGCCGCATAATCAGCCTCGCTCTGGTCAGGCAAGCCGAATCGGGATGCCAGCCAGCGGCAGGTGAAGTGCACGATGAGCCCGGAAAAGACGATATCCGATAGAAAATGCGCTCCCATCGCCATGCGGACATAGCCCACCAGGACGCCCAGCGAGATACCCAGCACCAGCCAACGGCGTTGACGGGTCAGCCAGTAGCCGGCCATCGGGAAAAAGGCCGCTCCCGCATGGCCGCTGGGGAAGGAGCAATTCTTGGCGCACTGCGTGCTGTAAGCGAGAACGGGAGTAAAGGTGGCGCTGCCGCCAAATTGCGTCAGATGCACTGGTCTCGGCCTGCCCCAATGGTCCTTGAACACCGTGTTGACTATCAATCCGGGACCGAGCACGAGCGCGGTCAGCAAGTAGAGCAGGGCCTTGCGCCGGTATGGAAAGCGCGGCCAATGCGCGCGAACGAACGGCAGCAAGCCCGCCAGCAGCAGCGCCAGCAGGATGACGGCCAGCACCCAAAAGCGTGCGAAGACCAGGTAGATCGCCTGGATCCACCAGAGCTGCCCTGCGGGAAAGCCAAGACCATGCCGATAGAAAGGTGCGGCCAGGCGCAGCTCGACTTCTGGCCAGCCGGTGAAGGCGAGGAGCAATACGAAGGCGAGCACCACGTCGCCGTAGCGGCGCAACCATGCGCTCATCGCTGGTATCCCCGGAAGCAATTGCCGCGGTACAGATAAAGCCTCAGCTGATAATCAGGGTACAGCGGCACGCTGACGGGCCCGATCGCTTCCCATTGCTCGAATGACCGTGCCGCGCCGGCATCCAGTGGATGGGTCGTCGCGATGATGAAGCTGGCGCCGCGCGCCTGGGCGATGTCCGCGCTCAGGTGAAAGTGATGTTGCCGTTTTCGGTCGGGATTCCAAATGCCCATGCTGTCGGGGTGGGGGCGCACGTAGTAGCGCAACAAGGCATATTCGCCCCGGTCAAGGCTTGCCAGCCGGGCCTCCGGATGCCTTGCCAGGACGCGGCTGACTTCGCCCGCAGCTTGCGGCCAGCCCAGCAGCCTCGAATAGGGATCGTTCTTACGGGTAAGCTTGATGCCCAGCGCATCGGTGATGCTGTGATAGTGATAGAAGCCGGACAGCAAGGCGAGGTTCAGCACGGCCATGGCGATCCACCAGCGCTGGCGCTGCTGTGCCACCAGTTGTGCCGCCACCAGCAGGGTGCCGGCGAAATACGCTGGTGCGGCCCAGTTTGCGTTGGCCCTGGCGAGCAGCGCCTGCAGCGAGATCGCTGTCAGAAACGGCAGCGTCAGGGCTGCAAGCAGGCCACGCCGGCGGTCGCGCCATACCGATGGCGTCGCCAGGGCCATGAGCAGGAAAGCAAAGGCGATCGGCCCCATGCAGGCGAACTGCGCGCCGGCGAATTCAGCCAGCCGCGCGGGATGGAACAGGTCGCGGTCGAGCTGGGAAATTTCGGCAGTGTGGCGGAAACTGACGAAATCCATCCGCGCGTTCCACCAGAGGTTAGGCAGAAAAATCAGGAACGCGAACACGGCGGCAGCGTAAAGCCGAGGGTTGCGCCAGTGGCGGCGATAGTGCGGCAGGCACAGCGCAAGGACCACCGAGACGGCGAAGAGGGCCATCGAATACTTCGACAGCAGCCCCAGCCCTGTTGCGATGCCGAGCAGCAGCCAGTCGCGCCAGCGATTGCGGTCCAGGCAATTCCATAAAGCATACGCAGCCATGCCCCAGAAAAAGAACAAGGGCGCATCGGTGGTCATGAACAGCGAATTGAATCCGACCAGCGGCAGACTGATGAACAGCAGTGCGGCAATGATGGCGGTGCGTGCGTCGAACATGCGCAGCCCGAGCGCATACACCAGCAGCGCCGTCAGCGGATGCAGCAGCAGGCTGCCCATGCGCACGCTGAGTTCGTCATCACCGAGGCCGCTGAACAGACGGATCACCCACGCCACCATCGGCGGCTTCGAGTAATAACCCCAGTCGGGCATGCGTGACCAGACCCAGTACTGTGCTTCGTCCTGATAGAGCGGAAGGGCATGGTGCGCGATTGCCGCGCGGTAGAGCGTCAGCGCGGCCAGGACGAGCAGCAGCACGGCCCACGCGCCTGCCTGGGGCTTGTTGTGTCGCCTGCTAATGGTCTGTCCCTGCATTCACGATCTCCGTCAGTGACGCGAACACGCCGATCCGGTCCGGCTGAAACGACAGGATAGGGAGTTGTCGATGGCGGGATTTTGATCAGCATCGAGGAGTCGCCATTGCGAGCTGACACAAAGAAATGCAGGGGTGGACTTGACGCACCTCCAATGAAGGGCGCAGCGGCGACACGACAATGTGCCCAACCTGCTGATTGACCAACCACCCGTCGCCACCAATGCTGATTCGCGCCACCACTTTTGAAAATGGTCAGGAGCCGGAACACCGGCTGTCCGTGATCGTTCCGGTATTTAACGAAGAAGACAATATCGCGCCCCTGGTCGAGCAGGTCCTTGCGGCGCTCGGGGGCGTCGAATGGCCGTGGGAGCTGATCGTGGTAGACGACGGCAGCGGCGACAGGACGGTATTGCGGCTCAGGCAGGCGGTCGCCGCCTACCCCTCGCATGTGCGCGCAGTTGTCCTGCGCCGCAACTTCGGCCAGACCGCGGCGCTGCAGGCGGGGATCGACGTGGCAAGGGGAACGATTATCGCCACCATGGATGGCGACCTACAACACCATCCGCAGGACCTGCCGCGCATGGTGCGGCGCCTGCTCGATGAAGACCTCGACCTCCTGGTCGGCTGGCGCAAGCACCGGCAGGACAGTCTTTGGCTGCGCAAGGTTCCGTCGTGGCTGGCCAACCGCATCGTCGCCAGGGTCACCGGCATCAAGCTGCGCGACTACGGCTGCTCGCTCAAGATCTTCCGCGCCTCGGTGGTCCGGCAAATCCGCCTGTATGGCGAAATGCATCGCTTCATCCCCACGTGGATGGCCACCATCACTTCGCCCGACCGGATCGGTGAAGAAGTGGTCAGTCATTTCCCGCGCGTCCATGGGAAATCAAACTATGGGCTCTCGCGCGTGTTCAAGGTGATTCTCGATTTGCTCGCGATGCATTTTTTCATGCGCTACCTGGCCAAGCCGGGGCACTTCTTCGGGCGCATTGGCCTGCTGTTCGGCGTGGCCGGTTTCCTGATTCTTGCGTGGCTAGGCTGGATCAAGCTGGTCGAGCATGCGGACATCGGCCACCGGCCCTTGTTGATCCTCGGCGTGATGCTGGCGGTCGTCGGCGTCCAGTTTGTCAGCACGGGCATCCTCACGGAAATGCTGACGCGTACCTATTACGAATCCACGCGCAACGAGCCCTATCTGATTCATTTCGTACTCGGCGATTGCGCGCCCGCCAGCAAAAATGTGCCGGACCGGCGAGCTGCGAGGCGTCTTTGATATGGGGGCGATATGACGGAGGCCGGGTGGCTTGCGGTCGGCTTTCTGGGACAGGGCTTGTTCACGATGCGCTTCGTGATCCAGTGGATACACAGCGAGCGCGCCAGAAAAAGCGTCGTGCCGGTGGCGTTCTGGTATTTCAGCCTGGCGGGCGGCCTGACCCTGCTCGTCTACGCGGCCTACCGTGGCGACCCGGTGTTCATTGTCGGGCAAGCGCTGGGCCTGGCCATCTATCTGCGCAACCTGCGCCTGATTCAGGTTGCGCGCGGTCGATGCAGACCGCTGCCTTAGCGATCGCGTTCATGGCCCGCGACCGCTCCCCGCGTCATGCCGGCCCGCGCGGTCGTAACGAGATGCGGCGGAACCGGTGACGCGTGTTTTCCTCATCGTGCAGAATCAGTGTGGATTTGATCAAGTCGCTGCGGCTGACCACGCCGACCAGGCGGCGGCTGGCGGCATCGGCCACGACCGGCACGCGTTCGAGGCCGTGCACGGCAAGCCGGATGGCCACGGTGCGGCAGGTTTCACCGGGGAGCGCGACGATCGGCGCGTTCACCCCATACAGATCGCCCACATGGACGGCCGTCTGGCCCGGGGTTTCAAGGGTTGCACGGTCCAGCATGCCAATCACTGCGCCGTTGCGCGTCACCGGATACGCGCGGTAGCGCTGCGCCGCGCCAAAATGCGACTCCAGGACGTCGGCCACCCGTGCGTCGGCCTCGACGGCGTCCGGCACGGCGCTCATCACTTCCTCGATGCTGTGGCGTTCGAGGGGATCGATGCCATATTCGCGGTAGATGTGACGGCCCCGGCGCGCTATCTTTTCGGTCAGGATCGAGCGATGCATGGTAATGACGGTAAACCCATACGCCACCGCCGACGCCGCAAGCACCGGCAGCAGGGCGTTGGCATCGTGCGTCAGCTCATAGGCGAACACGGTTGCCATGATAGGCGCCCGCATCATGCCACCCAAGGTCGCTGCCATGCATACCAGCGGCCAGATCGACGGGTCTCCGCCGGGCAGGTAGGGGGCCAGCAGCGCGCCCAGGCCGGCGCCGAGCATCAGCAGCGGCGCCAGCACGCCGCCAGATGTTCCTGAGCCCAGCGCAATGAGCCACATGACTGCCTTGGCGAACAGCAGGCTGACGACGACACCAACGGCAAGATGATTTTGCAGCAGATCGCCGATCACGTCGTAGCCCACGCCCAGGGCGCGCGGCTGAAAATAGCCGCCGATGCCGATGGCCAGGGCACCGAGCGCCGGCCACCACATCCAATGCACCGGCAGCTTGTGGAAGCCATCTTCGATGCGGTAGAGCGCGGTCGATAGCAGCCATGCCAGCGCGCCGCACAGCACGCCCGCGACCGCGCAAGAGAGCAGCCCTGCGGGCAGCAGTGCCTGCGATTGCTGCGGGAAGAGGGGGCCGGCGTCCATGATCAGCGGACGCAGGAAGCCCGCTACCGTGCAGGCGATGGCGACCGGCAGCAGGCTGCGCGGCCGCAGTTCGAACAACAGCAATTCCACCGCCAGCAACAGCGCCGCAACGGGCGTGCCAAACACGGCCGTCATGCCGGCCACGGCACCGGCCACCAGCAAGGTTTTGCGTTCCGCGCCGCTCATGTGGAAATGCTGGGCCAGCAAGGAGCCTACCGCGCCGCCGGTCATGATGATGGGGCCTTCCGCGCCGAACGGGCCGCCGCTGCCGATCGCTATGGCGGACGCCAGCGGCTTGAGCAACGCTACTTTGGGCGACATGGCGCTGCGGTTGAAGAGGATGGCTTCAATGGCTTCGGGGATGCCGTGGCCCCGGATCTGCTCGGAACCAAAACGCGCGATCAAGCCGATGATCAGGCCGCCAACGACGGGCACGGCAATGACCCAGGCCCCCAGCGTGTGGGCCGCCGGTGAATGAAAGGCATCGGACAGGGTCTGGAAGAAGAACAGGTTGGTAAACAGGTGGATCGCATGGAGCAGCAGCCAGGCGGTGCCGGTGCTGAGCACGCCGATGAGGGCGGCAATGGCGGCAATCGGCAAGAGACGGTCATCGCCGTTGAAGTCGCGTCGTGCGTCGTATTGGGTCATGGTTGGTCGGGCAGGTTGGGAATGATAAAGACGCCGCTCAGCGATTGCAGCTCGGCGCGATGGATGGCGGCCAGCCGCGACAGGACAGTTTCGCCGGCAGGCAGCAGGTGTACTTCAACGCGGCGCCGGTCAACGGCGCTGGGCTGGCGCCGTACCAGGCCGGCCGCTTCGCAGCGGCTCAGCAGCGCCACCACGCCGTGCTGCTGGGCTTGCAGGCGTTCGGCCAGTTCCCCCACGGTGGCCCAGTCGCGGCCCGGGTAGCCTTTGATGTGCAGCAGGAGCAGGTACTGCAGGGGCGTGATGCCCTCGGATTGCGCGGCGTTTTCGGAAAAGCGCTCGAAGCGCCGCATCTGGTAACGGAATTCAGACAAAGCCGCGAAATCGGCCTTGCCCAGGGCAGGAGAGGACATGGGAATTTATATCATATTGTGATGTAATTTCCCGAGATCATAACACGACCGGGCACATCTTTAAAATGAGAACGCGACCCGAAAGGAACAGCAGCGCCTCGGGTGAGCCGATGCGCTGCGCATCGCGCGCCCGGCGCCAACCCGGGTAGGTGGCGCGATGGCGCGAGGCGACGCCGTGGAAGTGTTGCAGGTATTGCTTGAAGCGGCTGTGATAAGCGCGCGGCCGCGCCGGCCGGCGCTTACTCGGCCGGTTCGGCAATCACATCGTTTTCCGCCTTGGGCGGCTGCGCCAGCAGCCACATGAAGTACAGCGCCTTGGCCGCCTTGCCGCGATTAACCAGCGCCTTCGGTTCGAGCGCCCGGCCGTTGACCATGCGGCCGCGAGCGATGCCCGATTCCGAGCGGATCAGGCCAAGTTCATACGCTTCGCGCAGCTTGTCCGCGTAGACCGGATCGGCTTCGCCGGAATCGCTCAGCTGTGTCCAGCGCACCAGCGGATAGTACATGGCGCCCTGCGCGCCGCTGTCCAGGTTGGGGTCATAGCCGGGTGCGCCTGGAACCACGGTTCTGCCGTTGTAGTCCGTCATATAGGCAGGCTTGGCGCGGAACCTGGCGCGATAGGCGTCATACAGGATTGCGCCCATCGCCTCCCGGCGCAAAGGACCGTCGCCATAGCCCGCCAGGCCGGCACAGGGTATGCGCATCAGCATGCACAGGGCCCCGATGAACTCGCGCGTGGACATGATGGCCTGGGGGTGAAAGTTGCTGTTCGCGTCCGTGCGCAGTGCGCCCAGCTGCAGCAGCTTCTCGATCTGGTTACGGTAGTAGGCGTTCGCGCCGCTGACGATGTCGCGCGCGACTTCAGGGTGCACGGCCGACCAGTCATTGGTGTCGATGGCCGCCTTCACGGGGGCGCGCAAGTATGCGGCGATTGCGGCGGCCGTGCGGTCGCCCGCCTTGCCCAGCCGGACCAGCTCGGTCGCCACCATGCGCGCGTACTGCTTGGACAGCGCTTCCTTGTAGTGGGTCCCATCGAGCTTGTTGGCAGGGTGGCCGTTGGCATAGCTGCCGTCGTTGGTCTTGCCGGGCGTTTCGCCAGCCTCGATCGACATGATCATGGCGCTGATGGCGGCCTCGCCGGCCTGGTTGTAATACTCCACGCTGCGGCTGTTCAGGTCCACCACGGCGACGCCTTCGGCAGCGCCGATGGCCTTCATCAGCTCCGGGAAGCGCCTCTTCTGGAATGAGTTCACATAGGATTCGCCGGGCTTGAGCGCACCGTTCACGCGCGACATCGGCGTGACCAGCACCGGCACCACGCCGCGCGCGCGGATCGCCGGCAGGTAGACCTCGCGGATCATGGCCTGGTACATGGCTTCGCTGGCGCCACGGCCGAAGCGGCGCGTCTCGTCAAGGCTTTCGTCGTTGTGGCCAAACTGGATCAGTATGGTGTCGCCCACATGAGCATCGAGCAGCAGGTCGTTCAGGCGGCCTTCCGCGTACGCACTGCGGAAGGAGCGTCCCCCCATCGAATAGTTCACCACACGCACGCGGCGCAGGTCAAACAGCTGGTCGAACACCTGCCCCCAGCCGCTCATGGGCGCTTCGTCGAAGGTGTACGACTTGACGGTCGAATCGCCCAGGGTATAGATGCTGGGGAGGGCATTGGCAGGGCGTGGCTGGACCACGATTGGGGTAATGGAAATCTCTGCGACGCCGACAGGCACGTCGGGTTTGCGCGGCTCGATTTCAATGTCGATGTACTCGCGCCCGTTGACGTAGCGGTAGGACCACTGCTTTCCTTGCCAGCTGGCGCTGGTCCGGTTGGGCAGCAGGCTGGCCGCGTCCCAGAACACGCCCGGATTCAGGCGGCTGGCCTGCATGCCGCTGACCGACACGATGGTATCGGCGGCGTCGGACGTGGTGCGCACGGCGATCGCATAGGCGCCCGGAGCGGCCTTCACGCGGAATGCCATGCCGTAGTTGTTGTAGTGATCGCTGCTGGCGTCGCCGTCGAAGCGCGGTTCGCTGATCTGAAAGCCGTTTGCATCGGCGCGGATCTCCGCGGTATGCACGATCCGGGCCGGGAGTGCGCCGGTCTGATTGACGAAGCCGAAGCCGCTCGCCGCATCGTACAGCGGGGCGCCGTCGCGGCTGTCCAGGGTCACGCTGACGGCCCCAGGCACTGGGCGGCCGGTAAAGTTGAAGCGCCGTTCGGCGCCCGAATCGGCTTGCTGTGGGGCCGCCTGCGCGGCGGTGGCCAGCCAGAGCAGGGTGGCGCCAAGCAGTGCGGCCCTGATACGGCCAAACGATGGGAGGGACCTTTGCATGGAGGTGGTTCCGTTAAGGTGGGTTAGGCAAGCTCGAAATGTTGCCCCGCGGAGTCGCTGATGGGTAAATCACTGGTCTGACCAATATGTTAATTGGACTGACCGGATCGCGCAAGATGCTGGCGTGGACGGCGGACCACAGGCCAGGCAGTTAGCAGGCGCGTCTTACCCCACGTGTATTGATAGTAATTTTTCTTGGCGCCGAGGCAATGATATATTATATTTCCTTGCGGAAAATGCAACGACAGCCAGCGGTGCGCCTGCCAGGCACTTGAACAGCCAGCGGCTTTTGGTTGAAAACAAGGCCTCGCTCTCCATCGAACCGGCCGCCATCAAGCCGGTATATGGAGCGCACGCGGCTTTGTGTGATTTGATGTTCAGCAATGTCGACTATCCGCCATCCGCAGTCGTTCCAAACTAAAGGAGAAATAATGGAGATGCCGTTTCGTGCGATCTGCCTGGCCGCATCAGCCCTGCTGGCCTTTTCGGCCCCGCTGGGGCATGCCGCCCAGCTGACAAGCCCGGTGAAAGTCACCGGTGGCCACATCGTCGGCTCACAAGCTGGCGCGCTGAAAACCTATTTCGGTATTCCCTTCGCAGCGCCACCTGTCGGAGATCTGCGTTGGCGGGCGCCGCAACCCGTCGTCCCCTGGAAAGGAGTCAGGCAAGCGCGCAGCTTTTCTCCGGCATGTGCACAGACCGTGGACTGGGTTCCGGATCCCAAAAGTGAAGACTGCCTATATCTCAACATCTGGACGCTTGAAAAAGCCAGGAAACTTCCCGTCATTGTTTGGATTCATGGGGGCGGCTTTTTCGGCGGCACGGGCGCGGGCACCGGGTCCAGCGGTGCCAATCTCGCCAAGCGCGGAGCGATCGTCGTTACGATTAATTATCGTCTCGGCATATTTGGTTTTTTTGCGCACCCGGAACTTTCGGCAGAGTCGCCAGACCGCGCCTACGCCAATCAGGGCATCCTCGACCAGATCGCAGCATTACGCTGGGTGAAGAACAACATCGCCGCTTTTGGTGGCGATCCTGAGCGCGTGACGATTATGGGCGAGTCCGCAGGCGGTGTTTCGGTCGCGCTCCTGACCGCGTCACCACTGGCGAAGGGGCTATTTCAGCGCGCCGTCGCCGAGAGTGGTAATGACGGCATGCCCATCAGTGCCGAGGAGGACAGCCGGTACGATCGGATGGCTGCCGCCGAAGCGAATGGACTGGCTGTCGCCAAGGCCGTCGGCGCGGAACATCTGGCGGCGCTGCGCAAGATGAGCGTCAAGGACTTGCAGAAGCCTGCATGGTCGCCGCGCACAGCAATCGATGGACATCTGCTGCGCGACGATATGACCACGATATATCGCAATCACCGTCACAATGACGTTCCCTTGCTGGTCGGATGGAACGCCGAGGAGGGCAAGGATCTGGCTCCGGAGATCCTGGGCACAAGCGATTTCAAGGCGGCCAGGCACCGCGAGCTGGTGACAAATCTGCTGGGCTATGCGCCATCCGAACGCCTGCTGGCAGCCTATCCTGGCACCACCGATTCCCAGGCAAAAGCCTCCATCGATCAGCTTACCAATGACTGGTGGGGATGGCGCATGACGTATTGGGCAGCGCTTCAAGCGAAATACGGGCGGTCCAAATCGTATGTCTACTTCTTTGCTCACCATCCCGCAGCGCCTTCGACTCCTTGCAACTACGGCTGTGGAGCAGGCCATGGCGCGGAAATCCGCTACCTGTTCGACAATCTTGACGCGGAAGCGCGCACCTGGACCCCGGCAGATCGGCAGTTGGCAACGAGACTTGCCGATACCCTGGTCAATTTCGCGCGCACGGGTAGTCCGAACGGAAAGGGCTTGCCGGCCTGGCCGGCATTCGATGGATCGAAGGCGTCCATTTTCAGCATCGGTAACGAGGTCGAATTGCAGGTTCATCCGCTGCCGGATTTTTCATTGTTTCCGCAACTCTCCAAATAACGAGCGCGCGCGGCCCCGTGCGATGCAGTCGTTCCAACAAGAGTGTCGAGGCCCGCGATATTTCTGTCGCGACCCGAACTTAAGGCGACGGGCAGTTCGACGATTCGTTTGGAGGTCGGAAGTTGTACTGGAAATGACCCGACACAAAGACTTTCTGCTTCAGAAGCAAAAACGCCAACCTGCACGGGTTGGCGTTTTCCCTAAAGAATTCTTGGTGGCCCGGGGCGGAATCGAACCACCGACACAAGGATTTTCAAGTCCAACGCCGAGCAAGAATGACGCCCACAAAAGCGCGCCATAAAGGTTGTTCCGGCGCGCAGCCATTTTTCATGAATTCGGTCGATCGGGGGCTGCCGCAATATCCCCGCCTGCGGACTGCGCAGAGCGGAGAATAACGCTTAGAGCGGTCAGGGCAAGGCCGCGATCCCGACGGCGAATTCGCGATAGGAGCGGAGCGGGCGGCCCAAGAGCGCGGTCAGTCGCTCGCGGTCCCCGGCTTCCGGAACCATCCCTTCGCTAAGGAAACGCTCGCTCATCAGGCGCATGTCGTAGGCCATCCAGCTCGGCATGAACTGCCGCAGGTTTTGCTCGAACGCGGCGGTGTCGTCGCCCGGATAAGTGACCGGGCGCCCCAGCACCTCGTTCCAGATCGCGGCCACATCGGCGCCGGTCAGCGTGTCGGGGCCGACCAGGTTGATGCGCTCCAGCGGCAGCGGATCGACGGCCTGCTCGCGGCGAAGGAGCTCGATGGCCGCAACCTCGCCAACATCGCGCGTATCGACCATCGCCAGCCCCTTGCTGCCGATCGGCATCGGATAGACACCATATCCGCTCACCACATCCTTGATCGTCAAGTCGTTGCTGATGAAGTAGGCGGGGCGCAAGATGGTTGCGTTCATCCCCATCTGCTCGATCATGCGCTCCACGCCGAACTTGACCGCAAAATGCGGAACGTTCACGTAGACATCGCTGTGTATCACCGATAGATAAACAAGGCGCTTGATGCTGGCCTCGCGCGCCACGTTGAGCGCGATCAGCGCCTGGGTGTACTCGTCAGCCACCACTGCGTTGAGCAGGAACAGCGTCGAGACGCCCGAGTAAGCGCTGCGCAGCGAGTCGACATCGAGCAGGTCGCCCTGGACCACATCGACACCCGCCGGGAAATTGGCCTTCGAGATATCGCGGACAAGCGCGCGTACATTGGCGCCGCGTTGAACGAGCTGTTCGACCACTTGGCGGCCGACATTGCCGGTCGCACCGGTAACGAGAATAGTCATGATATTTACTCCTTGGCTTAGGGTTTAGTTGTCTGGGTACTTAGTTGAAAAACTTCACTACGGTCTTGCCGAGTTGTGGCTGAAGGCGGTTGCGCTCGATTGCCGCAGGCAGTTCGTCGAAATCCACAACGACGCGGACCTTGGATTGCAAGCGTCCGCGCGCCACGTCCTCGGCGATGATTTGCAGCCGCGCGGCGTCCGGCGTGTTCATGAACCAGAGGCCGCGACGCCCGGCCGGGGTGTTCGCCAGGATGGCTGGTGATGCGGTGCTGACGACGGCGCCATCTTCGGCTAGCACCGACCATGAACGGCTCAGCACTTCGCCACCGATATAGTCGAGCACCAGGTCGATGTTGCAGATAGCGCCCTCAAATTGCTCCTTGTCGTAGGCCACGACGTGATCAGCACCCAGGCTGCGGACATACGCGATATGGCTGTCGAGTGCGGCGGCATACACCACGGCGCCGGCTTGATGCGCATACTGCACTGCGAAGCCGCCCAAGCCACCCGCCGCGCCGTGGATGAGGATGCGCTGGCCAGCACGGATCGGGCCAGCGAAGTGGAGGCTTTGCCACGCCGCCACCGATGCGACGGGAAGGGCTGCGGCCTGCACGAAGTCGAGCGAGTCGGGTACCAGGGCAAGATTGGCTTCATTCACCGCGACCAAGTCGGCATAAGCCCCCAAGCCGCCAAGCGAGCCCATCACTCGATCGCCTTTGCGCAGTCGGGTGACATCTGCACCCACGGCCTCCACCACGCCGGCAAGTTCAATGCCGAGGATGGTCGGCAGTTGTAGCGGGAAGGCATCGCGGACATAGCCTTCGCGGACCTTCCAGTCCAGCCCATTCACACCGGCGGCGTAAACGCGGACCAATACCTGGCCCGGTCCCGCCACTGGCGCGTCGATGGAAGAAACCTTGATGGCTTCGAGGCCGCCGTATTCGGTCAACAGTAATGCGCGTGCGGTATTCATAAAAATTCCTTGGATGTCGGGTTGGTATGGACCACACAGTAAAGGGTTTCAAATAACTTGCGAAGACTCTAAAATATGGACACTTCGTTTTAAAAATGAGACACAATGGATCTGAATGCTCTTGGAGACTTCCAATTGGTCACCGCGCACGGCGGTTTTGGAAAGGCCAGCCGCGCCAGCGGCAGGTCCAAGGCGACGCTGTCACGGCGCGTCGCCGATCTCGAAGAGGCGCTGGGCATTCGTCTGATCGAGCGCGGCACGCGCAGCCTGGAATTGACCGAAGCCGGCCATCTGCTGCTGAGCAGGACGCAGGGGGCGATGCATGAGCTTGTCGAAGCGGTGGCGGCGGCGCGGGATGGCCTTGCCACGCCACGCGGCCGTCTGCGCATCGCGGCGCCGCTGCTGTTTTCGCAGATGGCACTGGGGTGGATCGCCGCCCGGTTTCTGGCGCGCTATCCGGAAGTGCAAATCGAAGTCGTGGCGGAGGACCGATTGGTCAATTTGATCGATGAGCATTTCGACGTCGCCATTCGCATCAATCCGGCCAAGGACAGCAACCTGGTCGGCCGCTGCTTTGCCAGGGACCGTATGATGCTGGCGGCCGCGCCATCCATTCAGATGCCGAAGGGGCGTGGCGATGAACCGTTTCCGGTGCCGGCCGTGGTTACTCCCACCTATCGCGAAGGCGATGTCTGGCCGGTCCGTAACGGTCAGTTCACCGTCCTACCCCGGCCGGTCTTACGGTTGTCATCGCTGCTGATGGTTCGCGATGCCATCGCCGCCGGCGCCGGAGCGGCCATGCTGCCGCAGTCGCTGGTTGGGAATCTGCTGGAGACAGGGGCGCTGGTGACATGGGGCATCGCCAGCGATGAGGTGGAACTTTGGGTGCTGCATACGTCGCGCCGTTTGCAGAGTCCCAAAGTCCGGGCCTTCGTGGAGTTTATGTGCGATTTGTATCCCGACGGAACGTTCACCATTCCGGCCCGATAGGGTGTCCTCGATGAAATCGCGCGGCAACCGAAGTGGGGCTTAAGCTCCGTAACTGGAAAGTCCACGACGGCTTCACACAGTCAGCAGACCACCTTCCATGCCCGATGGACTTTACAAATTGCACACGTCACAAAATCTATTGTGAAGAGCTTACCCTGTAAATTGCTGACTCTGGACGGTTGGACGATTCGGATGGTTGTGTGGCTGGAGGATGACGGGCCGGAAATAGACCGGACACGAGGACTACAAGCTCCACAAACACAAACGCCAACCGATGATGGTTGGCGTTTCGTGAACGATGTTCTTGGTGGCCCGGGGCGGAATCGAACCACCGACACAAGGATTTTCAATCCTCTGCTCTACCGACTGAGCTACCAGGCCAAGGGCGAAAATTCTATCACGGCCAGCACAGATAGAGCGAGCTCTTCAGTGCTACGCTGCGAGATTATCCACGACTATTCCGCTGTAGAATCAATGAGTTCCGAGTTGCAATTTCAATTCTCCCGCCCCCCGCACCAGCCAATCAATTCGAAGAAATAAAAGGCAAAAATATCTCTATTTTCATGTTTTCTTAATCGCAACTGTTTGCTATAGTGCATCGACAGGTGACCGCGCATAAGAACATGCGCACAGCGAATATAAGCGTCGCGCGGCACCGACAGCGTGAGGATGGCGCCGGCGCACATTGCGTCGAGCACCTCGATCTCGCCTCACGCTCCCAAGATGCAGCCAGTTCGCTGGATGGGAATGTTCATCCGCCGAGCTGGCCCTTGTGGTACCTGGGGAGTTTGTCTGCCCAGGAATGTCTGGCCCCAGGCTGCTTGCGCGGCGAAAAGTCTTGCGGTCAAAAGAATGCTGTTCACGGAGGATCGACGATGAGCAACACCGCGGTGGTACTTGAATCAAATAGTGTCCTTGCGCCCACGCTGGCAGGGACGAACCTCTACTGGCACGCCGGCAAGGTGACCGCGGACCACCGGCAGCGGCAATTCGGCCACGCGCCGTCCACAGTCTGGTTAACGGGTTTGTCGGGCGCCGGAAAATCAACGCTTGCGTACGAACTGGAGAAAATGCTGCTCGACTGCGGCCACCCAGGCTTCGTTCTCGACGGTGACAACATCCGCCACCATCTCAATCGCGATCTCGGGTTCTCCGCTTCCGACCGCCGCGAAAACATCCGGCGCACCGCCGAAGTCGCGCGTCTCATGAATGAGGCTGGCCTGATCGTGGTCACCGCCTTCATTTCGCCGCTGCGCGAGGACCGCGAGATGGCGCGCGCGATCATCGGCGAGTCGCGCTTCGTGGAAGTGCACGTCAGCACGAGCGTGAAGGTGTGCGAATCGCGCGATCCCAAAGGCCTGTACGCGCGCGCCCGCGCCGGCCAGATTGCGGACTTCACCGGCATCTCGGCGCCCTACGAGGCGCCGGAGGCACCAGCACTCGAAATCGACACTGGCGTCGTTCCGATCGAACTGGCGACGCGCATGCTGTACGACCACCTGGCCCATCGCCCGGTGCATGCATGACGTGCGCGGGCGATGCGCGGACAGCCTACGATGTCTTTAACGGCGACGCCGATGGCATCTGCGCCTTGCATCAATGGCGCCTGGCCTATCCGGAAGACACCCGCCTGATCACCGGCGTCAAGCGTGACGTCGAGCTGTTGCAGCGCATTGCATGCGAGCACGCGGCCGAGGTGATGGTGTTCGACGTGTCGCTCGATGCCAACGCCGCGCCGCTACGCCGGATCCTCGACGCGGGCGCACGGGTGACCTGGTTCGACCACCATGCGGCGCGCCACGCATTCCCGCATCCGCACCTGCGCCTGTTCTGGAACGATGCGCCGGACGTCTGTACCAGCCTGCTGGTCGACATCCATCTCGAGGGCCGCTTTCGTGAATGGGCCGTGGCCGCCGCTTTTGGCGACAACCTGGCAGGGCCTGCGCGCGCGCTTGCCACTGCCATGGGGTGGTCCGAGAGCCGCGTCGCCAGCCTGGCCGAACTGGGCAGCATGCTGAACTATAACGCTTACGGGGAGCGCGTCGAGGACCTCCACGTCGCGCCCGAAACACTGTATCGCGTGCTGCACCAGTACACCGATCCGCTCGAATTCATCAGCTCCGAGCCGCTCTACCGCCTGCTGGCCGATGGTTATCGCGACGACGCGGTGCACATGAACGCGCTGCACGCGCAATGGCGCTGGACCCATGGCGAGATCTACATGCTGCCCAATGCGCCTTGGGCGCGGCGCGTGTCGGGCATGTTCGCGAACCGGCTGGCGGCCAACGACGGCGCGCGCTCGTTCGCCGTGCTGACCGAGAACACGGACGGCTCCTTCGTAGTCAGCGTGCGTTCGGGCAAACCGCTGGAACGCGCGGCCAATGACTTGTGCGCCGGCTTTGCCAGCGGCGGGGGGCGGCGCGCGGCGGCAGGAATCAACCGCCTGCCGGCCGCCGATGTCGAGCATTTCGTGCGCAGCTTTTCCGAATACTTCAGCGCAGCGGCGCATGCAGGCTGAGGCCCGCGCTCCGTCGCTGCTGGCCCTGTGCGGACTGTTTCTGCGCATCGCCTGCACCAGTTTCGGCGGCTACATGACGATGGTGTCGCTGGTGCAGAACGCCGTCGTGACGCGGCGCCGCTGGCTGAGCGATCACGATGTGCTGGACGGCTTCACGCTCGCCTCGATCCTGCCGGGCCCGATGGCGATCAACACCGTGGCCTACGTCGGCTACCGGCTGCGCGGCGTGAGCGGCGCATGCGTGTGCGTGTGCGCGGCCGTGCTGCCGGCCTTCCTGTTGATGGTGACGCTGACCGCGCTGTATCTGCGCTGGGGGCATCTGCCCATGGTGGAGCGCGTCTTCCAGGGGATCGTCCCGGCGGTCGCCGCGGTCGTATTGGCTGCCGCCTGGCGCATGTGCCGCACCTGCGTGCAGGGGTGGCGGGAAGCGCTGCTGACCGGCGCCGCCGCGCTGTTGCCGCTGGTGGCGCCTGGCGCTCTGGTGACACCGGCCATCATCGTCGCCGCTGGGCTGATCGGCAGTGCATGGTTCCGCGCCGCCGCACCCGGCGCCGTTGCGCCGGTCGCGCCAACGCCCGCGCCGGCGCCGCGCACCACGGCCGGCGTGCTGGTGGCGATGCCCATGGCGCTGCTGCCGCTGTTCGGCGCCGGCGCCTTGCAGCTCAAGCTGTTCGGCGCGTTTGCCGGCATGAGTCTGCTGATGTTCGGCGGCGGCTATGTCTCCATTCCGCTGTTGCAGCACGCCGTGGTCGATGGCTATGGCTGGGTGACGCGGCGCGAGTTCATCGATGCGATGGCGATGACCCAGGTCACGCCCGGCCCGGTGCTGATCAGCTCAGCCTTTATCGGATTCAAGGCCGGCGGCGTGGCCGGCGCGGCCGCGGCCACCGCCGGGGTGTTCGGCCCGCCCGCCGTGCTGATGGTCGCTTGCGCACATGGCCTGCAGCGCCTGAAGGCGGCGCCAGGCGTGCAGGCGGCCCTGCGCGCCGTGCGCGCGGCCGTGGCCGGCCTGGTGATCGCTGCGGCGTTCACCGTCGGCATGACGGCGGCGCCGGTCTGGTTGTCGCCGCTGCTGTTCGCGTTGGCGCTTGTGATGCTGCTGCGCTGGCGCATCGAGGCGGTGTGGGTAGTGCCGCTGTGCGGTTTGATTGGTTGCGTTTTACTTTGAGGAGGGGAAGCATGGAGTCGAGCAAGACAGAAGAGAATAAACGTCCGCGTCCGTTAATGATGATCCCGCTGCGCCGTTGCGGCAGCCACGCGTTGCGGCTGCGCCTGAATTTCAACCCCGAGTTCTACTCGCCGTATCCTCTGCACATCGTCGACTTCGTGCCGCTGGTGCCGCTGTACGGCGACCTGGAGGACGACCGCGCCTATTTCCGGCTGGTCGTCGACGTGGTCGGCCTGCAGGCGGTGAGCATGGTCAAGTGGCCGGGCATCGTGTTCGATCCGGTCGAGATCTTCGAGAGCATCCGGCACGAGCCGCGCAGCGTGCACCGCATCGTGTGGGAACTGTTGCTGCGCTCGGGCGAGCAGCAGGGGGCGCGGATCGTGATGGACAAGTCGCTCGACAGCGTGCATTACGCCGATGAGCTGATGCGCTTGTTCCCGGACATGCTGTTCATAAACGTCGTGCGCGATCCGCGCGCCCAGGTCGCATCGATGAACCGCGCCATCATCCACGACTTCGACAGCACGCTCAATGCCCGCACCTGGGCCGACGCACATCGTGCCGCCCGGACGCTGGTGGCGCACTATCCCGAGCGTGTGCTGACGATCCGGTACGAGGATTTCCTTGCCGATCAGGAGTCGACCCTGAAAGCGATCTGCAGTTTCCTCGGCATCGAATTTCTGCCGCAGATGCTCGACGTCGCGCACTCCCCGGAAGCGCGCCAGATCGCCAAGCTGTCGGCGTTGTGGCAATCGAACTGTTTTGCGCCCATTGCGGCCAACGCGGACAAGTTCAAGCACCAGCTGTCGACCGAGGACATCCGTGTGATCGAGACGCTGACCCAGGACGAGATGCGCCGCTACGGTTACGAGCTGATGACGGCGGCCGATGCGACCATCGCCGAGGCTGCGTTCGAGGCTGCCCGTACGCGCTCGGCCGGCGTCAAACAGACGGCCTGGCACGATCTCGAACAGGCTAATTTCCGCGACTTCATCCTGCGCAAGATGCGCGCCGACTATCTGGCGCAAGTGCGCGCGCGCCTGGAGCACAACGGTCCGGCGGCGCGTCCGGCCGTTGGCGCGGCGCCGCACAAGCTGGCCGCGTTGACGGGCGCATTCGAAGTTACGGACTGACCCGGCGCCGCCAGGCAGGAATAAAAAACGCCAACCCGTGGGTTGGCGTTTTCTGGGAAGCGAGGGGACGTCCGTCCCGGCGTCGCCTTAACCCTGTTCCCACTCCGATGCCGGCGCGCGCGCCACGCTCCCGTTCGCACGCAGCCGGGCCGGCTGGGCGGAAAGCTTCGGCGCCGCTCGCGCTGTGGCCAGGCTGGTCACATTCGAAACGTGCACGTCCTGAGCGGCCATGCCGCTCACCGTGAACACGCTCACTACCTGCGACAGCCTGCCGGCCTGATCCTGCATGGCGGTCGATGCTGCAGCAGACTCTTCAACCAGCGCGGCATTCTGCTGCGTGGCGCCATCCATCTGCATGATGGCCTGGTTCACTTGCGCGATACCGGCGGCCTGCTCGTGGCTGGCGGTGGCGATCTCGCTGATGATGCCGGTGACCCGTTCGACGCTCTGGACAATGTCATGCATGGTGGCGCCAGCCTGGTCGACCAGGGCGGTACCGGCATCGACCTTGACCACGGAGTCGTTGATCAAGGTCTTGATCTCCTTGGCGGCAGCGGCGGAACGTTGAGCCAGATTGCGCACTTCGGTCGCCACCACGGCAAAACCGCGTCCTTGTTCGCCGGCGCGGGCCGCTTCCACCGCGGCATTGAGCGCCAGGATATTGGTCTGGAAAGCGATGCCGTCGATGACGCCGATGATGTCGACGATCTTGCGGGCGGAAGCCTGGATTTCGCCCATGGTCTGCACCACTTCACCGACGACGTCGCCGCCTTTGCGTGCCGCGTTCGCCGCCGAATTGGCCAGGCCGTCGGCCTGGTTGGCGTTGTCGGCGTTCTGGTTGACGATCGAAATCAGCTCTTCCAGGGAAGAGGCGGTCTCTTCCAGCGCACCGGCCTGCTGTTCGGTGCGCGAGGACAGGTCGAGATTGCCGATCGCAATTTCCCCTGCCGCGGTGTTGATCGTGTCGGTACTGCTGCGCACTTCGCTGACGATACGCGCCAGGCTGTCGCGCATCTCGCGCATGGCGAACAGCAGGCTGCTGTTGTCGCCCGCGCGCGTCTCGACCTCCACCGCAAGGTTGCCGGCAGCAATTTTTCCGGCAATCTGAGCCGCATAGGCGGGTTCGCCGCCGAGCTGCCCGAGCAGGCTGCGCGTGATGAGCAGCGCGGCAGCGATGCCCGCCAACAGCGCGATCACACCGACAATGGTCATTGACGTGACGGCACTGGTGTAGGTGTCGCCGGCCTCCAGCGCCGATTTCTTCGCATTGGCTTCCAGGCGGCCCAGGAGCGCATCCAGGCCGGCGATCAGTTCGAGCTGGCCGGGCCGTACTTCGTCGCGGATGGTGTTGGCCGCTTCGGCCGTGTCGCCGCTGAGCGACAGATCGATGGCCTTGTCGACCAGGGTGCGCACTTTGGTATCCAGGGCCGTGATCTTGGCCAGCGCGGCCTTGCTGTCAGCGTCGGTGAGCAGGGAGCCAAGCTTGTCGGCGGCGTCACGATAGGTTTCGCGCGACTTGCGCGCCATCGTCAGTTCTTTTTTCTTGAACGCGAAATCCTCTTGCATGACCACGTCGCGCACGGTCACCGACTGGAAGCGGACCAGGTCGCGCATGGAGTTCACCAGGCGCAGCTTGGGCGCGTCGCCTTCGACGATGTGGTCCAGGCTGGTGCGAATAAACGACATGCGGCTGATGGCCAGTCCGGTCAGGACCAGCATGAGCACGAGAACGATTCCGAAACTGAGGGCGAGGCGCGGGCCCACCTTCAAGGTCGCGATGAATTTCATTGGGGGCTCCAGTGAAGGAAGGCCGCCGGCGGATGCGTGCGGCCAGGGGTGTTCAGGACTATTCGTTGATGGCGAGATGGAGCACGCCGATCACTTTTTTGCCGTCCAGAACTGGCGCAGAGGCCTGCACGCTTTTCACCTGGGTGGTGGGGTCCGGGACAATTTTATTGTCCGCCCAAACCTGCCCCTTGATGGCGTTAATGTACACCGGGCGCACTGCATTGTTGTACAGCAGGGGCTTGGTGCTCGCGGCCACCAGGTTGCCTTTTTCATCGCGCACCACGAGCTTGTCGACGCCTGGGTCTTCTTCCCATTGCTTCAGCTGGACACCGGCCTTGCTTTTCAGGTGGGTGGCCACCGACGGATCGGCATCGCCGGCGTCGAGCCACTTGGCATTGGTCATGCCCGGCATTGGGCCTTTGGAATTGGCTTCCTTCACAGCACTCACGACGGCGGGGTTAGCCGCCCATTCCACCAGTTTTTGTTTGTATTTATCGACTTTCGCTTGAGTCGCTGCAGGCAGGCCGGCGGAAAATGCCGAGACGCTGGCACAGGTGAGGATAGTCGCGAGGAAGGTTTTCAGACGAGTGTTCAAGTTGGAAGCTCCATTTTTTTCATTATTGACTCGAATGCGCACATGGGCGAGGAAAGGCCAGTCGACCCGTTCTCTGCCCGCAGTGGCAGGGGCATGATGATAGACGACGACACGTGCAAAGTTTGCACATGTATCCTGACAGCATGATTTAGTGTATCGGTAAAGTTTTCGCAATGCAACTATATTCTCAAAGGCAATGTCCTTGCCTTTGGCTTCGACAATTCAAATTCAGCAGCGGTGCGCTTGGCCATAGTATCGCTGACGAAGGGAAACTCCCCCCTTCGACACGAATTATGTCTTCGTGACAATATTTGTTTTAATTTAATGATGTGGCTCCGGCAACGAGGCGCTGACCTTGCCGGCGTCCGATTCCGCCGCGGACCACCACATCCGCGGAACTCATCTTTCGACTCTTCAGTCCAAGTCGAGACGCGCTTGACCTGGCACATCCGCAGCAAGGTTGGCGCCATGCGCGCATCGGTACGCCCGAGCGTCCCCGGCGCATGCTTGACCAGTCCGCGCCCGCCTGATTCACGCATGGCCGTGGTCCGGTTTCACCTTTCACATGGAGAAGAACATGCTATGCATAACTGAAACAGAGCTACCAGCGAGCTTACCAAGCTACCGCTCCATCCGGGCACTGCCCTGTCTGCTCGCCGGCCTGGCGATTGCCGGTGCGGCGGGGGCCGCGCCGGTCCCGACCCAGTACGCCCCCGAGACTGCGCAGCAGGCTGCGGCGCGCACGACCTATCGCGTGGTCAATCTCGGCGCGGGGGACATCACGGAGCTGCCGGCGATCAATGCAAGCGCTCAGGTATCGTTCTCGCTGCAGACCGGCCTCAATCCCCGCGCCTACTTCTATGACGGCGCCACATCCCGCGACCTGGGCACCTTGGGCGGCCCGGCCACCTATGCGGTCGATGTGAACGACGCTGGACAGGTAACGGGCCGTTCATCTACCGCTGACGGCAACGAACATGCGTTCCTGTGGAGCACAGGCGGCGGCCTGGTCGATCTTGGAACCCTGCCGGATGCGGCCAACTCGGCCGCGGCGGCGATCAATAACAAGGGAGTCGTCGCGGGAACGTCCGAAGGAGTGCCGGGGACACCGCCGCGCGCCTTCCGCTGGAGCGCCGTCGACGGGATGGAAAGTCTGGGCGCGTTCACGCCCGGCATTGCGAGCTTTTCCAGCGCCACGGCGCTCAACGATGCCGGCCTGATCGCGGGTAACTCCGATACGCCGGCCAATGATCGGCATGCGTTCGCCTGGACGCGCGCGGCCGGTCTGAGCGATATCGACACCCTTGCCAGCAATTATTCGCTGCCTGCCGCGGTCGCCGACTACGGCCAGGTTGCCGGCCACTATGTGGTCCCCGGCGGCGACCTGTTGTACCACGCGTTTCTCTGGACCCGCGCCAGCGGCATGCGCGATCTGGGCACGGCCGGGGGGACCGAATCGTTCGTGCTGGCGATGAGTCCGGCCGCGCATATCGCCGGTGTCATCAATCTCGCCAGCGGCAACCAGCATGCGATGTCGTGGACGCGCGCCGGCGGCATGCGCGATCTCGGCACCCTGGGCGGGCAGCTGTCGCGCGCCCTCCAGGTCAACACCAAAGGGCAGATCGTCGGCCTGGCCACCAACAAGAGCGGCGCCTGGCGCGCCTTCGTGTGGAGCGCCGGGCAAGGCATGGTCGACCTCAACACCCGGCTGCGGCACGCCCCGGCAGGACTGCAGCTCGACGGGGCGCTGGCGATCTCGGACAACGGCGCGATCGTGGCCAGTTCGAACGCCGGCCTGGTGCTGTTGGAGCCCGGAACTGGACATGAATGCGCGCATGCCCTCGGCCCGGTGCTGGCGGCCGATCTGGTCAAGGTGGGCGCACGTGCGGACGTGTCGCTCAGTTTCACCGACGAGGAATTGGCCGGCACGCGCAGCGTCAGCTGGTTATGGGGCGATGGTAGCGCGCAACAGGCGGGCAAGGTCAGCGAGAGCAACGGCGCCGGCAGCGCCGGCGCCAGCCATGCGTATGCGGCGCCGGGCATCTATTCGGTGACGGCCACCGTGGTCGACCGCGCGGGGCGCAGCGCCGCCGTCAGCCGCGACATCATCGCCTACGAGCCATCGGCCGGCATGGTGGGCGGCAGCGGCGTGTTCATGTCGCCACAGGGGGCGCTCAGGAAGGCGCCGGCACGCGCCGGCAAGGCGAGCTTCAGTTTCATTGCCCCGCCGGCGGCCGGCGTGAAGGCCGCGTCCGCCAAAGCGCAGTTGCACTTCAACGTGGCCGGGCTGAGTTTGCGCAGCGATACGCTCAAGCCGGTCGCAGGGCGGGGAGCACGCGCCAGTTTCGAAGGCAGCGGCACCGTCAACGGCGCCGCCGGCTACCAGTTCACCCTGGACGCCACCGCCGGCGCCGCCGGCCGCTTCGGCCTGCGGATCTGGCATGCCGATCCAGCCACCAGGGCCCAGGTGATCGACTACGACAATCAGGTCGCCGCCGGGGGCAGCGCCGCCAGCGCGCCGATTACCGAGGGGCGGATTGTTCAGCGGTAGTCACCAGGTCCGGCTGGCGCAAGGAGGCCATGCTTGCCTTCCTTGCGTGCCATGCACAGCAGTTCGCGCAGCTACAGCAGCTACAGCAGCGACAGCGGCGGCCCGCCCGTCTGGCCCAGCCAAGTGGTGTCGAAGCGCTTGCGGGCCGCGCTCAGCGCCGCCGTGTCGCCGCGCTTGCGGTAGAGCTCCATCAGCCCGCTGAGCGCCCACCCGTTACTCGGGGTGCGCGCCAGCGACTCGCGCAATACCTGTTCAGCCTCGTCCAGCCGTCCGGCGCGCAGCAGGACCGCACCCAGCGACTGGCGCACCGGGTAGTACCAGTAGGGCGGCTCGGTGTACGGCAGCGCGTCCTGCACCGCGATGGCTTCCTGATAGGCGCGGATCGCACCCGGCAGGTCGCCCTGCGCGTCGGCCAGCCTGCCGCTGGCCACGGCGCGTGCGGTGTGCACGATGTCGCGCGCCGGCACGCCCCAGTCGGCGATCGGCTTGAAGTCGGCGCTGCGTTCGATCACGCCGATCGCATCGACCTCGGCACGCGCCTGCGCGCTGGCTCCCATGCGCGCAAAGCCGGTCGCACGGGCGTAGTGCCACATGGCCTTGACCAGCACGAAGTCCGGGCCGGGATCGGGCAAGGCCACCAGCGTCTCTGGACTGCTGAACTGCACCTGGGAGAAATACGGCGCCGCCTTCACCGGCTGCAGTACGCTAAATTCCTTCAGCATGGCAGCCGGGATCGCCTTGTCGAGCTTGGCGGCGGCCTCGAGGGCCGTCCTGCCATCGCCTCCCATCAGCGCCGACACCATCACGAAATGGATGTTATGGGGATAGTAGGCGCCCCGGTACACGGGGTCGCTGTCGGAGCGGCGGAAGTAGCGTTCGTCCACGGCCACCGCGTCGATATTGCTTTGCAGCGCCTCCTGGTACAGGCCGACCCGGTAGTAGATGTGCGAAGGCATGTGCACGATGTGGCCGGCGCCGGGGATCTGCCGGGCCAGCGTGCGCGCGTAGGGCAGCGCCTTGTCCGGATGGGTCGACGCTTCCATCGTGTGGATGTAATAGTGGATCGCCCCCGGATGGCTGGGATTGCGTTCGAGTACCCGTTCGAGCGCACCGACGATCTCGGCGGTACGGCCCTTGGGCCTGGCGCCGCCGGCCTCCCAATAATTCCAGGGCGACAGGTCCATCAGCGCTTCGGCGAACAGCGCCTGGATCGTGTCGTTGTTGGGAAACTCGCGTGCGGCTGCGGTCATGGCGTCGGCATAGGCCTGGTCGAGCGGTGCGCGGTCGGCCGGCGCCGGGTTGCGGTAGCGCTGCGCCACCGCCCGGATCAGGGCCCGCTCGGCGGGCGTGGCGCGCCCCGCATGCTTGACGGCATTCGCCGCGGCGGCGGCGGCCGGCCCGGCCGCCGCCGGAAACATCGGCGCGTTGATGTTCGGCCCCAGCACCAGCGCTTCGCCCCAGTAGCACATGGCGCAGTTCGGGTCGAATTGCTGGGCGGCGCGGAAAGCGCGCGCCGCCTCGGCGTGATTGAAGCTGAAGGCCAGCCGCAGGCCCTGGTCGAAATATGCCTGCGCGCGCGGTTTGGCGGTGGTGACCGGTACATGCAGCGTACCCAGGTCCTTGTATAGCGGCGGCGTGCCCTGCGCGCCGGGCCCCGGCTTTTGCTGCTCAGGCTGGAACGGCCGGGTTTCGGCCTGCGCCAGGATCATCCGTTCCAGCAGGGGAGGGCGCCCGGCCTGCGCCGGCGTGCACAGCGCCGCGCCGGAAAACAAGGGGTCGAACGTGGCGGGCGCGCCGGGCCGCCCGGCCAACGTGGGAACCAGTACCGCCAGCAGCAAGCCGGCGCCTGCCGCCAGCGCGGCCCATCGCATTGGTTTCATCGCTGCCCCCTTCCAATCTGACGTGGAATGAGGAGTTGGACTGGCGCCAGGCCGGCGAGTTGCAGGCGCTGACGAAAGAATTGTCCGCGCCCTCTGAGCGATGCGGTAGTCAGGTCGGCGGGCTTCCCGTCCGCGTTACTTCCGGTTTAGAAAGATGCCGTTCCACCAGAGTCATGATTGCCTTGGATTGATAGCTTTCCGCGAGGTGCCGCAGCCGTGCCGCGAAGGGAATGTAGTGCTGGTCTAGTTGTTTCAGGTAATCCGCGCGCGCCCTGATCATTTCCATGCTGCCCAGTCGGGCGAGCCGGTAAAGCGCCTCGATTTCGTGTTGTGGCGGAACGACGAAGTCCCCCGTCCCTTCGGCGTTTTCCAGCGCGGTCTCGTCGTGAATCCAGGTCAGGGACAGCAGATCGCCGATGGTCTTCAGCAGGATGGCATGTTCGATGGGTTTGGGAATGAAGGCGTTGGCGCCAACTTCCAGGCTTTTCGCCTCATCTTCGCGGCTCGCGCTGGCCGTGACGATGATGACGGGGATGCCGGCGAACTCCGGCATGCGGCGTATCCTGCGCGTCGCTTCCCATCCATCCATGACCGGCATCATGACATCCGTCACGATGAGATCAGGGCGGACGCCGTCGAGCATTTCCAGGCATTCCTCGCCATTCTTCGCGTCGAAGACCTCGAAACCGAGCGCTTGCAAGGCTTCGATCAGCATGGCGCGATTGTGCGGCACGTCATCGACAACCAGTATTTTCTTGCGTGGGCCTTCATAACCGGCGATGGGCGGTTGTACCGACAGCTCGGTTATCAGGGGCTTGGCGACCGGCAGGTCCAACTCGAACCAGAACAGGCTGCCCTTGCCCAATTCGCTGCGTACATGGATATTCCCGCCCATCAGCCCAACGAGTTGCTGGCTGATGGCCAGGCCCAAGCCCGTTCCCGCTTCGCGCCGCCGTATTTCACTCACCTGTTCAAAGGGCTGGAAGATGCGCGCGAGCTGTTCCTCGCTCATGCCGATCCCGCTGTCCTCCACTTCGAAGCGCAGCCGCACCGTGGTTTGGCCGTTCCCCGAGGTCGCGACGCGCTGTACGCTGAGGACGATTTCGCCGCGGTCGGTGAACTTCACCGCATTGCCCAGGAGGTTGAGCAGTACCTGGCGTAAGCGCTTGTCGTCCACTCTGACCGCGGGCAGCTCCGGCGAGGCCCGGAAATCGAACAACAGGCTTTTCTCTTCTGCCTTGACGCGGATGATGTTGCCGACGATGCGAAGGAAGCTGGAAAGATCGACATCGGTGGGATCCAGGCTGAGCTTGCCGGCTTCGACGCGCGCCAGGTCGAGGATGTCGTTGATGAGAGTGAGCAGGTGCTGACCGCTTTCATGGATGGTCGCCAGGCCCACGGTCTGCCGTTTCGACAAGTTGGGGTCGCGCTGCAGGATTTGCGCATAGCCGAGGATGGCGTTCAGCGGCGTGCGCAATTCGTGGCTCATCTGCGCCAGGAATTCGCTGCGCAGGCGCGCCAGCCGCACCGCTTCGGCCAGCGCCTTTTCGCGCGCCTCTTCGGCCGCCTTGCGCTCGCTGATGTTGCGTGCCGCGCCGACGATGCCCAGCACCGTGCCATCCTCGTCCAGCACCGGCGCGCGGTAGGTTTCCATCCAAACGGTGCCGGCTTCTCCGGCAATGGGCTCTTCCACCGTCTTGCGCTGGAGCGCGGCCATGACCTCCATTTCGTCGGCGCGGTTACCTTCTGCTATCCCTGGCGGCAAGAGTTCCGTGTCCGACTTGCCGAGCATTTCGTCGACCGTGCGGCCGCAGGCGTCGGCATTGGCCTGGTTGATGGCCAGGTAGCGGTGATGCGTGTCCTTGAGCCAGACCCACAGAGGCAGGGTGTCGATCAGCGTGCGCAGGTAACGCGTCTGCTGGCGCAGCTCTGCGGTGCGGGCCTGCACGCGCTGTTCCAGTGTTTCAAAGGAGTGACGCAACTCGGCGATCATCACGTCGAATGCCGAACTCAGCTCGCCGATTTCATCGGGTGCCTTGATCGCGATGGGCTGCAGCTCATCGGCGCTAATCCGGCTTGCGGCAAGCTGCCCGCCTTCATGGCGCCGCTTGATGCCGATCCGCTGTACCGCGCCGGTCAGGGCGACGATGGGGTCGATGAAGCGCCCTACCCAGAAGGTGCCGATCCCGATGCTCACCACCAGAATCAGGCCGGAGGCAAGCAGGATAGCGGTGACGGTTTGCCGGATGTTCTGTATCGTGCTGTCGCGCGACGAGGTCAGGCCGAGGATGAGGCGCCTGCGGTCCTCGAACTGCAGCGGCAGCAGTGCTTCATAGAACGATCCCTTTTTCGTCGTCACGGTCTGCCGGATCACTTGCGGCGCCAAGGTCGATGCCATGGATTGCGCTTGCTGCAGAAGTTCCTTGGGCGTCTGGTGATGATCGTCGAGTTTCTGCTGGTGACTGCCGTCGGGGGAGAAGAAAACCGGCCATTTGCCTGTCTTTGCGGCAAGGTCCTCCAGTACGGCCCGGTCGATCAGTTTGCGGAAAACCAGTATGGCAAGCGTTGCAGGCTGTCGCTCGGAGGCGCCCTTGCCGCCATTGCGGGCCGGATCGGCAATGGCCAGTTCCGAGACGAAGCGCGACAATGGCTGAACGGCAGCATCGCGCAGGAATTCGTCGACAAAACCCTGCATCGGAACGGCGATCTCGATCGCGGCCAGTTGCGTTGACAGAAAGACGAAGGACACCGTCGGCCGCTTGACATCTGACGTGCTGCGCGCAACGGTCGCCGGCGGCAGGCCTTCCCGCCACGCCGGCCAGCTCTGGAAATTGCCTTCGCCCGCCAAGCCGGGATCGGACTGGATCCATGCGGATTGATTGTTCTCCTGGCGAATTTTCATGCCGGCGCCGGCATCGGTAACATAGTGGCTCAACTTGTTGCCGATGTGGATTGCGATGCTGGAGAAACCGCCTGTTTGCTGGATGAGATGCAGGCGGTTGAGCGAAACCGCCTTGCTATAAGACAGGGTTCTTGCGGTCTCCGGAGCTTCTTTCACCCGCAGCGGGTCGTTGACATTCAAGTCGAGCGTGACCAGATCGGCCAGCTGGTTCAGCAGGACGGGGTCGTTGCTGGCGGACAGGGCCACACGCTGCAGCCGCAGGGTTTGGGTCTGCAGATCGTTGCGCCATGCCAGCAGGTCGCGGTCGAGGGCGGCAAAGGCCGATTCCTGGTTTTGCTGGTTGGTATAGTAGGAGGCCAGCAGCGCATGCATTGCAGAAGTGAATGCCAGCACACCGACCAGCACGAACAGGATCTTTTGCTTGATGCCAACTCTCATGTCGCTACCCTGGCAGATACGAGCATCACCGGTACGGGTAACCGCGGTGCGCGGCGATGTTCTGGTCGATGATGGCGGCGGCCTTGCTGAGTTCGGCCTGCACATCCGCTCCAGCCGCGATGCGGGCGACAGCCTCTCCAAAGGCCTTGCTGATTGTGCCGTAAGTCGGCGTTGCGGGGCGCGGCACGCCGCCCGCTTCGAGCTGCAGCACGTAGAAGCGCAGGGGGCCCTGTGCGCCGTACAGCGGCGATAGTACCATGGCCGAGCGGCGCGCAGGCATGCCGTTGTTAACGCTCGTCATGTTAAGAATTTCCTTGTCCGATAGCAGGCGGGCGAGGAAAGCCCAGGCGCCGGCAGGTTCACGGCAGGTGCTCGACATGCCCCACGCCCACGAACCCATGCCGGTCTTGATGCCTTGCCCGAAGTCCGGCATGGGCAGCGCGACCAGGTCCTTGCCCAGCGCCTTGTCATAGCGCTGGAAGGCCCAGTTCCCGCTCCAGGATAGCGCCGCCTTGCCCTTGTCGAAGTCGTCGAACCGCGCCGTCGCTCCGCGCGCCCAGCCCTGTTGGACCCAGCGCTGGAAATGCTTCATTGCCGTCACCGACTGCGGGCCGTCGAGCACGCCCTTTGCGCTGCGGTAGGTATGGCGGTCGATCAGGTCGCCACCGAAGCCTTGCAGGATGGGCGCGTAGGCATAGGCAAAGAATTCGCCGCTGGGCTTGTTGTGCAGGCCCAGGCTGATGGCATATTCAACTTCCTTCAAGGCCGCGAGCTTTTCCAGCGCCTGTTCGAATTCCACGAGATTCCAGGGCGCGGCCAGGGTGGGAATGCGCACGCCGGCGGCCCGCAGGTAGCGGCGATTGCCCCACAGGCCCAGGCCGGAGTCGTATTGTCCGAGGCTGTAGAGCCGGCCCTGGTAGGTGCCCTGGGCCACGATGGAGGGCAGGAAGTCACGCAGCATGTCCGCTGGCACGAACCGGTCGATGGGTTGCAGGTAGCCCGGCCAGGCGAAGGCGGACAGGTAGGGGCCGTCAAATTCCAGCAGGCAGGGCAGGGAGCCGGTCGCCGCCTCGCTGTGTATCCAGTTCTCATAGATCCTGCGGGCAGAGGAAACAATCCTCACCTGATACCTGCGCTGCTGGCCGTTGAAGGTTTCTGCCGCTTTTCGCAATACCTGGAATGGCGGCGAGTTGGCGTCTTCATGCGTCCAGGCGGTGATGAGCTTGGGCTGCGCCGTGGCCGCTGATGCGGCCGGGCCAGCATGCGCGAGCGCCATCTGGCTGTCGGCCGCGTGGACAGCAAGCCACCCGAGCAGCGCAGCCGCAATCCGGGCCGTGTCCACGCGCCGCCGTTGCCGCTGGTCCCCGCACGACTGACTGACCATGTTATGGATGAATTCGGATTTGGGGACGTCCCCGGGTTACTCGTCCGAAATATGCTCGCGGAAGCGTTGGACGAACGCAAGCCGCTGTCGGTGATTGCACGGTATGCGCCGGCAAGCCGACCAACACCTCCATTATCCACGTGCGGATGCCGCTAGCGGCATCCGGCGACCATCCATAAGTCAGGCTCAGGCGGAAGGCTTGGCCGAAGACCGGTCGCGCAGAGATCGTGGTACTCGGGACGATTTTGTCAACAGGCCGAGTGCGGGGGCGCGTCCTATCATCGACGTACTCGCTTCGTCACAATCTCCCCCATGTTCAACAAGGCGGAGATCAGTGCTGGAAGGGATGGAAGTCAGGGGAGTGCGGGTAAGGGGCATGCTCCCGCCTAAATCAGGATGAAAGTGCCGTCGGCCCGACCCCTCGTTGTGGCGGCACAGCTGCTATGTTGTGTTTGCTGGTCTTGCGGCGGGCCACGTGCAGATCTCGCGCAGTTGCTCGATCCAACGTGGCGCGTTTTATCTGGCACTCATGGCGGCATAGTCGATGTTTGGATCGTGATACGCCTCTTTGCGCGTGAGCAGCAAATAGATCAGGCGGATCATTCTGTGCGCGACGGCGACGATGGCATTTTTTGTGCGGTTTCCTGATCACCAGGCTTTTGTATTTGGCCGCCAGCGCGCGTTTGGCCCTGCGTGCCGCGTTCGCGCACTCACACAGGATGTAGCGGATGATCCCGTTGCCTTTCCGGGTGCGCCCCGATTTGCGCTGCCGGCCGATTCATTGTTGCCGGGACATAGCGCGGCCCAAGAGGCCAGATTGCCGCAATCGGCGCCGTATTCGATGCAGGAGATTTTCATTGACAAATAGCATCAACTTACGGCCCGACCTTATTTTTTGGCAGCCATGTGGCTTGCGATTAGCTGCTTGATGTTCGTGTCGCCACGTGAAGAGTGTTTGGGCAAGGCTTGGGCTGCATCGGCGCTAATCGCCTGTTCTTTATCATGTATGTCAACGGCCGTCAGCGAATTTGGCGTAGAGCCATATACGAACCTTACATTCTTGAATTCGTCGCCGGGTTCATAGCCGGGTGTGTGCCCACCATCCCATATGGATTAATCTACGTCACTGAAATAAAGGTTGTTAAGCAGGCTCAGCTATTCTTTGGCGGAGTGCGATCAGCGACATCTTTGCACGATCCAGATATTTCCCTTGCAAAATAGGATTATTTCAAATATAAATTTCTTCCCATGTAGCAACCCGTCATCATATCGATCACCTCCTCCAAAAAATCAACATCCCTATCTCTTTCCGTATTCTTCAATATATTATCGAATGCATAAAATTCTCGGAGGATTTCCTCTTTTTCGACACCATCATTATTTAGCTTAATCGCAAGCTTCCTAATGGACTCTATCGGTGATTCTTGAGATAGCGCTTCCTCGATTTGTTGTGCAATGGTCAGCCGCATGACGATACCCGCTTCTATAACGATTTTGTCTTTGCCTAGCGATAGGCGGTGATGCGCGCTGCCGGGTCGGCAACGCGCAATACTTGCCCGCGCCCGTTGTATAGCCAGACCTGCTTTTTTCCGGCGGGGTCCAGATACTGGCCCGCTTATGCTACTTGAATATCAAATATCCAAGTTATATAGACTATTGGCGAAATTAATAAAATTTTGCACAACGCACGCTACCGTACCAAATGGAACATGCAATTCTTTAACCTCTTGAGTTCCAAATTTACGCCATACAAGTCGGTCTAAATCTTTATAGTTTAGCCAAACAATGGTTTCACCATCGAATGCCTCAGATGCACCAGGGGCCAGAAACAGGGATTCGTATGGTGCTGCATCCGCATAAGTTTGGCTCTGCGATAAACTCTGTTCGATATAGTCAAGTAAAGCATGACGTTCGAATAAAAAAAGTTTTTCCGATAAAAATTCATTATGTTCTTTTAGTTTTTGTTTTAATTGCCCTGCAACGGTAGCAAGTATTACGACTATGTTACTGTCTCCTAAAATCTCGCCACCGCAAGTGATGCAAACATTGCCAAATTCATTATTCGATGTACTTATGCGCGATTGATGCATTCCTTGGATGGAAAAAAAAGAAGGGTCTCCGAATACAAATTTGTTGTCCATGTTAAGCACAACCTCCAAACTTTTCTTTCATTGCATTAAACCGCTTCTTAATCCAGTTAGGCACTTTTAGACCTCTGGATGAATTTTCCCTGCCGTTCCAGTGCGCTTTTCCTTGGTTGTTATCTTGATAACGATAAAATTCCCCTTCGCTGTTTTGCCCGTACCAGGTTTTTCCTTCAGTATCTGCTGGAACCGCTCGTCGGTAAACCTCCTCTGCGTCCGGAGGTAAGGGCGTTGTGCGTGAACCCCCTCCTCGGAAATCTGGATTGGTGGGATCATGATGCCCTGGGTTTTCATAACTTGGTTTAAAACCATGATAGGGGGATTCTGCTTTGTATCCTTCCCACCCCCAAGGATCAACCCAGGAAACGGGATTAGGCGCATAGCGATAAAGATTAATTCCGCCGTCCAGCCCAATCGGATCTTGCGTCACAAAGCGTCCAATATCGGGATCGTAGTACCTGAACGTATTGTAGTGCAGCCCCGTACTCTCATCGGCATACTGCCCCTGATAGCGCACATTCTGCTCGAACAGCCCTTCGGCATCCACCGCATTCAAGTCGTTGCGCAGCAACTTGCCCCAAGCGGTATAGCGCCCCGCCCAGTGCAGCTTGCCCGCCTCGTCGGTGACTTCCTGCGGCGTGCCGATCTGGTCGACATGGAAATAATACAACTGTCCCTTGCCCACGCTGCCATCATCCCGCAGCACCTGATCCAGCCGCGCCAGCGGCGCATAACTGCCCGGTTCATACACATAGCTGGCGACGGTGCGCTGGCATTGTTCCTGCACCATGCGCATGCCTTGCCAGACAAAGCGCGTTTCCACCTGCTTCGCCTGTCCCGAGGCATCGACCTCATTGTCGTCGAGCACAGTCTTGCCGATGCGCCGCCCTAACGCATCGTAAGCAAAGCGCGTGGTGAGAGGGCCACCCTGCGGCGCATCGCCGCGCACGCACAGCAGGCGGTTGTCGGCGTCATAGGCAAATTGCTGTTCGCGCCAGCGACCTTTCTTTTTGTGGATGATGTTGCCGAACGCATCGTAGGCGAGGCGCACGTCTTGCCAGACCTTCAGCCGATTGCCGGTGACGGCGGTATCGTGCCAGTAGCCTTGCGCGGGGTCGCGCCGGCTGAGGTTGCCGGCTTTGTCCCAGGTAAAATGGTCCGTCCCATCCCGTTGGGCGCGGGAGAGCAGCCATCCGCCCTCGTCGTAACTGTAATGCTGCATGCCGCGCAGATGGTCGTTCAGGCCCGTCAATTCGCCGCTGCGGTCGTAATCGTAGGTGCGCCATATCTGGCCCTGTCCCGGGGGCGGCGTGGCGGGGGCGCTGCCGCCAAGGGCGGGGTTCGTGCTTTGCCAGCTGCGCCGTCCCAGCGCATCGAAACCGAATGCCGTGGTCAGCCGTCCTTGCGTGCGCAGGATTTCCCTGTGCAAGTCGTCGCGCTCGATATCGCATACCAACTGGTCGGCAATGCGCAATTGGTGGACATGGCCGGAACCGTAGCGCAGGGTTTCCATTTTCTGGCCTTGCGGCAGGGTCAGCGTGGTCAGGTTGCCCAACTCGTCCAGTGCATACGTGAGCCGCCCGTGTGCGCCTTCCTCGGCGATTAACTGCCCGGCTTTGTCATACTCGAACGCCACCGTATCGGCGACGATGCCCAAAGCTTGCCCGGCTGCAGTCGGCGTGCGCGTGGCGCGCAACAAGCGGTCGAGCAAGTCGTATTCATACGTGGTCACGGCGGTGTCGGTATGTCTTTCGAGAAGTTGCCCGGCAGCGTCGCGTTTAAACAGCGTGTCGCGTGTGACGGTTTTATGGGCCTCGTCCTGCCCCTGCGTTTCAATGCCGATAAGAAACCCTGCGGCATCGTAACGATAGCGCTTTTCCACCTTGTCGAATCCGATTTCCAGCGTCAGCCGGTGGGCGGCGTCGTACTCGAATTGCATGCCGTTGCCATTGCCGTTTGTTATTTCCAGCAAGCGCCCCTGTTCGTCATAACGATAGGCGGTGGTGCGCGCTGCCGGGTCGGTCGCGCGCAACACTTGTCCGCGTCCGTTGTATAGCCAGTCCTGCTTTTTGCCGGCGGGGTCGAGGTAGCGACGCAGCAAACCATTGCTTTCATACTCGAACTGTTCCTGACTGTCATCAGGGCGCGTCACCTTGGTCGGTGCGCCGTCGCGGTTGCGCTCGATCGTCGTGCGCTTGCCTTCGGCATCGACGATGGCGCACAGGTCGCCGTCTTTGTTGTATTCGTAATGCGTGGTCTTGCCGGAACAGTCGGTATACGAGGACAGCAATCCAAGATGGCTTATCCACTTCAAGACCTTTGTGCCGCCGCGTGCGTCATGGATCGTATCGGGCAGGCCATTGTGGAAATAGTCGTAACGGGTTTGTCGTCCGAGCGGGTCGATCTCCCACAGGAGCAAACCGTCATCCTCGTAACGGGCTTGCCATAGCGTGCCGTCCGGCAGGATGCGGCGCGTCAGGCGCACGCTGCTGCCGTCATATTCGTTGCGGGTAACGCGCCCCAGTGGATCGACATGCTTGACGAGCCTGGATTGATCGTCATATTCCAGCGTGACATGGCGATTGCCCGGCAGGTGCAAGGCGACCAGATTGCCGCTCGCGTCGTAATCGAAGCGGCTGGTTTGCCCATCGAACCAGACAGCTTCCACAACCTGCTCATACTCGTCGTAATGCCATTGGGCTTGTCGCTCGAAGGTGTCCTGCACCCAGCTCCGGCGGTTGGCGGTGTCGTAGCCGAAACGGTAACATTCGCCTTCGCTGGTGCGGTGCTCCACCACGCGCGGCTGGCCGTCTATTGTCTCCCAGCGGTATTCGCACACGAAATCCAGCGCATTGCGGTGCTGCCGCATTAAGGTCGTATCGTCCACATAGGAGAAGCGGCGGACGGTTTTCCAGGCACGGTCTGTCACGCGGATTAAACGGTTCTGGCTGTCATAGTTGTACATGACCAGTGGGCCGGGCTTGCCGCCTTCGACCAGTTCGATATGGGTGACGCTGTTGCTGTTTTCCTGTGTGTAGCTCAGACGCAGCACTTGGCCCTGACTCGCCACGCATTCAAGCCGTCCCGTTTCGTCGCGCTGGAAACCGATGCCCCGGCCTACCTGATCCTCGATGCGCATGAGCCGCGCCGTACCGTCCGGCAAGACGTTGCCGAAAATGTAGTAAATCTCATCCTGCGTACAAATCATGTAGCGGCCATCGGCAAGATGCGCCAGCGTGATTTTTTCGGCGGGGGCAAAGAGCTTTTGGCCGGGGTCGACTTTGGGGAAGGCGATCTCGCGGCCTTGCCTGCCGGTGTAGATCACGTGATCGTCGGTGATGTACACGAAGACATCCCATTCGTGCATCCAGCCGCGCCCAAGCATGCCGATATGGTTCAAATTGCTGGCGTAAAAACGGCTGCTGGAAAGCGGCAGCGGCCCCGGCAGGATGAAGTCGGTTTCATCGCTGTTGAGCAGCAGCTTGCGCCCGCTGGTCGCTTCGACCGGATGGCCGACCAATGCGCCGACAAGCGGTTCAATGCCATAGCGGTTGACGACTTCCCCTGCGATCATGCCCGCAGCAAACCCTGCGCCGCAACGGCCCAGGGCGCGGATGCCGCCGTTCATTCCTGCCTTGGCAAGACTTGCCAGTCCGCGGAATAGTCCGGCGGCAAGAAATGCGCCTTCTGTGGCGTAGCGGTAGGATTTAGGGATTTCCGGCTCGATATCCAGATACGTCGTCGTGCCGCCGCCGATAAACACGTTATCGGAACCGCTGCCGATGGCGCCGCCGCACGTGGTTTTATCGTCCTTGCGGGCGGCGGGATGGACGTTGATATCGACGTTGGACGAGCCTTGCGCGATCTTGCCCATACCGTGCTTGTCGCAGAGAATCGGGCTGGTGACGACGGCGGCATGGCGGTCATTGATGAACACGTCGGGCGAGCCTTGCACGATTTTACCGGCAGGGCTGGTATGCGCGGAACCAATCGCTTCGCCCAGTCCAAGCGCGTCATGCGCGGCGACATTGGCAAGATAGCCTAACGCCAGGCCGACCAGAAAGCCGCCCAGCCCGGCCGTACAAGCGATGAACGACACCGCCACGATCAAGGCGATGCCGATCAATGCGCCGACCAGGAACCCCATCAACGCCGAGGAATGACAGATCGTATCGTCAACCCGTGCGGCTTCGTACATGTTTATTCCTTGTCCGGCGTGGCTGCGGGGGGACGCAGCACAAAACTGCCAAGCCATTGCTGCCAGCACGTCTCAAAGGCGTTATCGAGTTTCCTGCCGGAAGTCGCGGAAAAAACCAGCACGCGGCTGTCATCGATCATGAAGGCCGCTTGCCGCTGGTAAAAAGGCTGTCCCTTTTGTTTTTGCATCGCTTCGATCTGTTCGCCCTCAATGGCGGGATTGCTGCCGAGTTGCGCCGCTTGGCGGGTCTGAAGGGTATAGCCGGGCAGCTTGCTTTTCATCATGCCGATTTGCCGCGTGACGTATTGCGGCAAGTCTTCGCCGGGGCGCACTTTGTCGCGGGAGATGTTGAAATTGAGTGTTGATGTGTCGGGTTCGCCCAGCACAAAAATATGCGTGCTGCGGTCGTGGAAGCCCTCGGGCAACTGGATGCTGCCCTCGTCAATAAAATATGGCGTCATAGTAAGAAAAACCGATGCAGAAAAGAGCGAGGAAAGCCTAGCGATTCAAACGGATGCCGTCAGGGCCGAACACGCCAACCTGTTTTCCATTGACCAGAATTTTTCCATCCGTAATCTGGACATAGGTGCTTTCACCGATGCGCAAAAGGATCTGTTCCGTCGCTGTCAAAAAAATCGATCCTTCCACCGATGTGATTTCGATATCCTGTTTGACGATATTGGTTTGCTTGCCGTTGGCGACGATGTTTTTCTGTTCCGGGCCGTTGACGGTGGTGGTATGGTTGTTCAGCACGGTCGTCGTAAAATCTTTTTGCGCATGCATGTTCACCAGTTCCGATCCTTTTTTGTCATGGATCACCATTTCGGAATGGCCGCCGCCGCCGGGCGTGGAACGGCTTTTGAAGCCCATCCTGTGGGCCTCATCCGGCAAGGAATAAGGCGGCGGATGGCTGGCATTGAAGAGCCCCCCAATGCAGACGGGTCTATCGTAAGAACCGGCGTAGGTGATACCCACTTCCTGGCCGACACGGGGGATGGAAATTGTTCCATAGCCGCCCCCGGCCCACGGCTGCGTCACTCTGATCCAACAGGAACTACCGGCAGTATGTTTGCCGTAGCGGTCCCATTTGAATTGGACCTGGATGCGGCCCATGCCGTCAGTCCAGATTTCCATCCCGGGCGGGCCGACCACCGTAGCGTAATCGATGCCGGGCGGAATTGGGTGCGGATGGATTTCAGGCGGACGATACGGGATGTCGCGCCGGATGCAGGTAAAGGTATTGGTATAGACATCGTTGCCGTCGCCGTCGCCTTCGCCTTCGCCGGTAAAATTGTTGCGGGCGTCGTATTCGACGGACAGAATCAGGAACGTGGCGTCTTCGTTGCTGCCGTTTTTCAGCCAGGGATGGCCGGTCAGTTGCATGGTATGGCCGGGAATCAGACCGTGACAATCGCTCGCGCCGCTAAACACTTTGGTTTGCCAGTCCAATACGTCCATGCGCTGGTCCGCAAGACGCTTGCCCACCGCCCAGTTCGAGTAAAGATAGGCAGGATTGCCATCGTAAATTTCCATGACCGGCACGTTGCCCTGTTTGACGACGCTGCTCGTTTCAAGATAGGGGCGCTGAGTGTCGCCAGCCTTGTAGTTGTAGGTGTTTAAGGTAATCTTGTTCGATTGCAGCCTGCGACGGGCGGAAAAGCGAGTGACGGTGCCCTCGCTGCGCGTACGGTTGCCTGCATTGAATTCCACTTTCGCATGCTGTTGCTGTTTGGGGCAACACGATGCCAGGCGCGACGCGTCGCACAAGATCATCTTGCAACTGGTCTTGGTGAACTCGAAATAATAGAACACGCCCACGGATTCCAGCACGCGGGATACGAAATCGGCATACGATTCGTTGCGCATGACGAGAAAGGTAATTTCCGGGTAGTCCCTGGTCAGTCGTAATTCATATTCGGCATAGCCCGGATACTCTTCATCGAATATCTTCCGCACCACGTCAATGGCGCTCAAGTGCTGGTAGATACGCGAATCGATGCGGCGCTTGAGGAAATCGAACCACGACATGACAACTCCGCTGTAATAAGACAGAGAACCGTCCGAATAGTCGAAACCGATTTCATCGAAATAGCCGTTAATGTAGGATTCCGATCCGTCGGCCTGCTGGATGCCGATAGCGAGATTCTTGCCGAGAAGGTTTTGCAAATCGATGCTATCG
>CAMLIL010000015.1 GCA_946480015.1 uncultured Oxalobacteraceae bacterium | reverse complement strand
TCCTAGGGGACATTTCTAATTAGCGGAGAGGGGACATTACTACTTGGGGCTAACAAAAACCGGGCCGAACCTTGACCGATTCCGGCTCAGCCGTTATGATTCTGGTCCTCGGAGTGTGGCGCAGTCCGGTAGCGCACCTGGTTTGGGACCAGGGGGTCCAAGGTTCGAATCCTTGTACTCCGACCAAAATTAGCAGTAGAAAAAATCCCGCTTCGGCGGGATTTTTTTTGTCGCTACTGGCCGCTCAGCCCGCGCCGGATCAGCAGCGGTTCGATGCGCGCCGGCCTGCCCCGGAAATTCTGGAACATTTCCATCGCATCGAGGCTGCCGCCACGCGAGAGCAGGGTCTTGCGGAAATAGTCGCCATTCTTGCGCAGCAGGCCGCCGTTTTCCGTGAACCAGTCGACCGTGTCGGCGTCCAGCTTTTCGCTCCACAGGTAGGCGTAATACGCGGCCGTGTATTCGCCTTCAAAGCTGTGATTGAAATAGGTGCTGCGGTAGCGCGGCGGCACCGGGGCGAAATCCAGCCCGGCCTGCTTGAGTGCACGGGCTTCGAAGGCCAGCACGTCGGTCGGAATCTGGGACGGCGTGAGCTGGTGCCAGCGCTGGTCCAGCAGTGACGCCGCCAGATATTCGGTCGTCTTGTAGCCCTGGTTGAATTTCTTTGCGGCGATCACCTTTTCCAGCATGGCTTTGGGCAGGGGTTCGCCGGTCTGGTAATGCTTGGCGTAGTTGCCCAGTACCTGCGGGTCGCTCATCCACATTTCATTGACCTGCGAGGGATACTCGACAAAATCCCTGGGCGTCTCGGTACCGGAAAAACGCGGATAGGTGACGTCGGAAAACATGCCGTGCAGCGCGTGGCCGAATTCATGGAAGGCGGTGCGCACTTCGTCCTCGGTCAGCAGGGTCGGCTCGCCCGCCGGCGGCTTGGGAATGTTGAGATGGTTGCCGACCACCGCCTGGGTGCCCAGCAGCTTGCTTTGCGACACGTACTCGTTCATCCACGCGCCGCCGTTCTTGTTGCTGCGTGCGTAAGGGTCGACCAGCAGGATCGCCAGCGGCTTGCCGTCGACGTCGTTGACGTCGAACACGCGCACGTCGGGGTGGTACACCGGCAAATCCTTGCGTTCGCGGAAGGTGATGCCGTACAGCTTGGTGGCGGCGAAGAACACGCCGTTTTGCAGCACGTTATTGAGTTCGAAGTAGGGGCGCAGGTCGTTTTCGTCGAACTGGAAGCGTGCCGCGCGCACCTTGCCGGCATAGCGGTCCCAGTCGTACGCGGCCAGCTTGAAGCCGCCCTGCTCGGCATCGATGACTTTCTGCAAGTCCGCCGCTTCCTTGCGCGCATTGTTGACCGCCGGCCTGGACAGCTCCGCCAGCAGCGTATTGACCGCCTCCGGGGTCTTGGCGGTCTGGTCGTCCAGGACATAGGCCGCGTGATTCGCATAACCGAGCAAGGCGGCGCGCTGCGCGCGCAGCTGGGCCAGCTTGAGCACCACATGGCGCGTGTCGTAGTCGCCGCCACGGCTGCCGCGCGCCAGCGATGCGGCCATCAGGCGTTCGCGCATGCCGCGCCTGGTCAGCAGGGAGAGCTGCGCCTGGCCGCTGGTATTGGCCAGGGTCAGCAGGTATTTCCCCGTCAGCCCGCGCGCCTTGGCCGCCGCCGCCGCAGCATCGATGTCGGCCTCGGACAGGCCGTCCAGCTCGGCGCGGGTGTCGACCACCACCGCCGATGCATTGGTTTCTTTCAGCACATACTGTTTGAAGGTCGATTGCAGGCTGGCGATCTGGCCGTTATAGGTCTTCAATGTGGCCTTGTCGGCCGGCGACAGCCTGGCGCCGGCGCGCACGAAATCCTTGTAGTAGCGCTCCAGCAGAAAGCGCGCTTCGGCGTCCAGGCCCAGCTTGTCGCGCTGGGCGTACAGGGTGTCGACCCGCTTGAACAGGCGCGGGTTGAGGAAGATCGCATCGGTGTGCGCCGCCAGCTTCGGCGCCATGGCGCGGTCGACCGCGTCGAGCCGCGCGTTGGTGTTGGCGCTGTGCAGATTGGTGAAGGTCGCCTCGACCCGCGCCAGCAGGCGGCCGGAACGCTCCATCGCGGCCAGGGTATTGTCGAAGGTGGGCGCGGCCGGATTGGCGGCAATCGCTTCGGCCTCGCGCAAGTGCTCGCGCATGCCTTCTTCAAAGGCCGGCACGAAATGCGCGTCCTTGATCTTGTCGAAAGGCGGGTACTGCAACGGCAGGCCGCTCGGCCGGGCAAAGGGGTTGGCGGCGTCAAGCGCGGCAACGGCGGGGGAAACGGCGAACGCCAGCGCAACGCTGGCGGCAATCATTAGCTGGTGGGGACGGGTCATGGCATCTTTCGCGGCTAGGTGAGGCCGCTGGCGGGTGGCCGGCGGCACAGGCGAAAGATGGTAGCAGGCGCGGGTCAGCTCGTCACGCGCGTTTCGATATGCATGTGCTATCGCAGGCAAACCTCAGTAGTGCGGCGGCTTTTCGTTGAGGATCTGCTGGCTGCCCTGGGCGCGCGTGCGCATGTGCTCGATCAACTGGCTGACCATCGCTTCGAGCTGGTCGATGCGCCGGCTTTGCTGGTACACCTGCTGGTTGAGCGAGTCGACCAGGTCTTCCTGCTGGGCCAGCTTGATTTCGATATCGACAAAACGGTCTTCGTGGTTCACGGGCGGCTCTCGGGCGGTAAAGCCGGCATTATGCCAGCCTTGCCCGCCTGCGCGTCAGCCATGCCAGAGCGTGTACTCGACGCCGTTCTGGATGGCGCCAATCACCTGTGCCGTATTTTCCGGGCCCTCGCTGAACTGCGTCAGCACGTGTGCGCGCGAGACACCACTGTCGAGTGCCGCGGTCCAGAAGTCATACCCGGCCTGCTTGGGCGCGCGGTGCAGCACGTGCTCGAACAGCGTGTTGACGAACTCGCCGTTGCTCAGGTTGGCGCCGAAGCGCTGCCCGAATTCGGGCACGGCCAAAAAGCTGGCCGCCACACTTTCCAGCGAGACGCCGTTGTCCAGCGCATCGATCCAGAAGCCCAGCCCGCTCGGCAGCGGAGCACGGTCGAGCGCGGCGGCGAACATGCGGTAGGCCTGGCCGCCATGGCCGTTGACGTCGAGTGCGACCGAGGTGTCGCCGAACTGCACGCGTTCGACGTCGACCAAGGTGTCCAGGCCGGTGGCGCCGCTGTTCACCGTAAAGCCGAGGTCAGCCTTAGCGACCGTGAAGCCGCTGCGCGCCCCCGCGTAGACCACGGTATCGATGCCACCCTTGCCATCGAAGGCATTGTTGTCGGCAGTGCCGGTCAGGCTGTCCTTACTATCGGTGCCAGTGCGGTTCAGGCTACTGCTGATGGTGATCGCCAGCGCCGCGCTGGCGCTGCCGCTGTTATCGGCCAGATCGGTTGAACTGGCCGTGACCGAATAATTGCCATTGATTAGTGCATGGGTGGTCACACTCCAGGCACCGTCGGAGCCGACAGTGGCTTCGCCGAGCAGCACATCGACGCTGCCCACTTGGCTGCTTAGACTGATCGTACTGCCGGCCTCGCCCGTCCCCGAAAATACCGGCTGGTTGCCGACTACGGTAACGTGGGCCACCGGTGCGGCCGGCGCCTGCGTATCGATGTTAAAGCTGAAGCTGACACTGTGCGGGGAGACATTGCCGGCCGCGTCGGTGGCGGTCGAGAACAGACTATAAGCACCGTCGGCAAGCGCGTCGGCGGTGACGGTCCAGAACCCCTGCGCGTTGGTCACTGTGCTGCTCAGCAGGGTGACCCCGTTGTAGATCTTGACGGTGGCACCAGCCTCGGCAATGCCGAACAGCACTGGGGTGCTGCCCGTGATGTAGCCATCGGCATTGACCGACGCGCCCAGCGTCGGGGCAACCGGGGCGCTGGTGTCCAACAGTTGGGCACGGGTGAAATTACCATCACTAAATTGCAGAGTTTCGATGGAGGTCAGCGTGTCAGTGCCATCCGCGCCGCTGAGCATGAGGCTGCCGTCCGTCAACACATTGAATGTATAGCCGCCGGACGTGCCGCTGAAAATGGCCGTGTCCGTCCCATCGCCGCCGTTGAGCACATCGTTGCCGCCATTGCCGCGCAGCGTATCGTTGGCGGCCGTGCCGGTCAGGGTGTCGGCCTGGCTGGTGCCGGTCAGATAGCGCGCGCCGGTGCTCGAGCCGAAGCCGAGAGCGCCGCTTAGGCCGTCTGCGCCGTACAGCCAGTTCAGTGCTGCGATATCGTACTCCTGGAACGTCGAATGGAAGCCGCCCGCATCGTTGTAGGACATCAGCGTGTGCCCGGTGTTGTCTTCGCTGACCGGCAAAGTGATGGCGCCCTCGAAGGGGTGCTTGAGGCCAAGCGAATGGCCGATCTCGTGCAACAGGGTTTCATAGCCGCCGCTGCCGGCGCTAATGACCGAATTGCGCGCACCCCATTCGACATTGTCGAGATAAACGTAGGCATTCGGTTTGTACGTCAACAGTTCGCCGGTGCTGGGGTTGTACGAATAGGAGGAGGACCAGCTGCACAGACCGCTTGTCGAGGCCGAGCCGTTCAGGTTGGCGTTGGCAAAATGCAGCTGCGCATTGGTGCCGGTGCTGGTTTCGACGAACTTGATGCCCGTAACGGCGCTGGCGTAGGCCAGCGCGGCGCGCGTGCCGGCCTGCTGCGCACTGCTGAAGGCGCTGACGCTGCCGTTGAAACCGGCCGCATGGTCGGTGAAGGTCTCGTTGCCCGACGCGGTCGAAAACGTATAGGTGATCGTGTTGTTGCCCGTATTGGTGGCAAAGTTCCAGTCGGGACCCGTGTCGAGCAGGGCGTCAATATAGTTGAGGCCGGACAGTGGCGTGGTCTGGATATCGGAGAGCGTGCTCATGGGCGTGGATTGCGTCAGGTGGCGGGGCCGGCGGACTCGGCAGTCACACAGAGTATTTCAAGAGCGCATCAGCCTGTCAAACGAATTTCAATCGTGTGCAGGTGTTATCAAAATCCAAACGCCGGCTCAGGTTTTCGGTGTTGCCAACAAGGCTTTCAAGCTTGCCAAGCGGTCTTTCGGCGACAGCACTTCGGTTTCTTTCGGGACGGCGTCGCCCACGTCGAGCGCCATTTCCTTGATAAAGCGCGACATGTCGCAATGGACCTGCTCGCCGGCGCGCTTGCGCTTCTTGCACCAGGTGAGCTGCAAGGTGCGCTGGGCGCGCGTGATGCCCACGTACATCAGGCGGCGCTCCTCCTGGATGCGGGCGGCGACGGTCTCGACGGGCGCATCCGGGTCGCCCTTGTGCGGCAGGATGCCTTCTTCCACCCCGACCAGGAAAACGTGCGGGTATTCCAGTCCCTTGGAGGCATGCAGGGTCGACATGCGCACCGCGTCGGGTTCCTCGTCCTGGCCTTCCAGCATGCTCATCAGCGCGACCATCTGTGTCAGTTCGAGCAAGTTCTTCTCCTCGCCCGACTTGTCTTTGCCGCCACAACCCCGTTCTTTCAGCCAGTTGGTAAATTCCAACACGTTCTGCCATTTGCTTTGCGCGGCGCGTTCCTCGAACGTATCGTACAGATAACTTTCGTAGGCAATTTCCTTCATCATGTCGTCCAGCACCGCGGCGGCGTTCTCGCCGCTGCCCGACGGACCGGGCCGGCTGGCGCGCGCTTCCAGCTGGTTGATGAAGTTGCAGAAGGCGCGCAGCGGCAGCAGCTGGCGGTCGGCCAGCTTGGCTTCGATGCCGCCCTTGAAAGTCGCTTCGAACAGCGAGCAATTCCACTGCTTGGAAAATTCGCCCAGCACTTCCAGCGTCGCCATGCCGACTCCGCGCTTGGGCGTGGTGACGGCGCGGATGAAGGCCGGGTCGTCGCCATCGTTGGCGATCAGGCGCAGGTAGCTGATGATGTCCTTGATTTCGGCCTTGTCGAAAAAGCTCTGGCCGCCGGAAATCGTGTACGGAATGCGCTCCTTGCGCAGCGACTGTTCGATCACCCGGGCCTGGTGGTTGCCGCGGTACAGAATCGCGTAGTCGGACCACTTGTTCTTGCGCTGAAAATGGTCGGCCGAAATCATGATGGCCACCTGCTCGGCTTCCTGCTCGTCGCTGGCCATGGCCATCACCTTGATCGGTTCGCCCAGGCCATGCTCGGACCACAGCGACTTGTCGAACAGCTTCGGGTTGTTCGAGATGACCGCATTGGCCGCTTGCAGGATGCGGGTGGTGGAACGGTAATTCTGTTCCAGCTTAATGACGCGCAGATCGGGGAAGTCGGTCTGCAAGGTCTTGAGGTTTTCGACCGACGCGCCGCGCCAGGCGTAGATGGCCTGGTCGTCGTCGCCCACGGCGGTGAACATCGGCTTTTTGCCGATACCGGTCACCATCAGCTTGACCAGTTCGTACTGGCAGGTATTGGTGTCCTGGTACTCGTCCATCAGCAGATAGCGCAGGCGGCGCTGCCACTTGTCGCGGATCGGCTCATTGTTGCGGAATAATTCCACCGGCAGGCGGATCAGGTCGTCGAAGTCGACCGCCTGATAGGCTTGCAGGGTCGCCACATAGCTGCGGTAGACCCGCGCGGCGGTCGCCTCGTCCTCGTCCCTGGCGTTCTTGATGGCCAGTTCCGGGTCGATCAGGCCGTTCTTCCACAGTGAAATGGCGGTCTGGATGCCGCGGATGATCTGCTTGTCGGTGGTGATGGCCAGGTCCTGCACCAGGCCGTAGCAATCGTCGCTGTCCATGATCGAAAAGCGGTCTTTCAGCCCCACCCCGGCCGCTTCCTGACGCAGGATCGTCACGCCCAGCGAGTGGAAGGTCGAGACCGTCAACTGCTTGGCCTGGCGCGGCTGCTTGAGCAGCTTGGCGATGCGCTCCTGCATTTCCAGCGCCGCCTTGTTGGTAAAGGTCAGCGCCGCGATGGTGCGCGGGTCGTAGCCGCGGTCCTCGATCAGATGGGCGATTTTCTGGGTGATCACCCGGGTCTTGCCCGACCCCGCGCCGGCCAGCACCAGGCAGGGGCCGTCCAGATACATTACCGCTTCACTCTGGGGAGCATTCAGGCCAAACTTCGGGGTACTGGACATCGGAAAACTTTCTGGCAGGCGCGAACAGCCGGCCATTGTAGCGTACCGGGCACCTACCCAAGCTGATCCTAGTCGGATGAAATCGCGCCCGAGCCGCACAGCTTGTTCAGCAGGCGCAGCTGTTCATGCTGGAGCTCGACCAGCTGCACCTTGAACGAATCCATCTTTTCGTGCAGGCTCATGATTTCCAGCTCGGCCTTCATATTGATTTCGTAATCGTTGCGCGCATTCAGGCGGTCGATTTCGCCCTGGCGGTTTTGCGACATCAGGATCACCGGGGCCTGCACCGACGCCAGCATCGACAGGAACAGGTTCAGCAAAATGTAGGGGAAGGGATCGAAGGCCTTGTGGCCGTGGCGCATGAGCCAGTACGAATTGAGGCCCACCCAGGCGATCAGCACCAGCACGAACAGGCCGATGAAGGTCCATGAACCGCCGAAGCGCGCCACCGCGTCCGCCGCCGCCTGGCCGAAGGTGGTCTCGGTCTCTGCGCTCGGCTGGCTGCTGGTGAGCGTTTTGCGTTCGGCAATGTGACGCGCCACCGTATCGGCGCTGCGTTTCTGCATTGCCTCGATCTGGGCGAGGTAATTGGCGCGGGTCCGCATGAGGTAGTCTCCGTCGGCAGAAGTGTTACTGGCGGCACCAGTCTAACTCCGTTTGGTATTTCCGCCCCGCACGTATGGGCCGGACTGCTTTGCGTTACCATCGCGGTATCCGGCGCCGCCGCGGGCCCCATACCAATGAGCAGAACGATGAAATTTGAACACCTAATCGAAATCAACGACCCCTTGAATCCGCTGATCGATCCGCTCTCGCGCGAGCAGCTGTGGCGCGGGCTGGTGCTGCGCGCCGACTCGCCCAAGCTGTTCGTGCCGCATCTGGATGAATGCACCATCGACCAGCGCGAGAGCGGCAGTTTTCGCCGCAAGCTGCGCTATGGCGAGCTGGTGGTGGTCGACCGGGTGCTGCTGACCCCGCTGGAGGAAGTGCGCTACGAGGTGGCCGCGCAGGGCGACATCAGCGCATCGAGCCTGACGATGACGATTGAAGCGCCCGGCGAGCAGGTGCTGTACGTGCGCTTCCGGTACGACGACGGCCACGACGCGGCCACCGATGCCGCCAATGCCATGTATGACGAGTTCCGCAAGTCGGCCTATCAGGAAGCCGATATCGACACCATCCGGGTGGTGCGCGAACTGGCCGCGCAGGGCCGGCTCGATGCCAGTTACCTGAATTGAGTCAGACCCCGGGAATGCGTTCGGGGCCGTCGGCCTTGTGCTCGCCCTTCTCCAGTTCCGCCGCCAGGTCGCGCAAGGCCGTGCGCACGCCCTCCTCGATCACCGGGTGGTAGAAGGGCATCTCCAGCATCTGCGCCACCGTCAGGCGCGCCTGGCAGGCCCAGGACAGCAGATGGCCCAGGTTCTCCGCCCGCGGCCCGATCATTTCGGCGCCCAGAAAGCGCCCGCTGCCATACTCGCCGTACACCCGCAGCATGCCGTGATTTTGCAGCATCACGCGGCTGCGTCCCTGATTGGTGAACGACACCTTCCCCACCGCGAACTTCGGCCTGCCCTCGGCGCACAGCGCGCGGTACGACTCGCCCAGGGTGGCAATCTGCGGCTCGGTGAATGCGATCGTCAGCGGGGTGCGGCGCAGGCCCGGGCGCACGTCCGGATAGCGGCCCGCGTTGTCGCCGGCGATCTTGCCGTGATCGGCCGCTTCCGGCAGCACCGGCCGCTCGTCGTTGGCGTCGCCGGCGATGAAGACAGGCGTGCTCCCGCATTGCATGGTGTGGCTGTCGAACAGGGGAATGCCGTGCGCATCCAGCTCCAGGCCGGTGTGCTCGAGGCCGATGTCGTGCACATTCGGCGTGCGTCCCGCCGCCGCCAGCACGTATTGAAAACGCTCGGTACGCTCGCTGCCGGCGGCGTCGTGCGTGACCAGTTCCACCTCGTCGCCATCCTGGCGCGCCGACACGAGCAACTGCTGGAAGCGCAGGTCGATTTCTTCGGCCAGCGTGTGGGCCGCCACGTGCAGCACTTCGGGATCGGTCAGCTGCGCCACGCTGCCGCCGCGCGCGAACAGGGCCACGCGCACGCCCAGCCGCGCCAGTGCCTGGCCCAGTTCCAGTCCGATCACGCCGGTGCCGATCACCGCCACCGATTTGGGCAGGTCGGTCCAGTCGAACACCTGGTCGCTGACGATCACGCCCGGCCCCACGTCGCGCAGCACCTGCGGCACCGAGGGCGTGGACCCGGTGGCGATCACAAAGCGGGTCGCTTCGACGGTCGTGTGCTCGTCCACCTGCAAAGTGCGCGGCCCGGTAAAGCGCGCGTGGCCGCGCAGCTTGTCCTCGGCCGGAATGCCATCCACGCTGTCGAGCACGAAGCCGACGAAGCGGTCGCGTTCGCGGCGCACCCGCTCCATCACGGCCTTGCCGTCAATGCGCACCTGGCCGGCATGCACGCCGAAGCCCGGCGCCAGGGCCAGCATGTGCGCCGCCTCGGCTGCGGCAATCAGCAACTTGCTGGGCATGCAGCCGACCCGCGCACAGGTGGTGCCGTACGGCCCGCCCTCAATGGTCACCACCCGCTTGCCCTGCGCCTTGGCGGCGCGATAGGCCGACAGGCCGGCCGTCCCGGTGCCGATCACGGCCACATCCACGATGAGCTTGTTCATGGTCATTCCGAGCGCGTTGAGGGAATGCCAGTGTAACGAAAATTCGCCGCCGGCGCGTCAGGGACGGTCCGGCAGATTGGCTGCCACTTCCTGTACCGTTGCATGACTGCTGAGCGCGTGCACGACTTCCGCCAGCGGCTCGGCGTAGTAGCCGGGCAGGTCGCGCTCCTGCGCATTGTTAATGGCAAAGGCCAGCTGTTCGACCGGTGGCACGAACTGCGCATCGACACCGGGTTTGTTGCCGCGCGCATCGATGCGGTACCAGCCGTGCCCGTCGAGCCACACCGCGTTCAGGCCGTGCAGGCAGTACGGCGCCGTACCGCTGGTACCGACCGACAGGCGCTGGTAGCACAGCGCGGCCGGGATACCGTTGGCGCGCAGCAGGGCCGCCAGCAAGTGGCTCTTGGCATAGCAATAGCCGGTACCGTGCTCGAGCACGTCGGAGGCTTTGCAGGTGACCGGGTTGAGGCGGTAGTCCCAGCTGTGCTTAATCTGGTCGCGCACGAATTCGAAGGTCGACTTGATCAGTTCGTGCCGCGTTGCGGCCGCAGCGGCCAGCTCTGCGGCCTTGCGTGCCACCGTCGGATGGGCGCCATCGATGTATGTGCTGAAACTGAGGAATTCGTTCATGGCAGTTCGGTCGGAATGGGATAAGCAATATAGCAGGGCTGGGCCTTATTCAAAAAATTGCCAGATAATTATCTCCATTCTGCGTAACGATGTTGATCGAGCGCGATGCATTTTATCGTTCAAAGGTCCACGTAGCGGGGCAGCAGATCCTGATCGACCAAACGAATTTCGATAGCGTTGGCGATCTTGACGTGTTCCAAATTCTCGTCCGAGAAAGGCCCATCGGTAACGCTGACAATGATGGTGCCGACTTGCTTCTTGTCAGCGCTCAGCACCGGCACAAGGGCACGAGCCTCGGGCACTTGTTGAACGGTCAGCACTCGGGGCAAGTACAGCATCCAGCCGATTCCCGGGCGGTCCTTAAAGGTCTTGTGCTCATAGTAGCCGTTACTCTCCACGGAAATGTAGTGGGGCGACCAGATGGCAACCCCTGCCGCCAGCACCTCGGCGATCGCGTGCCAGTCGGCCGAAAACGATTTTGGATACCCATCAAAGGTGACTTGGCTTATATGCGCTTTGGGCCGGCCCATGAAGCGTAACGATGCCCCCTCATGATCGTCCTTTCCGTTCCACATCGTGATGATACGCGGATCGACTTTACCTTTGAGACGAGTTTCGAGGACAGCCTTCGCTGCAGTCGTCGGCTCACCATCCGAGTAGACCTCGTATAACAAGGCGTCGCCCCTGGTTTCCCCAGCGAGTAGCCATTCATTCAAAGTCGGAGACAGCTGTGCGAGTGATTGGGTGAACCGTTGCATCTCGCGCAGCATGGTGTCGACCGACAAATCACCAGCGTAATGAAGCGAAAGTAAGATTTCGTAGGCATGTATCATGGATTGAACACCGTTTCGATGGGTAACATTGCACCGGCAAAGATTTTGGAGAAGTAGCGGTAGCTGAGCGGTTCCATGAAGTACCAACTAAGTTGGACAGGTGGGCGCGGCGATGCTACAGCAGACTGGCTAACAGCTTGCTCAAGAATTGCCGTGTCACCCTCCCAAAATTGCTTGCGCCGCCCAAATTCATTAAAGAACTGATCGTACTTGGCCTTCGCTTCCTTTAGCATGCACTGACTGGAGTCGAAACCGTCGAAACTCACGCCACCAAACATCCACTCCGTGATGAAGCCCGCGCCGACCGGAAGTCCAGCTATGCGCACTTGGTAGGCTATCGACGTCTCCGACCAGCCCGCCGTGGACCGATTGAAGGGAGCGCCTGTATCAGGCGGGCACTCCTTGCATTTTTCCTTTGCCTTCGTCTGAGCGTCTGCGCGTGCAATTGGCGTAGATCTGGCCTGATCCGCTTCTTTTTGCCGCTTATGCGCCGCCTCATCCACAGCACCGGCTGCCGCGCCGACACCCAGCAACATGAGAACGCGTGCCGCGACCGTTTCAATCGTTGGGATTGCAAGAGCTGCCATTAATGCTCCCTTCCAAGCTTCTTGTTCACCACCGCGAGCAGGTCGTCGAGCCGTTGTTCTGGCGCCGTGCCGGACTTGCGCAGGTATGCATTGACCAACGGGTCTTCGTGAATGCCCGGCGCATCCGCCTCGAGATACATCAGACGCACGATATGCGGTGTGGAGGTCAATCCTATACGGGCCGCGTAGTCATGCGCTGCCTGCATTCGACCCTGCACTGCCGCGTGGCCAGGCCGGTCCCACATGTCAGGCCGCTTGGCAAGGAACTGGTCGCACACTGCGGTAACGAACTGAAACGAGTCACGCGAGTTGAGTTGGAGCCACTGCTCGTCACTGAGCTTAAGCATGCCGCCTCCCTATCCATGCTCGCTGGCCTTTATGCAGCAGATGCCATTCGTGAATGTGCGCGAAGAACGCGTCACGCTGGACCGAGTCGAGCACCTCGGCCAAGGTGACCAACACACGTGGATCCCAGAAGCGTAGCAACGCGGTGCGCCCGTCCGGCAATTCGACGTCGAGCTGCAATTGAAGTAGCTGCGCGAGGCCTTCGAGATCTTGCGGGGCGATCAGCCATGTGACGGCGGGGGAAACCTGTTCCAGCTCGGCCAAGGCATCAATCAATGCGTCGCTTGCTTGCGCCGCATCGACCAGCCAAGGCCCGGCATGGGCCAAGGGCGCGTCCGCTGTGCCGGCGAACAATGAATAGAAGCCTTCCTCAGCCGCCAGTGGTTCGCCGACCCGCGCGCGGTACTGCGCGCCGTCGACAAGTGCATAGAGTCTCAACGCGGACATGGTCTGGTGTAGCTGGGCGAGGCGCTCCGCCATATCGTTCGGCGCCTTCACTCGCGCACCACAGTCGCGCTGCCGATGGCCGCTGCCTTCAGCAGGCAGTCCAGGCAGACGCCTGATGGTGTGGCGGCCGCGATCTGGGACGCCGCAGCCAGCGCCTCGGCCTTATCATCGGCAGCAGGGTCGCCCATTGACGATATGTCCGACCAGGTCGTAGTTATTTGACCGGAAATCAGCTTTGCGCCGCAAGCGGTCGAGTCCATATGCCGCGCGTATCCGTTGCCGAAGCCGTCCACCAGGTCGTCTGGTCCGGACGTGATGGCGAAAATCCCCTTGCACTTTGGGCACACTGTCATGTCGCCGACACGCGCGACGCACTTGCCGTTGATGTCAAAGGTGAGATCCGCGCTGATGACCGTGCCGCCATGACTGGTTTTATCACCCAATACGATGAGGGGTCTGCTCATAGGATACTCCTGAAGGGATAAGGTGAAAACGAAAGGTTGTCGTTATAGCATACTTACCAATAAACTCATAAAATGGTTGTCAATATGCAGAGTGCCGACGAGTGCCGACGAGTGGCACGGGGGCGAAGAGGGACTGGTGGCGAGACAACTCGGCCGCTTTGCGAGGCCGCACGAAGGCGCTGATATTCGAAGAACTGGCGATCGAGGTGAGCGATCTCTTTGATCAGATCAACGAAATTTTGACTGCCTTCTTCAAGTTTGCTTCTATGAGAGCTGAATAGTCGCGTGCGGCTAACCCGAGCCTTTGGAGGCGGCTTTGCAACACATCCAGCCTCTAAGGCCCGCTGCAAAACCCGGTGCTAGGTCTACTGTTTAACGGTCTCATAAACCTTGTGTATCGAAAAGGTGCATAAAGGGAAGTTGTGTTGAGGCCGACCGAAAACTGACCCACCTTTAGGCCTTCTGCCGACTGAAAATTGACCCAGGTGTTCTACTACTCCCGCCTAATTTTTGGGCAGGAGATAAAAAGGTGATCACCATGAAAATGTTAGGCAAGGTTCGACGGATGTATTTGCGCGACAAGCTATCGCTGCGCGAAATCTCGAAGCGCACGGGACTGTCCCGCAATACGCTGCGCAAATGGGTCAGGGTTCCCGGAGAGGACGTGTCGTCGCCGCGCTATCAGCGAGAGCAGAAGCCGACTAGGCTGAGTCCCTACCACGCCGCGCTGGAACAAGCGCTCAAGGCCGACTCGCACCGCATCAAACAGAACCGGCGCAGCGCCAAGGCCTTGTTCGCCCAAATCACGGCCAGCGGCTATCCAGGCAGCTACAGCCGCGTCACCGATTTCATCTGAGACTGGCGCGGCAGCGAAGGCAAGGCGCCGCACGCCTTCGTGCCCCTGGCCTTCGAGCTGGGTGAGGCATTCCAGTTCGACTGGAGCGAGGAAGGTCTGGTCATCGGCGGCATCTACCGGCGCATCCAGGTGTCGCACCTCAAGCTATGCGCCAGCCGGGCGTTCTGGCTGACGGCCTACCCGAGTCAAGGCCATGAGATGCTGTTCGACGCGCACACTCGCTCCTTCGCGGCTCTGGGCGGCGTCAGCCGGCGCGGCATCTACGACAACATGAAAACGGCAGTCGACAAGGTCAACAAGGGCAAGGGGCGCATCGTCAATGCGCGCTTTGCCTCGATGTGTTCGCATTACCTGTTCGATCCCGACTTCTGCAACCGCGCCTCGGGTTGGGAGAAAGGCGTGGTCGAGAAGAACGTGCAGGACAGCCGACGCCGCATCTGGCTCGATGCGCAGAGCAGCAAGTTCAGCTCATTCGCCGAGCTCAATGCCTGGCTGGGCGAGCGCTGCCGCGCGCTATGGGCGAACTGCGCCACCCGGAATATCCGGCCATGAGCGTGGCCGACATGCTCGAACAGGAGCAGGCGCAGATGATGCCCATGCCCACCCCGTTCGACGGCTATGTGGAGAAACCGGCGCGCGTGTCGAGCACCTGCCTGGTCACCGTGCAGCGCAATCGCTATTCGGTGCCCTGCGAACTGGCAGGGCAGATGGTCAGCGTGCGCCTGTATCCGGCGCGGGTGAGCATCGTCGCCGGCGATGCGACCGTCGCCAGCCATGAGCGGCTTGCCGAGCGTGGCTGCGTGCGCTACGACTGGCAGCACTATATTCCGCTGGTCGAGCGCAAGCCAGGAGCGCTGCGCAACGGCGCGCCGCTCGCCGACCTGCCGGCGCCGCTGATGCAGCTCAAGCAGGGCCTGATGCGGCACGCGGGCGGCGACCGTCTGATGGCCCAGGTATTGGCCGCTGTGCCCACGGCGGGCTTGCCAGCGGTGCTGGTGGCGGTGGAACTGGTGATCGAGTCCGGCGTGCTCAGCGCCGAGCATGTCGAGAACGTGCTGGCGCGGCTCAATGCCACACCGCCGCCGGCGAGCGTGGAAACGAGCCTGCAACTGAAGGAGGCGCCAGTGGCCAATACCAGCCGCTACGACAGCCTGCGTGCCATGGAAGACGACGTGGCGAACGGTGCGGTGGAGGTCGACCATGCGTGACGTCGCGAACGAACTCAAGGACTTGCGCCTGCATGGCATGGTCGGAGCCTGGACGGACTTGCTGGCGCAAGGCGAGGACTCGGTGGCGTCTTCCAAGTGGCTCATCGAGCATCTGCTGCGCGCCGAGCATACGGATCGTGCAATGCGTTCGGTCAGCCACCAAATGACGGCGGCTAAGTTCCCCGTCCACCGAGATCTGGCCGGCTTCGACTTCGATTCATCGAAAGTCGATCAGGCACTGGTTCGGCAACTGGCCACGCTGACATTTACCGATACGGCGCAGAACGCCGTACTGATTGGCGGACCCGGTACGGGCAAGACCCACCTCGCCACCGCCATCGCGGTGTCGGGCATCGCGTCGAAGGGTAAGCGGGTCCGGTTTTACTCGACGGTCGACTTGGTCAACCTGCTGGAGCGGGAGAAGCGCGAAGGCAAGGCGGGACGGATCGCCCTGTCGCTGATGCGCACGGATCTGGTGATCCTCGACGAACTCGGATATTTGCCGTTTAGCCAGGCCGGTGGCGCCTTGCTGTTCCACCTGCTCTCAAAGCTCTACGAGCACACCAGCGTCGTCATCACGACAAATCTGAGCTTCGCCGAATGGTCGAGCGTATTTGGGGATGCCAAGATGACCACGGCACTGTTGGACCGACTGACCCACCACTGCCATATCGTCGAAACGGGCAACGAATCGTACCGCTTCCAGCACAGCAGCATGGCCGCGAAAGGACGCATCAAGGCCCGTGAGCAAAAGCGCAAGGCCGGGAAAGGAGCGCCTCCCGACGAACCGTTCTAACGGTCAGATCGACCCGTCGCCACGAGGTTGGACTTACGCAGGCCCAAGTTGCAGAGCGACTAGGCCTAGACACCGAAACGGTATCGCGCTTCGAGCGTGCCAAGCACATACCATCGTTGGTTACGCTTGAGCGGATGGCCGCTGTTTTGGCAACCACGGTGGGCGATTTGCTGGCTGAGGAGCCAAACCAGCCCGATGATCAATCTCTAGTGATTACGTCGTGGCTGGCTGCACTTAGGCCTGAGGATCAGGCTTTTTTGCTCGGTCGCTCTTGAAGCAATGCTGCGACTATCTATCCACACGAAATACCGGCGCCAGTTGAAACGCGCATGTCACCGTTGACTTAAGGTAAAATTGCCGAGTGGTAGCGCCCTCATGCATCTATGCAGGTTGCGCTGCACGTTACCATGCGGCCTAATGGCGCAAAGGCGAGCAATCGCGTGAGCGTTAGCGGCGGTGTCAGCGGCTTGGACGACTCGCAAGAGGCTCTCAGCCAAGACTCTGCCGACGGCTGTCCTGGTGTTTCGTCTTCTACTCCCGATTTAGTTGGGAAGGCGAATAAGAAACGTGCGGGGCAGTCAAGGAGCAAAGGCGCGGGCGCGCCGCAAACGTCGAAGCGTGAGAACGTTTTGCATTCTGCCCCGTCTTGGTGGAAGCGATGGCTTTTAATCGCGACTACCGCGTGCTTTTTGTTCAATTGTTGTAGTGAACTGGGGGTGTTGAGAATGCAAACGAGTATGATTCGCATTTCGGTGGCTGGTGGTTGGGTGGACGGTGTGCCTCATGCATCTATGCAGGTTGCGCTGCACGTTACCATGCGGCAAAATGGCGCAAAGGCGAGCAATCGCGTGAGCGTTAGCGGCGGTGTCAGCGGCTTGGACGACTCGCAAGAGGCTCTCAGCCAAGACTCTGCCGACGGTGGCTTTTTCCGCTGGCTCGGGGGGGGTCAACGCCAGCGGCACACCTGAAATGGGCTCGACTGCATACGACCAAGTACTTTCCCACGCGACGCTCAGTGCTGTGTGGAAGCATCTCTACAAGAAAACAAAACTCCTGTCTCGCAACACCACTGGTGTCGATGGCCAGTCGATCAATGACTTCCATCTTGATGCAAAGGGCCATCTGGTTCGTCTGGCTCGCGACATCCGTGAGCGCAAGTTTTCATTTTCACCTTTGAAGCCGTACTTGGTCCCTAAACCGAGTGGCAAAAAGCGCTTGATTTGCGTTCCGACCGTACGGGATCGGATCGTTCAAGGTGCGTTGGCCGCGTACCTCGGAGATAGGTATGCCGTGAAGCTGGCGAATAACATCAGCTTCGGGTTTATCAAAGGGCGCAGTGTTCACATGGCGGCAGATATCGCTTGCGCATCGCGCCGCGAGAGATCCTGGGTATACAAAACCGACATTACCGCATTCTTCGATTCAATCCCACGTGCTGATCTGCAAAATGCCATCAAGAAGCTGATTAAGGAGCGGTCGTTGCATGTCTTGCTGTTCACCGCGTTGGAATGTGAAGTTGATTCGCCCAGTCGAGCAGTCGCTGCCGACATCGCCAAGCTCGGAATTAAGCGTGGGCTGGGGGTACGGCAAGGGATGCCTCTGTCTCCGTTCTTCTCGAATCTGCTCTTGGTCGATTTCGACCAAAAAGTTGAGCAATCAGGCGCTAGTGCTGTTCGGTATGCCGACGATTTGATCTTCCTTTGCAGGGACGAAAGCGAATGCAATCAGGTCGCAGCTTTTTGCAAAAGTGAGTTCAACAAAATCGGCTTAGACGTTCCGGCTCTCGGCCCAGGGTCCAAATCGGTGATTTATTCTCCTCATCATCCAGCTGAGTTCCTTGGGCTAGAGCTTGCGCCGGCGGCGGCTGGCTATGAGTTGAGGTTGGCAGATGCCCAGCTGCTGCGTCTGAAGCAGGAGCTGCTTGGCTTTAGCAACATCAAGCAGCTGCTCAGTAGGAACATCACGCTTCGCACACTAGGGCAGACCATTGCAGCCAAGCGGGACGGCTACCTTGGCGCTTATGACATGTGCGCGAACATTGACGACGTGCAGCTTGAGTTGCGAAAGGCGGAACACAAGGCGTTACGTACGGTCTATGGAACGGGCTTGGGGATCAAGCTCTCGGAAATCGGTGCGGATGCAAGAGCTTTTTTAGGCTTGCCCCGTAAGTCCTAGCCGACCCATTGCATAATCATCGGTCGGCATGCAGGCTGCTGCCGATGTCAAGATGTCTGACTGATTCGGAAGCACATTTTGCCCCGTGTACTGTCACCTCGCTAAGGTTGTAATTGACGCCGGAGGGGCGCCCGTGGTACGATTTTTGTAGGGTAATTCAATCACCACCCTCGGCCTCGCGGCTAAAGCGTGCATTCCCCGCCTTAACTTTTTTGGCGGGCTGCCTATGCTTGCCCGCCGGGAGCCGATATGAAATTCAACATTAAGTCAAAAACTCTATTCGCGCGTATATCGAAGCGTCTCCGCGAATGTTTGTCAGCACAGGGCACTTCAGTCCCTGACACTTTTAATTTCAAAGATGCGACCAGCTATGTTTTAGCTGAAGTGGACTACCGTACTTGGTCTGCTAACGTCGGTCTTTCTGATTTTCCAGAGTCGTCCTGGGATGAAGAATGTACAGCGTCTGAATTGAGGGATCGCCGCGAGCGCGAGGCCAGGCGCTTGACCGAGTACAGCCTGAAGCACGATGTCCAGTTAGAACGTGTAGATGAGCTCATTGCGAATTGGCAGCCCACCGCTGCAAGACCACAAAGCCCTGCCTTGGACGTTGACAAGATCAATGAGCTGCGGAATGCGGGGGTCCCTCTTCAAGCATTTTTCTTGCTTCTTATGTATGAGCTCGTGGGCGAGTTGCCTACCGAAGATGACTTGGAATTGTTTCGCTGCGCAATTAAAGCTAGCATCGGGCCTACCAACAAGGCGCTGCCACTGTACATCGGCCCTCTGGCTATTCGCTTGGTAAATCAAAAGACCGGACCTCGTGCCAAACTTGGCGTAGCTTTGCTGGAGATGCTGAGTGAGACCCCTCTTCACTATGTCAAGGTCAATTTGGCAAGAGCCTTGCGCAACGGATGGGGGGCTGAACAAAACTTGGTGCGCGCTAAAAGTCTTTGTAAATTTGTCGCCAAAGCCTTGGATGCGGGCGACGATGTTTTCTTGGAGGATGAAAGCCGCGTTGATTTTTACACTTTGCAGGGGCAACTGTACGCAGAGAGTGATTTGCATGGGGAGCGATTGTTCGCCTTCAAATCCTACCACGACGCCGCCAAGTACGGAAGCGGCCCAGCTGCGTTGATTACCTCTCACTATTATTTGCCTCTTAAACCCGGTATGGCTCAGGATGAGTTCTCAGGCGTAATCCCGCCTGACATGGCGATGGCGGCGCACTATTTTGAGATTGCTGTTGAGCGGGGGTTTGATCCAGTTACCAAGAAATTTTCCCAAGATGCATTTTAATGACGTCCTGTAACTGCACCGAGCCGCAAGCCCTAACCAATCATGCGCAATGTTTAACCGAAAGGAATTTCCATGTTCTTACCTAAGCCTACAATTAATGATGTCACAGAGGCTCTTCAAGCTTTCAAAAATATTACGATCCCGGAGGGAGACTTCGAAGGGGACGCTGTTAATTCGCCATATTTGTATCAGAGTTTGTCAGTCAAGGATCAGAAAATCGTTGACCATGCTGAGCATGTGGTCTCAGAATATGTGCGCAAGCCGGGCGATTTTGGCGACGAAGCTAACGCGCGGTCGTTAACCGAAATGAGGAAGCGCGGCTTTTCAGTAAGTCTGAATCCTGATCAGTATGAGCACGATCGCCTTGTTGGGGGTGCGGAGAGCCACGGCTTGATCTTGGATCTGAGCGACCCGTCCACAAATACCGAAGACTAAAGTGGCTGGCTGTAGGCCGGTGTCCGTTCACCGTCCGGTCTGCCGCCAGCTATCTGGTCCAATTCTGGTCCTGCCTGTACGCTATTTTTAGCGGCGGATGGCAAGGAATTTGTTTTAAATTCAAAGACTTGCTTTGGTTTCCAGCCTTTTGTTTAACGGACTCATAATCCTTTGGTGCGCGGTTCGACTCCGAGAGGGCCTACCAATAAAATCAATAACTTAGCCAGGTCCAATGGACCGGGCTTTGTTGTTTTTATGTCCTATGTAAGGGCGGATGTAAGACGTTTTCGAAAGGTAGTGCGATTGGTAGTCAATTTAGCGGCGGCTTTATGCGGCGACCTCGTTCCCTAATTGCGGATTCGCCTAACTTTGTTCATAGTCGACTAACATACCGCTCCAATCATCCTCAGCCGCCGCATATATCGGGACGTCTCGAAGCCGTAGAGCGTCCGAATACTGCAGTAACTGTGGTGGCTGCTTGAAATAATCAGCTGCACTTGCTTCGGCTTCTGTTGCATCGGCATAAAACGGCCTGAAAATGCGTTCAGCGACAGAAAAATCACTTGTGTCTAGGCCGACGTCCTCATAACCTCCTGCAAAGAATTTACGCAAAACGTACTCGTCTACGACCGGAACTCCATCCAAAGGAACGCCTACATGAGCAATCGTACTCACAGCGATAAGCGGATGAATGTGGAAATGAGACGGAAGGCTCCAGCCAAATTGCTTTACGTCAGCTCGAAATTCTTCGCGATGCTGGTCAATTAATTTTACGCGAGTTCTCGCTTGTTCGGCGGCATGTTCAATGGCAAGACGATGTGTCCCTATGGATGTTGAGTCGGTTGGCTCTAGAATGCATTTCGCTTCAAGGACAAAGACGTGTGAGCCAATGCAAAATATTGCATCGATTTGTCCAAATGCCCCATCCTTACATCTAAATGTGTAATCCTCCGATATGAATTTTGCTAGCTTCGACAACATTGGCGAACCTTTGATCGCTTCGGCGATTTCAGAACGAATGTGGGCTTCGAACACTAACCCTCGTTCATCGAGCTTTACCTTTAGCTGAGCCATCCAGCATTCAAGCACATATCGCAAATTTGGCGCCATAGCTATCGCGCCGAAGATGGGGTACAACTTTGACTTCTCCCCTGTAAACACTAAAGGTTGTGTGAAGAATTCTTGATTCCTTTCCCCCTGAAAAGTCAGAAAGTCAATAACAGCCTTTACTTGCGTGACCGGAACTCCTGTAGCCTCATGCGCTGCCTTGATGAGTACATCGATATCGAAAAAAGGAATGTAATCCTGCATGTTACATACTTCATCTGTCAGGGGCGGCAGTTCTGGCAAATAAGCTGATGAAGTTTCCTCCCATAAACGGGTTGCTGCTTGAGAAACCAGCATCCATACGTCAAACAACTGCGAAAGGCTAGCTCCTCCGAGGCCTGACTGTTTTTGATCTATCAAAGAGTCGTAATATGGAGGACATGCCATTGTTCGTAACGCAAACAGCATAGTTTGGCTATGGGGGGCGAGTTCGTTGCGCCCTAGTTGAATCTGCTGTTGGCCGCCTTCGTTCACTACCGCAAGCACTTCCTTGATTCTTGTCGGGAGTGCGCGAATGCCTAGTAGCTGAATAGCTTGTCTGGCATAAGAGAACGACTCAATCCCCAACGCAAGTTTTCGGGCGGCCGCAGCGTGCGTACCGAGTTTTGCGTCCAGATCAAGGGGCATCGCCAGAATGTTTTCGCGTGCACCTCCTATTATGTAGGTGTTCCAGATACAATCTTCCCACAAATTCTCAGTTTGGTCGTAGAGCATACCAAGGTTAATCTCATGCGAGACGTGACCCCAATTGACGGCATCAAAACTGTCGTCTACGTCGCTGCGCCCTGTCGCAAGCGCTGCTCTTATTGGAATCACCACACCATCTAGCATTCCGCCGAGCACGGCCTCTACGTTGTAGCTTTTGCCATTAGCTAGTGTAAGTTGGGTGCTCGCTAAAGTTCTAATATCCAATGTTGCAGTGCCGCTGCCTGCATCCTCCTCAGTCCGTCGCCTTATCTGTAGCTCCATGCTTTCAAGCTGATGATTGGCTGCTGAAATGAGTGCCTTAGTGCGAGTTGTTTTAGATAGACTAGACAACGAAGATTGGGCAAGCGTATTGCGTATAGCCGATAGCTTTGTGTGAATATGCTTTCCTGATATGTACAAGAGCGTATCGCGCTTATCCTCGGACGCTAATTCATCATACGCTTTCCACCAATCTTCTAAAGTGAAGCCCCGCTTGCGGGGACCAACCACGCCGCCGCGTTTAACTTTGTCATAAAACTTACTCACGAAACCCTTCCTCTATTCGGTTTAAAGATTCCTACTATGCAGTGCCGGGTATGTGTTTCATTTAGCCCAACCATCTCGACTTGCGTCAACAATGTCTATTATGATCCTCATAAAAATATTTCACTGTTGACATTTTTATTGATCATTGCCTACAATCATCCTGTAAGTAATAATTGCTTGCACAGGATGTTTCCAAGTTAAATCGCGACAGGGTGATTCGCTTGGTTGCATTACTGTAAAGCGGAAAGATCCTTTCGCTTTCTGGTGCTGATTGGTGTAGTGACTACTCTGCGGACTATCCGTATCAATAGCAGATTGGCATGGCCGGTCGCTGCACTCAAGAAGCTGCTGGGGTGCACAATGAAGAACTACCCTCCATCGCCAGTGGCTCACCTCGATACCGCGCAAAACTGGGAGCGCATGGATGACGTCATGCGCCTGATCTACAAGCTGGAGGATGCTCGTGGCTTCCTGCTGCTGACCGACAAGGCGTTCTGTCAGCCACCGCAGTCAAATATCCAGCGGGTCCACTTCCAGCGACCACTTGACCCGGCTCTTCATCTCGCGCAGGCGCGCCAGCCACTCTTTCAGGAATGCTTGCAGGGCCGGGCGCGAAGCGCTTTCCACCAGCAGCTGCGCACGGTCGACGTTGTGCACGCGCGTCATGGTCATCGGGATCGGATCGTTGATGGTGATGCCATCCTGCTCGATGCAGTCGCGCGCCGCTTCCAGAAATTCGATGGCGATGGCCAGCTCGCGCGCTTCGGCGCGCAGCAGCGCCTGATACATGTAAGGCGGCAGCCCGGCCTGGCGGCGCTCGGCCAGAAGGGAGCTGGCGAAACTGTCGTAATCGTGCCGCACCAGCGCCGCATACAGCGGATGGGCCACATAGCGCGACTGGATCAGCACTTCGCTGGCGCTGCCGCCCTCGTTGCGCGCGGCCCGCCCGGCCCGCCCGGCCACCTGCATCAGCTGGGCGAACAGGCGCTCGCTGGCGCGGTAATCCTGCGAGAACAGCGCGGTATCGGGATTGAGGATGCCGACCAGGGTCAGCTTCTTGAAGTCGTGTCCCTTGGCGACCATCTGGGTGCCGATCAGGATATCGACCTCGCCCCGGTGCACCGTATCGAAGGCCGCCTGCGCACTGCCCTTCAGGCGCGTCGAGTCGGCGTCGATGCGCAGGATGCGCGCCTGCGGGAACATCTGCTGCAAGCCTTCCTCGACCCGCTGGGTGCCGCGTCCCAGTGGCTGCAGGTCGACGTTGCCGCAGGTCGGGCAATGGCGCGGAATGCGCATCTCCAGGCTGCAGTGGTGGCAGCGCAGCCGGTGTTCGGGTTTGTGCAGCACCATGAACGAGGTGCAGCGGGTGCAGTCGCTGATCCAGCCGCAGGCTTCGCAGCAGATCACCGGCGCATAGCCGCGCCGGTTCAAAAACAGCAGCGACTGTTCGCCCCGTTCGAGGCGCTGGCGCAGCGCCGCCACCAGGTGCGAGGTGAGCCCGTCGACCGGCTTGTCGCGCTCCATGTCCAGCAGCTTCACGCGCGGCAGCACCGCGTCCTTGACGGCGCGCTCGCGCAGTTCGAGCTTGCGGTAGCGGCCGGAGCCGGCGTGGTGCCAGCTCTCCAGCGACGGCGTGGCCGATCCCAGCACCACCGGTATGCCGAGCTGGCGCGCGCGCCATACGGCCAGGTCGCGCGCCGAATAGCGCAAGCCTTCCTGCTGCTTGTACGAAGGGTCGTGCTCTTCGTCGATGACGATCAGCTTCAGGTGCGGCAGCGAGGCCAGGATCGCCAGGCGCGTGCCGAGCACGATGCGGGCCTGGCCCTGGTGCGCGGCCAGCCAGTGCAAACTGCGTTCGCCTTCCGACAGGCTGCTATGCAGGGTGGCCAGCATCACGCCGGGAAAGCGCGCGCGGATATTGCCTTCCAGCTGAGGGGTCAGGTTGATCTCGGGGACCAGGATCAGGATCTGGCTGTCCGCCTCGCGCGCCAGCACCTGGGCGCAGGCCTGCAAATACACTTCGGTCTTGCCGCTGCCGGTCACGCCGTACAGCAGCAGCGGCGTAAAGCCTTGCGCGCCGCCGATGGCGTCGGCCGCTTCCTGCTGCGCGCCGTTCAGCGCCGGCATGCCGGCCGGTGTGGCGTCGTGCGCGGGCATCGGCTTGGCCAGTTTCTTGAGCGCGCGGTCCAGCGCCACCGTCGTCAAAACGCGCAGGTTCTTCGGCAGGCCGGGCAGGGCCACCTCGCCGAGCGGGCGCTGATAATAGTCGGCGGCGAACGCGGCCAGCTCGATCCACGCGGGCGGCAGCGGCGCCAGCTGGCCGCGCACGGCCAGCGCGTTTTTCAGCTTGTCGGGCGGGACTTCGGTATGCCCACGGATCTCGACGATGAGTCCGACCACTTCGCGATTGCCGAAATTGACCAGGGCCAGCTGGCCCGCCAACGGCTCCTCGCCGGGCGCGCACGGCCAGCGGTAGTCGAAGCAGCTATTGAGCGGAGTATCGAGCGCGATGTGGAGAATGCAGTACGCCATTTGAGCCATTGTTGAGCGAGAAATCGCCGGGATCGCAGCACTTGCGCACTTGTCCCCAGCGGACGGGTCAAACTGTGGACAACTTTGTGAACAACCTGCTCAGCCGTAAGCTCAGCATTTGAGGCAGCGCAAACCTGGGGCCGCGCGGCGACCAATCCGGGAAAATTTTATCTTTAAAATCAGCTACTTAAAAATCCCGCCCTAGTGGACAGGAAAACACATTTTTTAATGCGCTTCTGTGCATAAGTAACGATTTTTTACTTCCCGCCACCTTCTTTTCAGCGTGCTTCCCGCGTGAAAATGGAATAAAGCGGCCTGACCAAAGCAGCCATGCGGTCCGGATGCATTTCGTCGATATTGCATATCAAAAAATCATGAGACGCAGCAGCAACCTCATGTAATACCTCAAGAATTCAGCTAAGTGCCGGTAAACCAAGGGCTTTTTTTCATTATCCACATTTTCTGTGGATAACTTTGTGGACAATGACCGGTATTCGCCCGGCTCCCTCTGGAGAATCGCTGCCCAATGCTTGAGCAACTCAGCAAGAAATAATAAAAACTGCTTCAAAATCAATAGCTTAAAATATTGTGATTTTGAACAGCATCTTATGCGCAGATGACACTTTCACATCTGAAATCTGTGCATAAGTTGGATTTTCCATTTCGCATCGCTGCATCCCGCTGCGCATAGAAAGCTGGCGATCCGGCAACTATTTCCAGGCTTATGCGGCGCGCTGTTTGCGGCTGAATTCATGCACGGCATCGACCATTGCAGTCACCGATTCCGGCGGCGTGAATTGTGAAATGCCATGGCCCAGGTTAAAGACGTGGCCGGCGCCATCGGACGGCTTGCCGTAGCTGGTCAGGCTGGCCTCGACCTCGGCGCGGATCTGCTCCGGCGTGGCGAACAGGATGGCCGGGTCAAGATTGCCCTGCAGGGCCACCTTATGGCCGACCAGGGCGCGCGCCTGGCCGAGGTTGACGGTCCAGTCCAGGCCGACCGCGTCCGCGCCGATGTCGGCGATCTGGTCCAGCCACAGGCCGCCGCCCTTGGTGAACACCACCGCCGGGATGCGCACGCCGTCTTTCTCGCGCTTGAGCTGGCCGATCACCTGCTGCATGTATTGCAGCGAGAAGGTCTGGTAGGCTCCGTCGGCCAGCGCCCCGCCCCACGAATCGAAAATCATCACGGCTTGCGCGCCCGCGTCGATCTGGGCGTTGAGGTACTCGGCCACCGCGCTGGCATTGGTCGCCAGGATGTGATGCATCAGGTCCGGGCGGTTGTACAGCATCTTTTTGATCGTGTGGAATTCCTTGGAGCCGCCGCCCTCGACCATATAGCAGGCCAAGGTCCACGGGCTGCCGGAAAAGCCGATCAGCGGAACGCGCCCGTCCAGGGCCGTGCGGATCGAGGTCACCGCCTTGAACACGTAGTCGAGCGAGTCCATGTCGGGCGAGCGCAGCGCCATGATGTCGGCTTCGGTACGCAGAGGACGCTCGAACTTGGGGCCTTCGCCTTCGACGAAATACAGGCCCAGTCCCATCGCGTCCGGCACCGTCAGGATGTCGGAAAACAGGATCGACGCGTCCAGCGCGTAGCGGTCGATCGGCTGCAGCGTCACTTCCGTGGCCAGGTCCGGATTCGTGGCCAGGCCCATGAAGGAGCCGGCGCGCTCGCGCGTGGCGCGGTATTCCGGCAGGTAGCGGCCCGCCTGGCGCATCAGCCACACCGGCGTGTAATCGGTCGGCTGGCGCAGCAGCGCGCGCAGGAAGGTGTCATTCTTGAGCGGAGCGAATTGTGGCATGGACGGCAATCGGAAGCGAAAATAAACGGCTATTATCGCATCCCCGGCCCGCCGCGCACGCCATGGCACGCGCCGCCCGGGACGGGTAAAATCCTGCTTTCCCCCATTCGGCTTGCCGCGCGAGCGCTCCCATGACATCGCATTTAGAAAATAGCGACAAACCTGTTGCCGTACACGGCCTGTGGCCGTCCCCCATCGGTGCGCAGGTGGTTGCTGCCGGTTCCTTGCCGTTGTCGCAACTGGCCGTCGACGGCGCCGATATCTACTGGCTGGAGGGGCGTCCCGGCGAAGGCGGACGCACCACCCTGCTGCGCCAGCGCGGCGACAGCGTCGTCGAACTGACGCCGGCCCCGTTCAACGTGCGCACCCGCGTGCACGAGTACGGCGGCGGCGCCTGCCATGTCGCCGGCGGCACGGTCTACTTTTCCAATCAGCCCGACAACGGCCTGTACGTCATCGAGGATGGCGCCGCCCCGCGCGCGTTCAGCGTCGATGCGGCGCTGCGCTACGCCGACTTCGTGCTCGATGCCCGGCGCAGCCGCCTGGTCGCCGTGTGCGAAGACCACCGCGGCGCCGCTCCGTATCCTGTCAATACGCTGTGCGCGGTCGGCCTCGACGGTGCCCGCACGGTGCTGGTGCAAGGGAGCGATTTCTACGCCGCCCCGCGCCTGTCGCCGGACGGCGCCACCCTGGCCTGGCTGTCGTGGGACCATCCGCGCATGCCGTGGCAGGGCACCGAGCTGTGGATCGCCGCGGTGCGCGCCGACGGCACGCTGGACACCCCGCAGCTGGTCGCCGGCGGCGCCGAAGAATCGGTCTGCCAGCCCGAATGGTCGCCGGCCGGCGTGCTGCACTTCGTATCCGACCGCAGCGGCTGGTGGAATCTGTACCGGCGCGAAGCAGGCGGCGCACTGCGCAACCTGGCCGAGCGCGCCGCCGAATTCGGCGTGCCGCACTGGAGCTTCGGCGGCGCGCTGTACGGCTTCCGCCCGGACGGCGACATCGTCTGCAGCTATATAGAGCATGGCGTCAGCCGGCTGGCGCAGATGGATGCCGCCAGTGGCAAATTCACCATCGTGGCCAATCCCTACCAGGAGATCCGCGAATTGCGCGTGGCCGGCGCCAGCGCCGTGGTGCTGGGCGGCGCGCCGACCATCGCGCTCGAAGTCGCCCGCATCGGTCTGGCCGGCGGCGAGCGCACCGTGCTGGCCCGCTCGATTGCCGGTCTGCCCGCCGAAGGCTATCTGTCGGTGCCGGAATCGATCTCCTACCCCACCAGCGGCAACCGCGTCGCCCACGCCTTTTACTACCCGCCCACCAATAGCGACGTGGTGCCGGCCCCGGACAGCCGTCCGCCGCTGATGGTGATCGGCCATGGCGGACCGACCGGCATGGCCAGCAACACCCTCAAGCTGGCCACGCAATACTGGACCAGCCGTGGCTTCGCGGTGCTTGACGTGAATTACGGCGGCAGCAGCGGCTTCGGACGCGCCTACCGCGACGCCCTCAAAGGCCAGTGGGGCGTGATCGACGTCGAGGACTGCGTGGCCGGCGCACGTTACCTGGCCACGCGCGGCGTGGTCGATCCCGAGCGCCTGATCATCCGCGGCAGCAGCGCCGGCGGCCTCACGACCCTGTGCGCGCTGACCTTCCACGACGTGTTCAAGGCCGGCGCCAGCTACTACGGCGTGGCCGACCTGGCCGGCCTGGACGCCGACTCGCACAAGTTCGAGTCGCACTACAACGAATACCTGATCGCGCCCAAAGCCGAAGCGCAGGCGCTGTACCTGCTGCGTTCGCCCAGCAATCACACCGAACAGCTGCGCCGCCCGATGATTTTCTTCCAGGGTCTGGACGACAAGGTGGTGCCGCCGCAGCAGTCCGAAGTGATGGTCGAGGCGCTGCGCGCCAACGGCGTGCCGGTGGCCTACATGACGCTCGAAGGCGAAGGCCATGGCTTCCGCAAGGCCGACAGCATCGTGCGCACCCTGGAGGCGGAACTGTATTTCTATCTGCGCGTGTTCGGCCTGTGCGGCGACGCCGCCGATGCGCCGGTCGCCATCGACAACCTGGTGAACCGATAATGTCGCTGGAAGGCTTGCGCGCACAGTTCGACGCGGTCGGGCAGTACCAGAAACTGATCGTCGCCTCGCTCGCGATCCTTGGCGAACCCACCGGGCGCAAGCGTCTGCACGAGCTGCTCAAGGGCGCCAGAATCCGCGACGACGACGAACAGCTGGCGGCCGACCTGACCCACCTGCGCGTGCGCGGCATGGTCAACGAACATGCCGGCCGCGGCTACAGCGCCCATCCCGACGTGAGCTGGCCGGCCCTGCGCGAAGCGATGCATGGCGGCGTTTTCAACGCCCTTTCGCAGGCCTATTACGAGCTGATGCCGGTGCGGGTCAACTGGGAAGGCGCGGTGGTGCTGCGCAGCTATCGCCAGGGCGTGGCCTTGCTGCGCATGGCGCTGGCGGGCGGCAATCCGCCCCAGGTGGTGGGGCCGCTGCTGTCGGCCTGCCTGAGCTGCCACGAGGCGGCCTACCTGCATCCGCTGGTGGAAATCGCCGGACGGCCGTTCGAACCCGACCTGTTCGCGCGCATTCACCCTGAGCTGCGCGACGAAGTGCTGACCGTGCTGGTCGAGCACAGCCAGCGCGAACCGGCGCACGCGCCCACGGTGCGCACCCATGCCGAGCGCCACCTCGCAAGAGGCGCGGCATCGATGGCGCTGCGCGCGGTGATGACCGAACACCTGATCCTGTGCGGCCGGCTCGACGACGCGCTGCGCATGCTGCCCGAGCTCGATGGCTCGCTGGCGCAGTTCTACACCAGCGTGGTGCAGGTGCTGCGCGACGATCATCTGCCCGCCATCGACGGCTTCGAGCAGGCGCTCAAGACCCTGCGGCGCGAAACCGGCAAACGCAAGATGTGCTTCCCCGGCCTGGGCGGGCACCTGTACGCACTGGCCATGCTGAGGAGCGGCGACCCGAAGCACCACAAGGCGCTCGACGCCTATCTCGACATTACAAGCCGCGCGGTGCAAAGCCACGACACCGCCGTGTACCAGCAACTGAGCATGCTGCGCCAGATCCGCGGCGGCACCGTCGACGTCGACGTGCTCCCCTCGCGCAATTGGGAAAGCGCGCTGCAGCCGGTACTGTTCCGCGCCCTGCTGCACTACTGGCTGGCGCTGCCGCAGTTGCACGACAAGCGCGCCGTGCTGGAAGAGATGCTCGACGCGTCGGAGAGTGCCGGCTTTGACCTGCTGTCGGCGCAGCTGGCGTCGCTGCTCGGGCGCCTGGGCGCCGTGTCGCACGAGCAGCGCGGCATTTCGCTGCGCCAGAAGCACCGCTTCGCCGACATGACGCAATGGTTCGAGCGCGAAGAGCCGTGGGAGCGCCAGCTCAATGCCCTGATCAATCTGCAGCCGGCCGCGAACGTGGAAGTGGTGCGCGAATCGCGCCTGGTGTGGATGCTTAAATACGATGCGAACTACGGCATCCAGGAGGTGGAAGCGCGCGAACAGAAGCGCGATGCGCAGGGTGGCTGGAGCCGTGGCCGCATGGTGGCGCTCAAGCGCCTGTCCGAGGATGGCGGCGAAATGGATTTCCTCACGGCGCAGGACCTGAATGTCGTGGCCCTGGCCAAGCCCTACCGCTACTACAGCGGCGGCGGCACCCGCTTCGAGCTCGATCCCGACCTGGCCGTCGCCGCACTGGTCGGCCATCCGCTGCTGTTCTGGATGGACGATCCCGGCACCCGCGTCGAACTGCTGCCGGGCGAACCCGAACTGCTGGTCAAGGCCAAGGGCGGGAAAGTCATCATCAGCATGAATCCACCGGTGGAAAGCGGCAGCGATGACGTGTGCGTCTCGCGCGAATCGGCCAACCGCCTGCGCGTGGTGCGCATCACCGAAGAGCACCGCCGCATCGGCGCCATCGTCGGCAGTGGGCTGGTGGTGCCGCTGGAAGCGGAAACCCGCGTACTCAAGGCGATCAGCGCGATCTCGTCGATCGTTACCGTGCAGTCCGACATTGGCGGCAGCGCGGCCGACACCGAAAAGGTCGAGGCCGACCGGCGCCTGCATGTGCATCTGACCTCCTACCAGCAAGGCCTGCGCATGCAGATCCTGGTGCGGCCGCTGCCGGATGCGGGAGCGTATTACGCGCCCGGGTCGGGCGCGGAAAGCCTGATCGCCGACGTGAACGGCGTGCGCACCGAAGCGCGGCGCGACCTGAACGCCGAACGCGAAGCCGAGCGCCAGCTGGTCGGCGCCTGCCACGCGCTCGAACAGGGCGAGTCCGACCACGGCGAGTGGCTGCTCGGGCAGCCGCTCGACTGCCTGGAACTGCTGGCCCAGCTGCAGGAACAGGACCCGGCCAAAGTGGTGCTGGCGTGGCCCGAAGGGGAAGCCTTCCGCGTCACCAGGAAGGCCGAATCGAAATCGATGCGCCTGAAGATCAAGCGCGACAAGGACTGGTTCGCCGTCAGCGGCGAAGTGCAGATCGACGAGAACAAGGTGATGGACTTGCGCGAACTGCTCGGCATGCTCAAGGGCAGCCGCGGACGCTTCGTGGCGCTGGGCGACAACCAGTTCATGGCACTGACGAACGAATTGCACCGCCGCCTGATGGAATTGTCCTCGTTCGGCAGCGAACATGGCGACGGCGTACGCGTGCATCCGCTGGCCAGCTTCGCGCTGGAAGAGCTGGCCGGCGACGCGGGCGGGGTCGAGGCCGACAAGGCCTGGCGCGAGCACCTGGCGCGAATGGCCGACACCACCGCCTTCGTGCCCGAGCTGCCCAGCACCCTGCAGGCCGAGCTGCGCGACTACCAGCGCGAAGGCTTCGAATGGCTGGCGCGGCTGGCCCACTGGGGCGTGGGCGCCTGCCTGGCCGACGACATGGGCCTCGGTAAAACCCTGCAGGCGCTGGCCCTGATCCTGCTGCGCGCGCCGCAGGGACCGACGCTGGTGGTGGCGCCGACCTCGGTGTGCACCAACTGGATGAGCGAAGCGGCGCGCTTTGCGCCGACCCTGAACGTCAAGCTGTTCGGCAGTGGCGACCGCGCCGCCGCGATCGACGAGGCCGAGCCCTTCGACCTGGTGATCGTCAGCTACGGTCTGCTGCAGCTGGAAGCGGCGCAGTTCGCCAAGCGCCGCTGGACCACCATCGTGCTCGACGAGGCCCAGGCCATCAAGAACACCGCCACCAAGCGCTCGCAGGCCGTGATGGCGCTGCAGGGCGACTTCCGCATGGCCGCCACCGGCACGCCGCTGGAAAATCACCTGGGCGAGCTGTGGAACCTGTTCAGGTTCATCAATCCCGGCCTGCTCGGCACCAGCGACCAGTTCAGGCTGCGCTTTTCCGGGCCGATCGAAAAGGCCCAGGACAAGCGCGCCGAGGCCGGCGCGCGCTCGCGCCTGAAGCGCCTGATCCAGCCCTTCATCCTGCGCCGCACCAAGGCCCAGGTGCTGTCCGAACTGCCGCCGCGCACCGAGATCGTACTGCCGGTCGAGCTGACCGAGGAAGAGACGGCGCTGTACGAAACGCTGCGGCGCGACGCGCTGCAGAACCTGGCCGCGCTGGAAGCGCCCGAAAGCCAGAAGTCGATCCAGATCCTGGCCGAGATGATGAAGCTGCGCCGCGCCTGCTGCAATCCGGCGCTGGTCGCTCCCGAACTCAAGCTCCGGAGCAGCAAGCTGACGGTGTTCTCCGAGCTGCTTGAAGGCCTGCTGGAAAACCGCCACAAGGTGCTGGTGTTCAGCCAGTTCGTCGACCACCTGACCCTGATCCGCCAGCACCTGGATGCGCGCGGCATCGGCTACCAGTACCTGGACGGATCGACCCCGATGCAGGAGCGGAAAAAGCGTGTCGACGCCTTCCAGGCCGGCCAGGGCGACGTATTCCTGATCAGCCTGAAGGCCGGCGGCGTGGGCATCAACCTCACCGCGGCCGATTATGTGATCCACATGGACCCGTGGTGGAACCCGGCGGTGGAAGACCAGGCGTCGGACCGCGCGCACCGCATGGGGCAGCAGCGCCCGGTGACGATCTACCGCCTGGTTGCCCGCCACACCATCGAGGAAGGCATCGTGGAGCTGCACAAGCACAAGCGCGATCTGGCCGACGGCCTGCTCGAAGGCAGCGACATGTCGGCGCGCATGTCGCCATCCGATATGCTGCGCATGCTGGAGGATGGACTTCGCTAATTTCGAGGAGTGCACATGGAACAAGACAATGCAGTGACCATTTCCCCGCATGCCGAGGTCGTCGGCGTCAAATCCTGGGTGGCCTATGCCGGCATCGTGGTGCTGGCGCTGGTGCTGTTCTTCGGCGCCCTGCCGCTGGCCTTCATGGTCAACGAGCTTGCCGCCGCAGTGGTGCTGGTGTTCTCCGCGCTGATCGTCGGCTACCGCTTCCTGCTGGTGCGCAGCGTTCAGCTGTACTACGACGACATCGGCGTGTGGGCCTATTCCGGCGTGCTGCCCTGGAAAAAAGGCGTCACCGGCGTCAAATGGCGCGACATGGACGAAGCCACCTTCTTCCAAAGCTTCTGGAGCTGGGTCACCGGCTCCTACACGGTGCGCATTGGCCACCGCTTCACCAAGTCGAGCGAAATCGTGCTGACCAATATTGCCAACGGCAAGCATGCCGCCGCCGTGCTCTCGGCGCGCCATCAGGACATGATACGCGCCGGTATAATCGATTAGCATTTAAGCTGAGCTCATCTGCATCGATTTGTGACAAAGATGCGCAATGGATGAGATGGTGCTAATCTGGCGCCCCTCGGGCCGTACCGCGCGTACCGCCCCTGACAAGGTATCGTGAAGAGGCAAAAGCAATGATGAAATCAAAGATCGCGCTGGCGCTGGTGCTGAGCGCCTTCGCGCTGGCACCGGCGAGCGCCGCCAAGCCGAAGAAGCACGCCGGCGCGGCCAAGACCCATGCCGTCAAGGCGTCCAAGGGCAAGGCGCCCGCCAAAAAAGGCAGAAAGAAAGGCGCGGCCGCGCCGGCGGCTGCCGCCCGTCCCACCGCGGCGGCGCACTCCGAACCGGCCATCGCCGAGCGCAGGCAGGACCGTCAGTTCAACATCATGAGCATGCAGTTCCTCACCGCGTTGTGGCGCCTGTATCCCGAGGATGCAATCGAGGCCGGTAAATACGACGGCGCCGCCAGCATGACCATCCCGAGCGCGGCCACGCGCACCCAGCAGCTGGCCTTTATCGACGAGTGGCTGCAAAAATTCGGCCGACTCGATGGGCAGCAGCTGTCGACGCGCCAGCGCACCGACCTGGCCCTGCTGCAGAACAAACTGCAGGGCGACCGCTGGCGCCTGACCACCTTGCGCGAATTCGAATGGAACCCGGCGGTCTACAACATCGCCAAGCCGCTCGACCTGATTCTCGGCTCCGAATACGCCTCCAAGGCGCAGCGCCTGCGCACCGTGCTCAAACGCCTGGCCAATGTACCGGCCTACTACCAGGCCGCGCAGGCCAGTATCGTCAACCCGACCCACGAACACATCGAACTGGCGCTGCAGCAGGCCCCGGGCGTGATGGTGGTGCTGGCCGATCTTGGCAAGGCGGCACAGGACTCCATTCTCAACCAGGGCGAAAAAAACCTGTTTGCCGGCCGTATCGCGGCTGCGGGCAATGCGCTGATCGGCTATATCGACTTCCTCACCGACCTCGATAAACAGCAGCAGGCCGCAGGCACTGCGCGCTCGTTCCGCCTGGGTAAGGCGCTGTACGAGCAAAAGTTCGGTTACGACATCCAGGCCGGCGTGAGCGCCGAGCAGATGTATCAAAAGGCCTTGGTCGCGCGCGAAGAACTGCTGGCCCGCATGGATGCCCTGGCGGACGAGCTCTGGCCCAAGCACATGGGCACGGCCGTCAAGCCGGTCGACCGGATCGCAAAAATCGCCATGGTCATCGACCGGCTCTCGGCCAACCACGTGCCGCGCGAGCAGTTCGTGGCCGAGATCAAGCGCCAGATTCCGGTGCTGCAGGACTGGGTGGTGCAGCACGACCTGCTCACGCTCGATCCCAACAAGGCGCTGGTGGTGCGCGAGACGCCGCTGTACCAGCGCGGCGTGGCCGGCGCCAGCGTCGACGCGCCCGGCCCGTATCGCCCGAAGGAGCGCACCTACTACAACGTGACGCCGCTCGATGGCCTGTCGGACGAACAGGCCGAGAGCAGCCTGCGCGAGTACAACAACTGGACGCTGCAGATCCTGAACATTCACGAAGCCATTCCGGGTCACTATGTACAGCAGGTGTATGCCAACAAGTCGCCGTCGCTGATCAAGTCCCTGTTCGGCAATGGCGCCATGATCGAAGGCTGGGCTTTGTACGGCGAGCGCATGATGCTTGAGTCCGGCTACGGCGACAACGCGCCCGAAATGTGGCTGATGTACTCGAAGTGGAACCTGCGCAGCGTCACCAACACCATCCTTGACTACTCCGTGCACGTGCTGGGCATGAGCGAAGCCGAGGCGATGGACATGCTGACCCGCCATGCCTTCCAGACCCGCACGGAAGCGCAGGAAAAATGGCGCCGCGTGCAGGTCAGCTCGGTGCAGCTGACCAGCTACTTCAGCGGCTACAGCGACATCATGGAGCTGCGCGAGCAACGCAAGCAGGCCCTCGGCCCGCGCTTCGTGCTCAAGGATTTCAATGAGCAATTCCTGAGCTACGGCAGCGCGCCCGTGCACGTGATCCGCGAGCTGATGCAGTAGAAAGCGGTTTGGCGGAAAGGCGGGAAAGCTGTCCTTTCCGCCGCTGGCGCCCGGGGCGCTTATGACGCATCCTGTGACGTAACCTTCTCTGGAGCCCTGTATGTCAGACCTTCTCGCCACGCGCCACGCCAGCGCGGGCCAACTCCACGTTGGCATTCTGGTGTTTCCCGATGTCGAAGTACTCGACTTCGCCGGGCCGTTCGAAGTGTTTTCGGTCGCCGCACGCATCGCTGCCAAGGAGCTGGGGCAAGCGCCGTTCCGCGTATCGTTGATCGGCGCAGGCCCTGGTCCCGTCACCGCGCGTCACGGCATGGGCGTGCTCCCGCACCGCGATTTCGCCAATGCCGGCGCCATCGACGTATTGATCGTGCCGGGCGGCGTCGTAACCGGGGTGCTGGACGATGCGCCTACCCTGGGCTGGATCGGCGCGGCGGCGCGCGGTGCAACGGTGGTCGCGTCGGTGTGCACGGGCGCCTTCATGCTCGGCAAGCTGGGGATGCTCGACGGCCTGGCCGCCACCACGCATTGGGAGGATATCCCGCTGCTCAAGCAGATGCTGCCGGATCTCGATGTGCGCAGCGATGTGCCGTATGTGGACAATGGCCGCATCGTTACGTCGGCTGGCATCTCGGCCGGCATCGGCATGAGCCTGCACCTGGTCGAGCGGGCGCTGGGCGCGCGCTGGGCCGAGGCAACCGCGCGCCAGATGGAATACGACTGGCGTTAAGGGGACCTCGAAAAACCGCAGCGGTCCCCTTAAAGCTCGTCGTTGGGAATCAGTACCAGCAGGTCGGTGATGCCCAGGTCCACGCCGGCCTGGGACAGCAGCGTGCTGGCCTGGCCGCGGTGATGGGTCTGGTGATTAAAAAAATGCAGCAGCAGCGTGGCCAGCCGCTTGGCGCCCGCCACGCCCTTCATGGTTTTGTACTGGACCACCCGCTCATAGTCGGCATCGGCGATCTCCTCGATCCACTCCTTGATGACGAAGTCGAGCAGGCGGCGGCGTTCGAACAGCAGCGGCAGCGCGGGCAGCTCGTCGGCCGCCAGCGCGGTCGGCGTGGGCAGTACCCGCACCGCATCGAGCGCGCGAAACGGCGCCGGGTGTGCGGTGAAGCGCTGCAGCCAGATGGTGTCGGCGATGACCAGGTGATTGAGGGTGCCGGTCAGCGATCCGAAGAAAGCCCCGCGGTTCGCCGTCAGCTCCGCTTCCGGCAGTTTGGCGGCGGCCTCGTACAGTTTTTCGTTCATCCACTGGTTGTAGCTGGCCATCAGCGTGAACTGCGTGCTCGGGAACGACGTCGACATGCACTCTCCATGGGAAAACAGTGTGCCTATTGTGCATCCAAACCTGGCAGAAGGTATATCGCCTTTTCGCCACTTTCGTGGTGCCGGCGCGTCTACCTCGGCGATACAGCCTTCAGGGGCGCTTACCCGCCGCCGGGGTGGGGCGATATGGCGCCGTCGACGCGCGAATCATGACCTGGCTTGGAAGTTCAATGCAGGAGTGCTGCTGCGGTGAATGCTCGACCCGCGCGAGCAATTCCTGCACGCTCGCTTCGGCCAAGCGTTGCAGGGGAGGGCGAATGCTGGTCAGCGGGGGATCGGCAAGCGCGGCTGCCTCGATGTCGTCATACCCGACAATGGACAGTTCCTCAGGCAGGCGCAGGCTGAAACCGCGGGCCGCTTCCATGACGCCAAAGGCCATCGTGTCGCTGGCGGCAAATATGGCAGTGGGCCGCTCGGGCAGGCTCAACAGCCGCTTTCCCGCTTCCAGTCCGGCCAGGTGACTGAAATTGCCGGTTTCCTGCCATTCCGGCGCAGGCTCAATGCCCACCTCGGCCATCGCGGCCAAGTAGCCTTGCAGGCGCTGAATGTTCTGGCCGGAATTGTTCGTTCCGCCAATGTACGCGATGCGCCTGTGGCCCAGTTCAATCAAGTGGCGGACGGCGTCACGGGCGCTGATGAAATTGTCGGCGCGTACCACGGGCAGGCTGGTGGGCGTGCGCCAGAAGTTCATGAGGACAATCGGCTTGGCGCTCTTTTCGAGCACCCGCAGCAGATTGTCCGTGATGCCTTGCAGGACCAGGAAGCCGTCGCACACGCCACCAAGCAAGTTCACGCTCGCGCCCTCGCGTGGCGCCTCGTTGGTGTAGAACATGTTGTAGATAACCAGATCGCGGTTGTGGCTACGTACGGCCTTGCTGATCTCCATCACGATGGCGTTCAGGTGAGGGGACGTGAAGTCGTTGAGCATGATGCCAAGGACGTTGGAGCGCGCGCCCCGCATCAAGCGAGCCGAGATATTGGGCATGTAGCCCAGGGCGTCGGCCGCCGCCATCACCTTGTGCTTGCTGCGCCGCGATACCGCGCCCTCCCCGCTGATCGCGCGCGAAGCGGTCATTGCTGAGACGCCTGCCTTGGCGGCTACGTCATGCAGGGTGACCGAGGAAGGAACATGCTGCGGCTTGGATTTTGTCATCGAGTGTCGTGGAGGGTTCCTGTGGCGAAAGGCCTTGTTAACGTTAGCACGACCCTGCCGCGCTTTCAACCGGTAAATGGCCGTGAGAACGGTACCAATACTGCGTTGTCGATGCTCCAGCTTCCGTGGTCTGTTGCCGGAGGATAGCGCGCCCGCGCACTGAAATGGTTACGTTACCAATATCGTCCTCATAAGCCAATCGGGAAAATCGAGCCAATCGGTTCCTTTCCCACTCTTGGTGAGCGCGGAAACGGGATTTGTCACGGCAGATTTATCCTGTGTATATTTTGCGCAAAAGTGGTATCGTTAACTATTCCCGGGCGCGGCTGATATCTGATTGACGATGTTCGCGCTGGTCGGCCATGGCGGCCGCGAAACGGTTGAGCGCGCCGGTTGCCAGAGCGCAGCCTGAGAAAACGGGTGTTCCTATTATTTTTCCTGCCGGCCCCACGGTTCGGCTCAAGCGATGACTGAAAAGCAACCCTCATCCCGGCCTGGCGTCACTTTGTATGACGTGGCCAGCCTGGCCAAGGTGTCGCCAATGACGGTGTCGCGGGTCATCAATGGCAACCAGCGCGTCGGCGAGGCAATTCGCGAGCGCGTGACTGCCGCCATCGAGGAGCTGAAGTATGAAGTGAACGTCGTTGCACGCGCTGCACGGGTCGGCAGCCTGCGCATCGGGCTGCTCTACAGTAATTCAAGCACCGCGTGTCTGGCCGATCTGCTCGTCGGGGCGACGGATCAGTGCAGCTTAAGCGCGTCGCAGCTGATATTGGAGACGTGCTCCGGCCAGCATGATTGGCGTGCTGCCATCGACCGGCTGCTCACGAACAAAGTCAGCGGGATCGTACTGACTCCGCCGCTGTGCGACTGTCCAGCCGTGCTGGAGTTGCTGGCCGATCTGGACATGCCAACCGTGGCCGTTGCCACTGCGCATCCCAACGCGTCCACTTCGGCGGTGCGCATCGACGACTATGAGGCCGCCCTGTCGATGATGCGCTACCTGATCTCGCTGGGGCACCGGGACATCGCGTTTATCAAGGGCGACCCTGCGCACAGCCCGGCCCAATTGCGCTATCGGGCATATGTCGACGCGATGGAGGCGGCTTCGCTGGACGTGCATGCCGAGTGGGTCGCGGATGGGATGTTCACCTACCGCTCCGGTCTGACCGCGGCGCGCCACCTCCTGGGCCAAAGCCGGCGGCCGAGCGCCATTTTTGCATCCAATGACGACATGGCGGCCGCCGTGGTGGCGGTCGCCCATGGGCTGCTGCTTGACGTTCCACACGATTTGGTCGTATGCGGATTTGACGATACTCCGCTGGCCACCACGGTCTGGCCCAACTTGAGCACTGTGCACCAGCCGCTTGGAGACATGGGACGTGTTGCAATTGAGCTTGTTTGCGCGCAGATCCATCGCCGTCGCCGGGGCCAGCCGGACGTTGTGGAGCACTGGCTGCTGCCCTACAGTTTGGTGCCTCGTCTGTCGTCGGACGCGGAAATCCACCCCGGCGCGTGAACGCTGCCAGGCGGGCCGCCGCATGGAGCGCTTGCGTCGGGAACCTCCGCGGGCGTGGCTTCCAGGCCCCACGCCGACAGGACCAGGAACACGAGGCCGAGTGCGGCCAGCAGCAGATAGACTTGCTGAAAACCGAACAGATCGTAGCACTTACCGACGAGCGGGGACAGCATGGACAGGCCAATCGAGTGGCCAAAGCTCCAGCCCACCATGTACACGGTTGATGCCAGGCGGCTGTCGAAGTGGCAGGCGATGTAGCGGAACACCGAGACCAGGATGATCGGCTGTTCGACCGAATGCAGCAAGCGCATGCAGGAAATCGACACGGGGCCGGCCGCCAGGCTGGAACCTGCGATCCGGATCAGCATGATGGCACCGGCCAGCAGCAAGCCATTCTTTGCGCCCGTGCGCCGTACCAGCAGCGGGGCCAGGAACAGGCCGCCCGCTTCAATAAAGACTTGCAGCGAGTTCAGGTATCCGTACATGGCGGCGCCTTCTTCCCGGGTCGGGAACATGCTCGCGAAATAACTGGGGAACTGCTGGTCGTACACCAGGTAGATATTCGTCACCGACAGCACAAACACCATGAAGCGCCAGAAGTGCCGGTCGCGCAGCACGCCCAGCGAATCGGCCAGGCTGACCCGCGGGGGCTGGCTGTGCGCCGCGCCGTGCGCCGGCATGCGCCACATCAGCAGGATGGCCAGCAAGGCGGCGCCGGCTGTCGAGGCCAGGTAGAGGTTGACGTTCGGGTCGGCATTGAACAGGCGTCCACTGAAGGAAGCGGCGCTGGCAAACCCGAGCGAACCGAACATCCGCACCCGGCTGTATTCGAAACCATAGGCGCGGCCGACGCGGTCGACGTAGGACTCGACCGCGTAGCCGCCGGCGATGAAGGTAATGCCAAGATAGATGCCGCCCAGCGCCGCGCCCAGCAGGAGATGGCTCTTGAGCAGCGGGCTGTAGACATGGACCAGGAAGGGGGCGGACAGCATGCACAGGACCGCCACCACCCACAGGACGTGCTTGCGCATGCCGGCCTTATCGGACAGAAAACCGTAGACGGGCTGCGCGCACATGGCGGCGGTGAAGTTGGCCGAAAATACGATGCCGGTTTCGGTGCCGTTCAATTGCAGCGTCGAGCGCAGCCAGAGCGCAAGCAGGGACACGCTCATCGCCTGGGCAAAGAAATACCCGAACATGTAGCTGCACAGGAAACGGTAGTGGGACTGCTTGCTGGTCATGTCGAAGCGGGCGGCAGCGGTTGCGTTTCCGGCAGGCCAGCGCCGGTCAGGGCTGGCGCACGCTGCCACCGGGCCAGTCTGCGAAAAGTCGTAACCATACAGTGTTTACTATGGGGTGAACAGACCGGCTCCGGCGACCTGCCCGGGCGGCGCCGGCCAATGATGAGCGCAAAACTGGGGTAGAATGACCGGATATCGATAACAATCATGCGCGCCTGCCGGCCGGCGCGCCGGCTACCTCACCATCCGGCAACATGAAATCCAACCAGAACGATCGCAGCGGTGCGACCTTGCACGACGTGGCGCGGGAAGCGGGCGTGTCCCTGATGACCGTGTCGCGGGTCATCAATGGGCGCAATCACGTCAGTCCCCAGACACGCGAGAAGGTCCTGCAAGTGATCGAACGCCTGAACTATCAGGTCAATGTCGCCGCCCGCGCCGCGCGGGTGGGAACGCTGCGCATTGGTCTGTTGTCGAGCAACCCGAGCCCGGCCTTTCAGAGCACCTTCCTGGCCGGCGCGACGAGCCAGTGCAGCCTGAATGGCGCGGAACTGGTCGTGCAGCATTGCCAGGAGCCGAGCAGCCAGCGCGCCGCCATCGACCAGCTGATGGGATCGGGGGTGGACGGGATCCTGGTGCCACCTCCGCTGTGCGACTGCCTGCCGGTGCTCAAGCAGCTGGAGCAGCTGGGCGTGCCTTTCGTTGCCGTTGCGACGGCGCGTCCCTCCCTGCGCGTCTCGGCCGTGCGCATCGACGACTACGAGGGCGGGCGCACGATGACCGAATACCTCCTGTCACTCGGCCATACCGACATCGGCTTCATCAAAGGCGATCCCGAGCATACGCCTGCCCAGTTGCGCTACAAGGCCTTCATGGACGTCATGCAGGCGGCCAGTCTGCCGGTGCCGGCGCAACGCGTTGCCCAGGGCATGTTTACCTACCGTTCGGGCCTGGTGGCGGCACGCGAACTGCTGTCGCAGCCGACCCGCCCCAGTGCGATCTTTGCCTGCAATGACGACATGGCGGCCGCGGCGGTCGCGGTGGCGCACGGGATGCATCTGCACCTGCCGGATGATTTGTCCATCTGCGGCTTCGACGATACCCCGGTATCGACCGCCATCTGGCCGGCGCTGACCACGATTCACCAGCCTATTGGCGGCATGGCGCGCAACGCCGTCGACCTCGTCGTGGAACAGATCCGCGAGCGCCGCGCCGGGCGCCTGCCCATGCCGCAACAGCGCCTGATGCCGTATGGGCTGGAAGTGCGTGAATCTACCAGTGCGCGGGCTTGATCTGCGCAGTCATGGCCGGCGCATGAATTTATCGTGTCGCAAATTAACTACGATGTGGGTAAGTTTCGTTAGACAGGCAGCGAACGGCGGACGTACAATGATATCGATAACTTGACTGCCGTCATTATTTTTTGGTCCCTAATTGTTAACGTTACCGGTCCCGCGCAACTGCCTCGATTTGGGTATTGCCCGGGGAAAGTGGGTTGGGCCTGCGCGCTGTGGTGACGGCCAATCGGTTTGGCGCGCGATGGCGGCAAGCGGCTTGTGGAGCAGGCCGCCGGTCCAGCTGTCGGCCGGTCCGTTAACGTTAACAGACCTCTTGCAAAAAATAAAACCGGGTCGCGCACATGCAACCCATCCAGGTCCTAAATGAAGGAGACGAAGTAAATGAACAAGAAGCTGATGATATCCCTGAAGGTTACCGGCGCAGCCATGGCGGTCGCCCAAGCCTTCGCGCCCAATGCCGTGGCCCAGGAGGCCGAACCTGCGGTCGTCGTCGTCACAGGGCTGAAAGCCAGTGCGCGTTCGTCCCTGGCCATCAAGCGGGACGCCATGGAGGTGGTGGACTCGATCACCGCCGAAGACATCGGCAAGCTGCCCGATCCCAACGTTGCCGAGACCTTGACGCGGATTCCCGGCGTGCAGGGCTACCGCTATGGCGGCGAGGGCGCGTCCCCGGCCGGCGCCGGTTCCGGCATCACCATCCGCGGCCTGTCCAACCAGACCGCCTCGCACCTGAATGGCCGCTCCTACTTCACCGCCGGCAGCCGCGAATTCAACATCGAGGGCGCCATTCCCGGCATGATCGCCGGCGTGGATGTGTACAAGAACCCATCCGCCGAGCACATCGAAGGCGGCATCGGCGGCCTGGTCAATATCCGCACCCGCAATCCCAGCGATTTCAAGACCTTCACTGCCGCGCTGAACGCCAATATGCGTTACAACGACATGGAGAAGAAGAACGATCCGGAGCTGTTTGGCTTGATCGCCAACCGCTTCGACCTGGGCGGCGGCTCGCGTATCGGTGTCATGGCCGCAATCGCCTACCAGAAGAGTGCGGGCCGTTCCGACAACACGCCGGCCGGCCGCGGCCCCGACTATCGGCGCATGGTGCGCGGCGACAGCGCCGAATATGCCAACCTGGCCGCTGGCAACACCAGCAACAGTCCGGGCCAGCCGATGGCCGCGTATGTCGGCCGCAGCGACGTCAGCTACCTGGCCAACGTGCCGGCGCTGCCCACCTCGTCGACCGTCGGGGCTAACATGCCGAACACGGCAGGCCTGACCGCCGAGCAGATTGGCAACATCATCTCCACCCCGACGGTGGGACCGAACGTGTTCCAGGAAAGCATCCTGCGTGAGCGGAAAGGGCTGAACCTGGCCGCCGATTACCGCGTGAACAACACCCTGCGCTTCTACGTGGATGGTAACTACACCTCCTATCTGTACCACCAGAATTACCGTTTCCTCTTTGTGGACCAGGGCGCCAACGTGCGCAACCTGAAAACGGCTCCGTTCGCCATTACCGAAGACCTGGCCAACCGCAACTACAACGGCGGCAGCAACGACGTGCTGACCACCCAGCGCATGGTGAGCGGGACCTTCATGAACTCGACGATCCGTCCATGGGGCGGCGATGAGCACCGCCCTTATGTCACCTGGTCCACGGCTGCCGGTGTCGAATGGAACCCGACGCCGGCCCTCTCGCTCAAGGGCGACGTGTCCTACATCAAATCCACGCAAAAGCAGGACAACCGCAGGGTCGAGATGGCCACCGTGAGCGGACTGTCGTGGGATGTGACGCGCCAGGCCGACGTCGATCCGCACCAGGTCGCGTTCAGCGGCCCGAGCCTGTCCGATCCGAACAACTTCGTCTTCCAATGGTACAGTCCCGCCACCTACCAGACCTGGAAGGACGACGGCGTCGCGCTCGCGCTCGATGGCGCCTATGCGCTGGAGGAAGGATTTTTCAGCCGGCTGAAGTTCGGTACCCGATATGCCACGCAAAATAGCCTGTACCGCGCCTACAACGGCTTTGGCAGCCGTCCCCTGACCACCGATGGCCTGGCGCTGACCGCCAGCCAGTCGAACGCGATCCGCGTCGGCAGCATGCCCGGGGTCCTGCAATCGGCGCCGACCAACTACCTGCGCGGCGACACAGGCTTTGCCGGCGGCTACGTGGTGTACTCGCCGGATGCCCTGCTGGGCAACCAGGTCAGGGACCAGTTCCCGCTGGCCGGCATGCCACTCGAGGGCAGCTATCCCGAGATCGCGGCCGCGCGTCGCAACATCGACGAGAAGACCCTGGCCGGCTATGTCTCGAGCGAGTTCTCCGCGCTGGACGAACGCCTGAAGGGCTCGGTCGGGGTACGCGTGGTGCGCACCCAGGTGCAAGCCACGGCGCGGGTCGCCGACCAGACCGCCGCCACGCCCGGCAGCCTGGTCGAGAATATCAAATCGACCTCGTACACCAACGCGCTGCCCTCGTTGAACGCGACATATGATTTGTCCAAGGATTTCATGTTGCGCTTCGGCTACGGGCGTGGCATGACGCGTCCCCTGACGGGCGACCTGAATCCCTTCGTTAATGCCAACGGCGATGGCACGGGCAGCGTGGGCAACCCGGACCTGAAGCCGCAATTGGCCGACTCCCTCGATCTCTCGCTCGAGCGCTACTTCAGCCCGACCAATTATGTGGCCTTTGCCCTGTTCGACAAGAAGATCAAGGGCTTCTTCAACAGCGTCGGGGAATGCCAGACGCTGCGTTTTGCGCCGGCCTACGCGGGCACGACGAGCAATGGCTGCAGCAACGGTCAGTATATGATCTCGCGCAAGGTCAATGGCGAGAAGGGGTACGCGCGCGGCGTGGAATTGTCCGGCCAGTGGTTCTTCGATCGCGAGGTCAGCTGGTTGAAGAACTTCGGCGTGTCCGGCTCGTACACCTACGTCGACACCTCGAACCCGGTCAACGCCGGTACCCTCGCCGTGCAGCGGATCATTTCCACCCCGCTGCCGTTCGTGTCCAAGAACAGCTCGAGCATGTCGGTCATGTACGAGGACAACTCGTTCTCGGCGCGCCTCGTCTACACCTGGCGCTCGTCGCAGCAGCTCGGCGACGTCAACGCGGCCTCGCCGTTCAACACCAGTTATGTCAAGGCTTACGGCTTGCTCGATGCCGCGCTCAACTACACGATCAACGACCATGCCACCGTGTCGTTCAATGCGTCGAACATCATGGATGAGGCGCCGAACCGCTACGTCGGTGAAGCGCTCTACCGTGAGACCAGCCTGCAGAACCAGGGCTTTGCCAATGGCCGTACCTTCAGCCTTGGCTTGCGCTACAAGTTCTAAGCCGGAAGGCAAGCGCCGTCGCGGCGCTTTTCGCCGGCCGCCTCGCGCGGCCGGTGTCGAACGCTTTGATCGGTGCACGCCGCATCAGTCGCATAGGGAAGTTCTGTGAAGTATCTGCAACTTTGTATGATGGCCGCCGGCCTGCTCGCAGCAGGTGCCGCCTGGTCCGCACAGAGGGTGAACGTCCTGGTCCAGGCGGCGCGCCCGGGCGCGGTCATCCACGCGGAACTGTATGGCCAGACGGTCGGCAGCGGCCGTGCGGGCGAGGCCGGCGCCTTGTGGGTCGGGCCCGAGTCCACGGTGCCGAACATCCGTGGCTGGCGCCTGGACATGCTCGAGGCCCTGCAGCGCCTGCACGTGCCGGTGCTGCGCTGGCCGGCCGGGTGCCAGGCGGACAATTACCACTGGCGCGACGGTGTGGGCGCGCGCGAACAGCGCCCGCTTCGGCGCGCGGCCGATGGCAGCCGGGGTGCCGACGATAACAGCGTTGGTACGCACGAATTCTTCGACCTGGCCGAGCTGGCCGGTTCGAGCGCTTATGTCAGCGCGAATGTGGGCACAGGCTCGGCGCGCGAAGCGGCCGAATGGGTCGAATACCTGGGGGCGGACGGCGGATCGACGCTCGGCCAATTGCGCGCGCAGCATGGCCACCCGCAGCCATTCAAGGCGCGCTTCGTCGGCGTCGGCCAGGCGCCGTGGGGCTGCGGGGGTAACATGACGGCGCAATACTATGCCGACCTGTACAACCAGTTCGCCGTCTTCATCCGGGGAAAGAGCGGGCATCCACCCACGCTCATTGCCAACGGCAACGGGCCCGACTGGACCGATGAACTCAGCAGGAAGAAACGCGTGCGCGATTACCGGGACGCCATCGGTGCGCACGATGCCGCGGGAGGCGATGGCCGGGATGGGGCGGCAGATGCCGGCGAGGCCGGCTGGATGTCGACCCTGCGGCGGGCCTCGAAGATGGACGCGTTCATCGCCAGCAATATCGCCCGATTGGACAAGAACGATCCCGCGCGCAAGCTGTCCCTCGTCATTGCCGGTTGGAGCACGCGAGGCGACCCGGCAACCGAGTCCGGCCGGGATGACGCTGTGCGGCCGATCACGCTGCGCGATGCGCTGGCGGCGGCCTTGCACTTTCACGTGCTGCACGCTCATGCCGATCGCGTCAGCATGGCCAGTTTTGCCGCCCCATTGAACTCGCCCCAGGCGATGATCCTGGCGGACGGGGCGCAGCTGGCGCTGACGCCGACCTATCACGCGTTCCGCATGCATGTGCCGTTCCAGGGCGCGACTGCGCTGCCGGTGCGGCTCGACCACACTCCCCGCTACACCATGGGCAAGCTGTCGATCCCGGCGGTCAGCGTTTCGGCCGCGCGCGGCAAGGATGGCAAGCTCTACCTATCCCTCGTGAATGCCAATCCGAAGCAGGCGGTGGCGGCCGCAGTGCAATTTGCCGGCGCCGTGCCTGCCGACGCCAGCGCCAGCGTGCTCACGGGCCCTGCCATGGAGGCGGACTACAGCGTGGTGGCGCCAGTGCCGGTCCCGGTGAGCGTTGCGCATGGCCAACTGCGCCTCACGCTGCCGTCCAAGTCCTTGACCGTGGTGGCGGTCGATGAATAAGCCCACGGGAGCGGGCCGGCCGGGCGCTGTCGAGCAAAGCAGGCGAACAAGGGCATGGGTCCAGGGCGCGATAGCCTGCCTGTGCCTGCTGGCCGCGCGGGCGGCGCTTGCCGTCCCCGAAGTGGCCGTCACGGTCGACAGCACGCGGCCGGGCGCCGTCATCAACAAGAACATCTATGGCCAGTTTGCCGAGCATCTCGGCAGCGGCATTTACGGCGGCATGTGGGTTGGCCCGGCCTCAACCATCCCGAACATCAGGGGCTGGCGCAAGGACGTGGTGGACGCGCTCAAGGATCTGCGCGTGCCAGTGGTGCGCTGGCCGGGGGGCTGCTTTGCCGACGAGTACAACTGGCGCGACGGCATCGGTCCGCGCGACCAGCGTCCCGTCATGGTGAACACGAACTGGGGCGGGGTGGTCGACAACAACGCCGTAGGCACGCATGAATTTTTCGACCTGATCGATCTGATCGGGGCCGAGGCCTACGTGAATGGCAACGTGGGCACCGGCTCGCCAGGCGAGACGGCCGAGTGGATCGAATACATGACAGCCGAGGGGCCATCGGCACTGGCGCGCCTGCGCGCGCGCAACGGGCACCCCAAGCCCTTCAAGCTGGCGTTCTTTGGGATCGGCAATGAGAACTGGGGGTGCGGCGGTAATATGACCCCGGCCCATTTTTCCAATCTGTACAACCACCATGCGACCTTCGCCGGCACGCATGACCAAACCACCACGCCGAAACTGGTCGCAGGCGGCGGCCTGGATGGCGACGTCGTGTGGACGGACTACCTGAGCAGGCATCTCCGCGCCCCCGCGAGCGCGATCAGCTTGCACTACTACACGGTGCCCGGTCGCGGTGGACCCAGCAAGGGCGCGGCCACCGGCTTTAACGAGGGCCAGTGGATGTCGACCCTGCAAGACGCGCTCCATATGGGCGAGCTGGTCGCCAGCAACGTCAGCAAGCTGGAACAAAACGATCCGCGGAAAAAATTGACCCTGGTCGTCGACGAATGGGGCACCTGGTACGACCCGACGCCTGGAACGCCCCCGCGCTTTTTGCAGCAGCAAAATTCGCTGCGGGACGCGCTCGTCGCCGCCCTGCATTTTCACATCTTCCACGCCCATGCCAACCGCGTCAGTATGACCAACATCGCCCAGATGGTGAACGTGCTGCAGGCCATGATCCTGGCGGAAGGCGACCGGATGGTGCTGACCCCGACGTATTACGCGTTCAAGATGCACGTGCCGTTCCAGGATGCGGCCGCGTTGCCGGTCATCCTCGCCAACAATCCGCACTACCGCCTGGGCAGCGCCGCCATCCCGGCGGTCAGCGCCTCGGCGGCGCGCGCCAAGGATGGCAAGCTGTACCTGTCCCTCGTCAATACCGATCCGCACCATGCGGTAGCGGTCCGCGTCGAGTTAGCGGGCGCCACAGCCCAAGCCGCCAGCGGCAGCGTGCTGACGGCCGATGCGATGGATGCCCATAACAGCTTCGCGTCGCCGACGACGGTGTTGCCTGCGCCGTTGCGGGCCGGGGTCGACAAGGGCAAGCTGCGCCTCCTGCTGCCGCCGAAGTCAGTCGCGGTCCTCGCCGTGCAGGAATAAGATGGCACGCCTCAGGCCAACCCGGCATCGATAGCAAAAGGCCCGCTTGTGGCGGGCCCTTAGGGTAGTCGTACGCTTCCGGTTACTGCGCCGGCTCTTCCGGCGCCTGGGTCACCCGCACGAAGATCGGCGCCACCAGCAGGCCCAGCTCGAACAATGCCACCATCGGCACGGCCAGGGCCAGCTGGCTGACCACGTCCGGCGGGGTAACGACGGCGGCGATGACGAAGGCGCCGACGATCGCATACGGGCGCACCGACTTGAGTTTTTCTACGCTGACAATGCCCATGCGCACCAGAATTACCACCACCACCGGCACCTCGAACGTCGCGCCGAAGGCCAGGCACATCGACATGACGAAGTCGAGGTAGTTCTCGATATCGGGCGTGACCGCGACCGAGGTGGGCGCAAACTCGCCGATGAAGGCGAATACCCGTCTGAACACGAAGAAGTAGCAGAACGCCACCCCGGCCATGAACAGCAGCGAGGACGAAATCACCAGCGGCAGCACCAGGCGCTTTTCGTGCGCGTACAGGCCGGGCGCGACGAAGGCCCAGATCTGGTAAAACACCCAGGGCAGGGCGAGGATGAAGGCGATCAGCAAGGTCACTTTCATCGGCACCAGGAAGGGCGCGATGACGCCGGTGGCGATCATTTTCGAACCGGCCGGAAGCGCTTTCACCATCGGCATGGCGATGATGTCGTAGACCTTGGCGGGGCCGGGCCACAGCATCAGGGCCGCACACACGATGGCAATGCCGATCGATGCCCTGACCAGGCGGTTGCGCAGTTCAACCAGGTGGGAGATGAAGGTCTCTTCGCCCGCGGATGTATCTGTCATTTAGAAGAACGAAGAGGTGGAGCCGCCCCGCGGGCGGAATTTCTTGACGCGCGCCGCGCCCGACAAGACATGGGTCTTGCCGCCGTTGCGCTGCTTGTACCAGTTGGGAATCGCCGAGTTGCGCACCAGCTTCTTGCGGCGGAAATCCTTGGCCTTGCGCTCGATGTCGGCCATGCTGGCCGGCGCAACGCATGAAGGCAGATCGCGCCATGCCGCCTCGGCATCGTCCAGATTCTGCTGGATCGAACTTTCAACGTTGTCCTTGATCGACTGCGCCGTTTCCTGCACTTCCTTCTGCAGATTGCGCAGCTCGTCGAGCTCGATTTCGCGGCTGACTTCGGTCTTGACCTCGTGCAGGTAACGCTGGGCACGGCCGTACAGGCTCCCGGCCATGCGCGCCACCTTGGGCAGCTTTTCAGGACCGATCACCACCAGCGCAACAACGCCGATGAGGGCAAGTTTGGATAAGCCTAAATCGATCATAAAGCGTCACCAGCCACAGCTGGCATCACGACCGGGTCTTTTCTTTCGTCTCGACATCGATAGTGGACTTGTCGGCCACCTGCGATGGCGCGGCGTTGGGCTTGTCTTCCTCGCCACGCACGCCATCCTTGAAGCCTTTGACGGCCTTGCCGATATCGCTGCCCATGTTGCCGATTTTCTTGGTGCCGAATACCAGCATGACCACGACCAGCACGATGACCCAGTGCCAAATGCTCATTCCACCCATTCTTTTCTCCTTGTGCAGTGTTGCCGCAACACCACATTATCGCTGCCATTCCTTACAGCAGCATGAATTGCATACGCAGGTATTTTACGTCATGCGTCGCCGCGTGTCCCGGTCTTACTGGCCTTTCCAGGGACGCGGACCGCCGTACATGTGCAGGTGCAAGTGATACACTTCCTGGCCGCCATCCGGACCACTGTTAATCAGGGTCTTGAATCCACCCGAACGGCTGCCGTCCGGGCCGGTTCTGACGTCGATATGATGGTCTTTGGCAAGGCTGCGCGCCAGGCCCAGCATGCGGCCCAGCACGGCGGCGTGGCCGTCGCCGGTGTCCGACAGGGTGTCCACGTGCGTTTTCGGAATGATGAGCAGGTGCACCGGCGCTGCCGGATGAATATCCTTGAATGCCAGCAATTCATCGTCTTCGTAGACGATGCTCGATGGAATTTGCTTGGCGGCGATCTTGCAAAACAGGCAGTTATCCATGGGAGCTCCGGGTTGGTTCAGCTTGCGCTGCGGCTGGCTTTTTCGGCAAGGCCGGACAAGCCTTCGCGCCGCGCCAGTTCGTCGATCACTTGTTGTGGCGTCAAGTCGAACTTGGCCAGCAGCACCATGGTGTGGAACCACAGGTCGGCGCATTCGTAGATGAGGTCGCTGTTGTCGCCGGACACGCGGGCATCCTTGGCGGCCATGACCAGCTCGGTCATTTCTTCGCCGATCTTCTTGAGGATGGCGTCGTCGCCTTTGGAAAACAGCTTGGCGACGTAGGACGTGGCCGGGTCGCCGCCGTTGTCGGGCTTGCGTGCGGCCAGCGTCTCGGCGATGCGGGCTAAAGTGACGCTCATGGTTTCTTTTTCTTCGATTTGGTGTAAATCGTATCCGGATCCTGCAGCACCGGGTCGGTCACCTGCCAGTCGCCATCCTTGGCGTCGCCGGCGAATTTCTGGAAGAAGCAGGAATGGCGGCCGGTGTGGCAGGCGATGCCGCCGGCCTGCTCGATCTTGAGCAGCACCACGTCCTCGTCGCAGTCCAGGCGCACTTCCAGCACCTTTTGCACGTGGCCGGATTCTTCACCCTTGTGCCAGAGCTTCTTGCGCGAGCGGCTCCAGTACACCGCTTCGCCCAGTTCGACCGTCCTGGCCAGCGCGTCGCGGTTCATCCAGGCGAACATCAGCACGTCGCCGCTGCCGGCTTCCTGGGCGATCACCGGCACCAGGCCGTGCTCGTCCCACTTCACTTTCTTGAGCCATTTAGCGTTGGCTGCGCTGCCGCTTGCGGCACCAGTAACAGTAGTGGCCATAATTTCTTTCGTGGTTCAGTCCAGGCGCATCGGAATGCCCTGCGCCGCCATGAAGCGCTTGGCTTCCTGAACGGTGTGCTGCCCGTAGTGGAAAATGCTGGCGGCCAGCACCGCGTCGGCCTTGCCGATGCGCACGCCATCGGCCAGGTCTTGCAGGCCGCCCACGCCGCCTGAAGCGATCACCGGGATGTTGATGGCGTTCGATACCGCCGCCGTCAGGCCGAGGTCGAAGCCGACCTTGGTGCCGTCGCGGTCCATGCTGGTCAGCAGGATTTCGCCGGCGCCCAGCTGTTCCATCTTTTGCGCCCACGCCACCGCATCCAGGCCGGTGGCCTTGCGTCCGCCATGGGTGAAGACTTCCCACTTGCCGGGCGCGGTCTGCTTGGCGTCGATCGCCACCACGATGCATTGCGAGCCGTGCTTTTGCGATGCCTCGAACACCAGGTCGGGATTGGTCACGGCTGAGGTATTCATCGATACCTTGTCGGCGCCGGCGTTGAGCAGTCGGCGCACGTCTTCGACCTTGCGCACGCCGCCGCCGACGGTGAGCGGAATGAACACCGTCGAGGCGACCGCTTCGATGATGTGCAGGATCAGGTCGCGCCCGTCGCTTGACGCGGTGATGTCGAGGAAGGTGATTTCGTCGGCGCCCTGCTGGTCGTAGCGGCGCGCGATTTCAACCGGGTCGCCGGCGTCGCGCAGCTCGGTGAAATTGACGCCCTTGACGACCCGTCCATCGGTCACGTCCAGGCAGGGAATGATTCGTTTTGCAAGCATGGTGTGCTTTCTCAGGCCGGATCCGGCCTAAACGGCCAAATCGCCTTCGGTCAGTTCGTCGGCGCGTGCCTGCGCCTGTTCCAGGTTGATCGTGCCTTCGTAGATCGAACGGCCGCAGATAACGCCTTCAATGCCTTCGTCCTGCACCGCGCACAGGGCTTCGACGTCGCCCAGGTTGTGCAGGCCGCCCGAGGCGATGATGGGGATGCGCACCGACTGGGCCAGCTTGACGGTGGCGTCGATGTTAATCCCGCCCATCATGCCGTCGCGGCCGATGTCGGTGTAGATGATCGATTCCACGCCGTAGGCTTCGAATTTCTGCGCCAGGTCGATCACTTCGTGGCCGGACATTTTGCTCCAGCCGTCGGTGGCGACCTTGCCGTCCTTGGCGTCCAGGCCGACGATGATGTGGCCCGGGAAGGCGCCGCAGGCGTCGTGCAGGAAGCCCGGGTTCTTCACCGCGGCGGTGCCGACGATGATGTAGGTGATGCCGTCGTCCAGATAGCGTTCGATGGTGTCGAGGTCGCGGATGCCGCCGCCCAGCTGGACGGGGATCTCGTCGATGTCGTTATCGACCGCGAATTCCTGCACCACCTGCAGGATCGATTTGACGGCCGACTCGTTCTTCGGCTTGCCGGCGAAGGCGCCGTTCAGGTCGACCAGATGCAGGCGGCGGGCGCCCTGCTTGAGCCAGTGCAGCGCCATTTCGGCGGGATCTTCTGAAAAAACGGTGGCGAGTTCCATATCGCCCTGTTTCAGGCGAACGCAGTGACCGTCTTTGAGGTCGATGGCAGGAATGAGCAGCATGATCGGTGTCGGTTAAGTTGAAAGTAAAACGAGGAAACTCAAGGTTTCCAGTTGACGAAATTCTGGTACACGCGCAGGCCGGCGGCCGCGCTTTTCTCGGGGTGGAACTGGGTGGCGAACAGGTTGTCCCTGGCCACCGCGCAGCAGAACGGCGCGCCGTAGTCGGTTTCCGCCGCCACCAGTGAAGCATCGGCCGGCTGCACGTAGTAGCTGTGCACGAAGTAGAAATAGCTGTCGTTGCCGACCCCTTCCCACAGCGCGTGCGCACGCACCTGGCGCACCCGGTTCCAGCCCATCTGCGGCACCTTGAAGCGCGAGCCGTCGGGCTGCACGCGGCCTTCGAGCTGGAAGCGCACCACCTTGCCGGGCAAGAGACCCAGGCCGGGCGTGTCGCCTTCTTCGCTGACGTCGAACAGCATCTGCTCGCCCACGCACACGCCCATCATCGGACGGCTCTTGGCGGCGCGCAGCAGCGCTTCCTGAACGCCGGACTCGCGCAGGCTGCGCATGCAGTCGCGCATCGCGCCCTGGCCCGGCAGGACGATGCGGTCGGCGCCGTCGATGTCGGCGGCGTCGCCGGAGATTTTCACGTCGGCTTCGGGAGCGACCGCGCGCAGGGCTTGCGCTACCGAGCGCAGGTTGCCCATGCCGTAGTCGACCACAACAATTTTATTCATAGCTTTACAGGGTTTGTTCGTCGACGCTTACAGGCTGCCTTTGGTCGAAGGGATGGTGCCGGCGGCCCGCTCGTCGAGCGAAGTCGCCATGCGCAGCGCGCGGCCGAATGCCTTGAACACCGTTTCGCACTGGTGGTGGGCGTTGCTGCCGCGCAGGTTATCGATGTGCAGCGTCACCAGCGCGTGGTTGACGAAGCCGCGGAAAAATTCCAGCGTCAGGTCGACGTCGAAGGTGCCGATCATGGCGCGCGTCCAGGGCACGTGCATTTCCAGGCCGGGACGGCCGGAGAAATCGATCACCACGCGCGACAGCGCTTCGTCCAGCGGCACGTACGAGTGGCCGTAGCGAACGATGCCTTTCTTGTCGCCGATGGCCTTGGCCACCGCCATGCCCAGCGTGATGCCGGTGTCTTCGACCGTGTGGTGGGCGTCGATGTGCAGATCGCCCACGCACTCGACTTCCAGATCGAACAGGCCGTGGCGCGCGATCTGGTCCAGCATGTGGTCCAGGAAAGGCACGCCGGTGTTGAGCTTTTGCTTGCCGGTACCGTCAAGATTGATGGCGACGCGAATCTGCGTCTCGTTGGTGTTACGGGTAATTTCTGCGGTGCGGGTCATGGGCTTGCTCGATGTACTGGTTTGGCTGATGCGATTAGTTCAATGATGCCTTCAGGGCATTGAGAAATGCAGTGTTTTCTTCAGGCGTGCTTACGGTGACACGAATGCAATTAGCCAGTCCGTGCATTTTACTCACATTTTTCACCATCACCTTATTTGCCAGGAGTTTCGCGCAGGAAGCGTCGGCATCCGGCACGCGTAACAGCAGGAAATTGGCGGCGGATGGGAAGACGGTCACCCGTGGCAAGGCCGACAACTCGGCCCGCAATTGCTCTCGTGCGGCGACCAGTTGCGCGGCCTGGTCGTTAAGCACCTCGATATGGTCGAGCGCGAATTCGGCGGCGATCTGGGTCAGCACATTGACGTTGTAAGGAGGCCGCACTTTTTCGAACTGTTCCAGCAGTTTCGGCGCCGCCGCCATATAGCCCAGGCGGATGCCGGCCAGGCCGAGCTTCGATACGGTGCGCATCACCACCATGTTCTCGAATTCCGGCAGGCGCTCCATGAAGCTGGTGCGGGCGAACGGGCCGTAGGCTTCGTCCACCACCACGATGCCGGTCTCGCCCACGGCGCGGATGATCTCGACCATGTCTTCCGGCTGGTACAGCGTGCCGGTCGGGTTGTTCGGGTAGGCCAGGAAGGTGATTGCCGGCTTGTGCTCGGCGATGGCGGCCAGCATGGCCTGCTGGTCGAGCGTCATGTCGTCGCGCAGCTGCACCGGGACGAAGCTGGCGCCGGCCAGCATGGCCGAGCGTTCGAACATCACGAATCCGGGCGCCGGGGCCAGAATGGCCGGGTGGCGTGCGCCGCCGGAGACGGCCATCAGCATCATCGAGATGTTTTCGTCCGAGCCGTTACCGAGGATGACGTCGTAACCGGCCGGCACCCCCATCCTGGCGCGGATGCGTTCCTTCAGGGTGGCGTAGCTGGGCACCGGATAGCGGTTCAGCACCGCGTCGGCCAGGCGGCGGCCCAGTTCCGCGCGCAGGTGCTGCGGCAGCGGATAGGGATTCTCCATCGCGTCGAGTTTGACGAAGCCGCCCGCGTCCGGCACCTTGTAGGGCAGGTCGGCGATGATCTCGGGACGGATGACGTTGGCGATCAGGTTGTCGATGAAGGACATGGTTGCTCTTTCAGTTTGCGTTTGGCGTTCTTTTTCGTCAGCGCAGGTTCCGGCGCCTCAAGGCGCTCGCGTATCACGGCGCAGTAGCCGGGGTTCAGTTCGAAGCCGGTGAAGTTGCGTCCGCAGCGCCGCGCCGCCAGGGCGGTGGTGCCGCTGCCCATGAAGGGGTCGAGCACCACGCCGTCGGGCGGACACGAGGCCTTGACCATGCGCTCGATGATCTCCAGAGGCTTCTGGGTCGGATGCTCGACCCGCTCGGGATGCTCGCGGTGCAGGCGCGACACGCTCCACAGGTCTTTCGGGTTGTAGCCGACCTCCAGCCACTTGGCGCCGACGAAAATCGAGCGCGACCTGGCCTTCTTGGTCTCGGCGTCGTACGGAATGCGCACGGCGTCCAGGTCGAAGTAGTAATCCTTGCGGCGCACGAAAAAGCCGATGGTGTCGTGCACCGACGAAAAGCTCCTGATGCTGCCGCCCATCGACGGCACCCGGCGGTCCCAGATGATCTCGTTCATCATCGTCATGCGCTTTTTCAGCATCACGAAGATCTCCGGCGAAAAACGCCAGGTCAGGAAGATGTACAGGCTGCCGTTGGGTTTGAGCTTGGGCAGGGCGGCATCGATCCACTGCTCGGTCCAGGCCAGGTAGTCGCCATCGTCCATCTGGTCGGAGCCATTGCCGTAATCCTTGCCCAGGTTGTAGGGCGGGTCGGTCAGGATCAGGTCAATGGAGCCGTCCGGGATGCGCGCCAGCCCGCTCAAGGCGTCCTCGCAGAACACCTGATTGACCCAGCTGCTCATGCGCTCGGTTTCAGACGCAGTTCGGCGCTGCGCGCGTGCGCCTGCAAGCCTTCGCCGTAGGCCAGGGTGGCGGCGACCTTGCCCAGCGTTTGCGCGCCGGCTTCGCTCACGTGCAGGATCGACGAGCGTTTCTGGAAGTCGTACACGCCCAGCGGCGAGGAGAAGCGCGCCGTGCGCGAGGTCGGCAGCACGTGGTTCGGGCCGCAGCAGTAGTCGCCCAGCGACTCGGACGAGAAGCGGCCGAGGAACATGGCGCCGGCGTGGCGGATCCGGTCGGCCCATTGCTGCGGGTTGTCGGCGCTGATTTCCAGGTGCTCGGCGGCGATGTCGCTGGCGATGGCGCAGGCTTCTTCCATGCTGCGCACCTTGATCAACGCGCCGCGGTCGCTCATCGAGGTGCGGATGGTGTCGGCGCGCGGCATGTCCGGCAGCAGCTTGTGGATGCTCGCTTCAACACTGGCGATGTAGGCGGCGTCGGGGCACAGCATGATGGCCTGGGCCAGTTCGTCGTGCTCGGCCTGCGAGAACAGGTCCATCGCCACCCAGTCCGGATCGGTGGTGCCGTCGCACAGCACCAGGATTTCGGAAGGGCCGGCGATCATGTCGATGCCGACGGTGCCGAACACGCGGCGCTTGGCGGCGGCCACGTAGGCGTTGCCTGGGCCGACGATCTTGTCGACCGCTTGAATCGTCTCGGTGCCGTAGGCCAGCGCGCCGACCGCCTGGGCGCCGCCGATGGTGATCACGCGCGTGACGCCGGCAATGGCCGCCGCGGCCAGCACCATCTGGTTCTTCACGCCATCCGGGGCCGGCACCACCATGATGATTTCTTCCACGCCGGCGACCTGGGCCGGAATCGCGTTCATCAGCACCGACGAGGGATAGGCCGCTTTGCCGCCCGGGACGTAGATGCCGACCCGGTCCAGCGGCGTGATGCGCTGGCCCAGGACCGTGCCATCGGCCTCGGTGTAGCTGAAGCCCTGCAATTGCTGCTTCTGGCGTTCGTGGAACACGCGGATGCGTTCGGCGGCCGTTTGCAGGGCTTCGCGCTGGGCGGCGGGCAGGCCATCCAAGGCATCCCGCAGTTGCTGGCCGGTCAGGTCGAACGCGGCCATGCTGGCGGCATTGCTGCGGTCGAAGCGGTTGGTGTACTCCAGCACCGCGGCGTCGCCACGGGTTTTCACCTCATGCAGGATCTTGGCCACGGCCGTTTCGATGGCGTCGTCGGTGGACGCTTCGAAGGCGAGCAGCGTGTCGAGACGCTGTTTGAAGTCGGGCTGGGTGGAATCGAGCTTGCGGATCTGGAGAGACATGGCTGTTTGCTTGCTTATTTATTTAATTTGGAGGCGCGCTCGAAGGCGTCGAGGATCGGTTGCAGGCGCTCGCGCTTGAGTTTCAGCGCGGCCTGGTTGACCACCAGGCGCGAGGAGATGTCCATGATCTCTTCGACTTCGACCAGGTTGTTGGCGCGCAGCGTGCTGCCGGTGGAGACCACGTCGACGATGGCGTCCGACAGCCCGACCAGCGGGGCCAGTTCCATCGAGCCGTACAGCTTGATCAGGTCGACGTGCACGCCCTTGGCGGCGAAGTGCTCGCGCGCGGTGTTGACGAACTTGGTGGCCACGCGCAGGCGCGCGCCCTGGCGCACCGCGGTCTCGTAGTCGAAGCCGGCGTTGACCGCCACCGACATGCGGCACTTGGCGATGTTCAGGTCGATCGGCTGGTACAGGCCTTCGCCGCCATGCTCGAGCAGCACGTCCTTGCCGGCCACGCCGAAGTCGGCCGCGCCGTACTGCACATAGGTCGGCACGTCGGAGGCGCGCACGATCAGCACGCGCACGCCGGGATCGTTGGTGGCCAGGATCAGCTTGCGCGAGGTCTCGGGGTTTTCCAGCACCTCGATGCCGGCAGCCTCCAGCAGCGGCAGGGTGTCGTCGAAAATGCGGCCTTTGGACAGCGCCAAAATCAGTTGCGAGTTGCTCATTGCTGGTTCTTTATTTGAGTCGGACGATATCGGCGCCGACGTTGGAGAGCTTGACTTCCATGCGGTCGTAACCGCGGTCGAGGTGGTAGATGCGGTCGATGATCGTGGTGCCTTCGGCGGCCATGGCGGCGATCACCAGCGAAGCGGACGCGCGCAGGTCGGTCGCCATCACCGGCGCGCCGATCAGCTTGTCCACGCCGCGGATGAAGGCGGTATTGCCCTCGGTCTGGATGGCCGCGCCCAGGCGGTTCATCTCCTGCACGTGCATGAAGCGGTTCTCGAAAATCGTCTCGGTGACGCGGCTGGTTCCCGAGGCGATGGTGTTGACGGCCATGAACTGGGCCTGCATGTCGGTCGGAAAGCCCGGGTATTCGGTGGTGCGGAACGACACCGGCTTGGGACGGCCTTCCATCTGGCCGCGGATCCAGTCCGGGCCATAGGTCATGGCCAGGCCCATGTCGCGCAGCTTGTCGATGGCCACGTCGAAAATGTCGGTGCGGGTGTGCTTGAGCATGATGTCGCCGCCGGTGGCCGTCACCGCGCACAGGAAGGTGACCGCTTCGATGCGGTCGGAGATCACCGCGTGGCTGGCGCCGTGCAGTTCCGGCACGCCCTGGATCACCAGGCGGTCGGTGCCGATGCCTTCGATCTTCGCGCCCATCTTGACCAGCAGGTTGGCCAGGTCCGTCACTTCCGGCTCGCGCGCGGCGTTTTCCAGCACCGTTTCGCCTTCGGCCAGGGTGGCGGCCATCAGCAGGTTCTCGGTGCCGGTGACGGTGATCATGTCGGTGTGGATGCGCGCGCCCTGCAGCTTCTTGCACTTGGCGTAGATGTAGCCGCCTTCGATGCGGATCTCGGCGCCCAGCGCCTGCAGCCCCTTGATGTGCTGGTCCACCGGACGCGAGCCGATCGCGCAGCCGCCCGGCAGCGACACCTTGGCTTCGCCGAAGCGCGCCAGCAGCGGGCCGAGCACCAGGATCGAGGCGCGCATGGTTTTCACCAGCTCGTACGGCGCTTCCAAGGTGTCGATCTTGCTGCCGTTGAGGACCACTTTCTCGTCCTCGACCTGCTGGACCGTCAGGCCGGTCTTGCCGAGGATTTTGAGGATGGTCTTGACGTCATGCAGGCGCGGCACGTTCGACAGTTCCAGGTCGCCGGCCGTGAGCAGGCCGGCGCACAGGATCGGCAGCGCGGCGTTCTTGGCGCCGGAGATGGTGATGTCGCCATTGAGGCGCTTGCCTCCGACGATCTGTAGCTGGTCCATGTCTGTCCTTTAGCCTTGATATTCTTCCGGGGTGAGTGTCTTCATCGACAGCGCGTGGATCTCTTCGCGCATGCGGTCGCCCAGCGCGGCGTAGACCAGCTGGTGGCGCTGGATCGGACGCTTGCCGGCGAACGCCGGCGAGACGATCAGGGCGGTGAAGTGCTGGCCGTCGCCGTCGACTTCGAGGTGGCTGCATTCCAGGCCGGCGGCGATGTAGCCGTGGATCGCTTGTGGAGTAGTAGGCATGGTGTGTTCCTTAGTGGCGCAGCTTGTAGCCGCGCTTGAGCAGATTGATGGCGATCGCCGCGAGCAGCGCGAAGAAGGCCGCGACGATGCCCAGGCTGGTCCAGGGCGCCACGTCGGACTGGCCGAAGAAGCCGTGGCGGAAGCCGTCGATCATGTAGAAAAATGGGTTGGCGTGCGAGACCGCGAGCCAGAACGGCGGCAGTGTCTTGATCGAATAGAACACGCCGGCCAAAAACGTCGCTGGCATGATCAGGAAGTTCTGGAAGGCGGCCAGCTGGTCGAATTTTTCGGCCCAGATGCCGGCGATGACGCCCATGGTGCCGAGGATGGCCGCGCCCAGCAGGGCGAACACGGCGATCCACAGCGGCTGGGCAAAGCTCAGGTGGGCGAACCAGGCGGTGGTGACGAACACGCCGGCGCCCACGGCCAGCCCGCGCACCACCGAGGCCAGCACGTAGGCCGACAGGATTTCCCAGTGCGACAGCGGCGGCAGCAAAATGAATACCAGGTTGCCGGTGATCTTGGACTGGATCAGCGAGGACGAGGAATTGGCAAAGGCGTTTTGCAGCACGCTCATCATCACCAGCCCGGGAATCAGGAAGGCGGTGTAGCTCACGCCTTCGAGCATCACGACGCTGCCTTCAAGCACGTGGCCGAAGATCAGCAGGTAGAGCATCGCGGTCAGAATCGGCGCGGCCACCGTCTGGGTGGCGACCTTCCAGAAGCGCAGCATCTCCTTGTAGAACAGGGTGCGGAAACCGATGGAGAATACGTTCATAGCGCGCCCTTCTCCATGATTTGCAGGAAGATGTCTTCCAGGTCGGCCTGCTGCAGCTGCATCTCGTCGATCGTCACGCCGGCCTGGCGCAGGCGCGCGAGGATCGGTTCGACGTCGCTGTATTCGTTCACGCGCAGGCTGTATTTGTTGCCGTTGCCGGATTCATCGTGGGCGACCAGGTGGCGCAGGTCGTCCGGCAGCTCGCCGCCGGCCAGGTGGATGATCAGCTGCGAGCCGGAGATGCGCCGGATCAGGGCCTTCATGGTGTCTTCGGCCACCACCTTGCCGCCCTTGAGCATGGCCACGCGCTGGCACATGGCCTGGGCTTCTTCCAGGTAGTGGGTGGTGAGCACCACGGTGTGGCCTTCGCGGTTCAGGCGCGAGATGAACTTCCACAGGGTCTGGCGCAGTTCCACGTCGACGCCGGCGGTCGGCTCGTCGAGCACGATCACGGGCGGCTTGTGCACCAGCGCCTGCGCCACCAGCACGCGCCTCTTCATGCCGCCGGACAGGGCGCGCATATTGGTGTCGGCCTTATTGCTCAGGTCGAGGTTGCCCATGACCTCGTCGATCCACTTGTCGTTATTCTTCAGGCCGAAATAGCCCGATTGCAGGCGCAAGGTTTCGCGCACCGTGAAGAAGGGGTCGAACACCAGTTCCTGCGGCACCACGCCAAGCTTGCGGCGCGCTTCGCGGAAGTCGCCCACGACGTTGTGGCCGTGAATGCTGACGCTGCCGGCATCGGGCCGGATCAGCCCGGCGATGATGGAAATCAGGGTGGTCTTGCCGGCGCCGTTGGGGCCGAGCAAGCCGAAAAACTCGCCTTCCTCGATGCTGAGCGTCACGCCGCCGAGCGCTTTCAGGCTCTTGTAGCTTTTCTCGACGTTGTTGATCTGGATCGCAGTCATGCTTTTTCCGGGCTGGCCGCATGTATAGACAGCATCGCTATACCTTGCGCTTAAACATTGAATTATAGGGGAAATCGGGTAAGGCAGAGCCGGCGCGAGCGTTCGGCGGCAGGGGCGCAGGCGGCGGCTTGTAGGCCGCGCGCCTGGATCGGGATCAATGGTGCTGCAGATTGGCCGGGGTATCGACCAGGAAGCTGTCCACGCCGTAGAGCGCGGCCAGGCTGGTGAGGCTGGAAGGAACGTTGATGTAGGACAGGGCGGCGCCGGCCTTGCGGGCCGCGCGCTGCCAGGCAAGCAATACCGCCACGGCCGAGGAATCGGCCTGCTTGACCGATCCGAGGTCGAACACGGTCTTGCCGGCCTTGATCGCCGCCACGCCCTGGGCCAGCGCCGTTCTGGCGTTGGCCACCGTCAGGGTGTCGATGTTGTCGAGATTATTCAGGCCCATGGCGTCGCGGTTGACCTTTTACTTGGCAGGCTTGATCGGCTTGGCGGCGAGCTTCTTGTTGCGCTCGGCCAGCGACTTGATCAGGCCATCGATGCCCGACTTGCTGATTTCAGAGGCGAAATTGCCCTTGTAGGTTTCCACCAGCCACGCGCCCAGCACGTTGATGTCGAAAATCTTCCAGCCGGAAGGCGATTTGGCCAGGCGGTAGTTCAGGGTGATCGGCTCGCCGCGGGTCATGTTGACCTGCGAACGCACTTCGACTTCCTGGTCGGCCGGGTCGGCGCGCAGCGGCTTGAATTCCACGGTTTCGTTCTTGATCTGCGACAGCGCGCCCGAGTAGGTGAAGATCAGCAGGGTGCGGAACTCGTTGGCCAGCTGCTTTTGCTGTTCCGGCGTGGCTTCGCGCCAGAAACGGCCGGCGGCCAGGGCGGTCATGCGCTGGAAGTCGACGTAAGGCAGGATCTTGGTTTCGACCAGGTCCATCACGCGTTTCTGGTTGCCCGCCTGAATTTCCCTGTCGTTCTTGGCGGTGTCGATGACATCGCTGGAAATGCGTTTGACGAGCGCGTCCGGCGCTTCGTTGGCAGGCGGGGCGGCGAAGGCGCCGGCCGCGGCAAAGGCCACGGTCGCGACGGCGGCGGTGAAAATGTGTTTGATCAGTTTCATAAGCTCTCTTGAGTGAGTTGGTTTTCCGAACTGCAACCCGCTGATTCCGCGGGGGCTCTGCAGGGGTTAACTACTTGGCGGCCGTTTCGGATGACACCGGCGTCGCCGGCGTCGCCGGTGCGTCGTCATCGGCATAGGCTGCGCGGATGCTTCTGGCGTCCGAGTTCACGGCATCGGCGGAGGCTTCCCTGGCCGCTTCCCTGGCTTTCTTGCGCGACGTTTCGCCATCGAAAATCTTGTTCTGGCGGCGCTGCAGGTAACCGTCCCGGATGAATTCGTACCGGTCCAGCGCCGCTTCTTCCAGCAGATTCGAGGCGTCCAGCAATACAGCGCGCTGATCGACCACGCGCACCACCGTGCCCGTATTGCGGGTGCTGACTGGCATGACGTGAATCCATGGATCGGCCGCGATGTCCAGCGGCAAACCTGCCGTGTCACGGACCGTCGATGGGCCGAGAATCGGCAACATCAAGTACGGACCGGCGGGCACGCCCCAATAGCCCAGGGTCTGGCCGAAGTCTTCAATGTGCTTGGGCAGGCCGGCTTCGGAGGCCACATCGAACAGGCCGCCGATGCCGAAGCTGGTATTGATCATCACGCGGGCGAAATCGGACATGCCGGCCTCGCCCTTGCCTTGCATTAAGTTATTGGCCGAACTCCACACGTCCGCCAGATTGCCGAAGAAATTGTTCACCCCGGTCTGCACGAACGAGGGCGTGACCTGCTTGTAGACGGTGGCGGCCGGTTTCAAGGCATGCTGGTCGACCGCATCGTTGAAGGCGAACACCCCGCGGTTGAACTTCTCGAACGGGTCTTTGGGGTTGGTGGAGGCGCAGCCGGCCAGGCTCAGGGCGGCTGCGGCGAGGACCAGGGCGCGCCAGGGGCGCGCTCGGCCGGGACTGCCGTTGTTGTTATTCATTTGCTCTCTTCCTTTCCTTCGGCCGCCTTGCTGTAGATAAACCGATTGATCAGGTCTTCCAGCACGGCGGCAGATTGGGTACGGCTAATCCGGTCGCCATTGACCAGATTGTTGGTGTCGCCGCCAGCTTCGATGCCGATATATTGCTCACCGAGCAGGCCAGCGGTCAGGATTTTCAACGAGCTATCTTTGGGGAATTTATAGCCGGTCTCAAGTTCCAAGGTTACCAGCGCCTGGTAGCTCTTGTCATCAAACTTGATATCGCCGACCCGGCCCACCACCACACCGGCGCTCTTGACCGGCGCCTGCGGCTTGAGGCCGCCAATATTGTCGAACTTGCCGGTGATCGCGTAAGTCTTGCCGAACGACAGGGTACTCATGTTGCCGGCCTTGAGGGCCAGAAACACCAGTGCCGCCAAGCCGAGCACGACAAACAGGCCAACCCAGACGTCTATCGATTTGCGATGCATATTATTTTTCCTAACGCTTGTATGGTCGGCAGCGCGCGGCTGCCGGATTCAAAAACTAGTGGTTGAACATCAGGGCGGTGAGCAGGAAGTCCAGCCCCCACACCATCAGCGACGCGATCACGACGGTGCGCGTGGTGGCGCGCGAGACGTCTTCCGGCGTCGGCTGGGCCTGGTAGCCCTGGAACAGTGCCGTGAAGGTCACGGCAATGCCGAACACCAGGCTCTTGATGATCACGCCGTTGAACACGTCGGCGCGCACATCCACATTGGCTTGCATCTGCGACCAGAAGGCGCCCTCGTCCACGCCGATCAGCTTGACGCCGACCAGGTAGCCGCCGATCACGCCGACCGCGCTGAAAATGGTCGCCAGGATCGGCATGGCGATGACGCCGGCCCAGAAGCGCGGCGCCAGCACCCGCTGGATCGGATTGATGGCCATCATTTCCATCGCCGACAATTGTTCCCCGGCTTTCATCAAACCGATCTGCGCAGTCAGCGAAGTGCCGGCGCGGCCGGCGAACAGCAGGGCGGTGACCACCGGTCCGAGTTCGCGCACCAATGCCAATGCGACCACCTGGCCAAGCTTTTGTTCCGCGCCGTACGGGGTCAGGGTGATGTAGCCCTGCAGGCCCAGCACCATGCCGACGAACAGGCCGGACACGATGATGATGACGAGCGAGTAATTGCCGATGAAATGGATTTGCTCGGAAATCAGGGCGGGACGGCGCAGCGCCCCGGGCGACACGCCCAGCAGATTGAAAAACGAGCGGGTGGCGAAGCCGACGCTGGCGATGGCTTCGCGCAAGGTGGCGCCGATCGCGGCAAGGGCCTTGACGATCATGGCTGGGCTCCCAGTCCCAGGTCGTCGGCCAGCGACTTGCCCGGATAGTGGAAGGGCACCGGACCGTCCGGGGCGGCATGGACGAATTGTTTCACGTAAGGGTCTTCCGAGACGCGCATGTCGGCCGGCGTGCCTTGCGCCACGATCTTGCCTGCGGACATGAAGTACACATAGTCGGCGATGGCGAAGCATTCGTGGACGTCGTGCGAGACCAGGATCGAGGTCGAGCCGAGCGCGTCGTTCAGGGTGCGGATCAGGTTGGCGGTCACGCCCATGGAAATCGGATCGAGGCCGGCGAAAGGTTCGTCGTACATGATCAGTTCCGGATCGAGCGCGATGGCGCGGGCCACGGCCACGCGGCGCGCCATGCCGCCGGAAATCTCGGCCGGCTTGAGTTTGGCGGCGTTGCGCAGGCCCACCGCGTTCAGCTTCATCAGCACCAGGTCGCGGATCAGTTCTTCCGGCAGGTCGGTGTGTTCGCGCATGGGGAAGGCCACGTTGTCGAACACCGACAGGTCGGTAAACAGCGCGCCGAACTGGAACAGCATGCCCATCTTGCGGCGCAGGCGGTACAGATGGTCGATATCGAGCTCGTGCACGACTTCACCGGCCACGCGCACGGAACCCTTCTGCGGGCGGATCTGGCCGCCAATCAGACGCAGCACGGTGGTTTTTCCGCAACCCGAGCCGCCCATGACCGCCACCACCTTCCCGCGCGGGAAGTCCATGCGCAGGTTCGACAGGATCGTCCTTTCGCCGTAGGCAAACTGTAAATCGCGTATCTCTACCAGGTTCGTCACTGTGGGGGTTGTCGTATTTTGGAATCCCGTATTGTAGTGCAGAAAGGGCAATCTCTGCTGGCGCCAGGGCCATCCCGGCAGGGTAGGCGACGCGATAAAACAACACTACTGAACGACGGGTCAGATATATGCACGCATAAGTGCTTGATTAGTTTACCAATTGATCACAGGCAATTCTATCAAACAGCGCCAAAGTTGCCTGTTGTAAATTGGTGCGTGGCAGCATGCTTACAAAGTTTTACTTCGTTTTCGCACCGGGCCGGCGCTGTGCCGGCCCGCCGGGCCTAGCCCGCGCAGTAGCGCCGCACGTAATCCTTGTGCGGCGGCAGCTGCTCGGCCACGCTCTCGACCCGGGCGCGGATATTGTCGAGGAAACTCTTCAATTCCTGGTCCGGCATCAGGTCGGCGCTGCGGTGGTGGCTGGCCGGCATCAAGCCCTGGCCGAGCATCACCTGGATCCAGGAGTTTTCGGCGAACAACTCCTTTTCCTCGCGGAACACGCGCCCGGTCGCGCCGAACAGCGCGAGCCGGTGGCGCAGCGTGGGCGGCACCTGCATGTCGCGGCAGGCGCGCCAGAACGGCGTGTCGTGGCGGTTCGTCAGGTGGTAGTGCAGGATGATGAAGTCGCGGATGTGCGTCATTTCCTCGCTGTTCTGGCGGTTGTATTCCTCGATGTCGGCCGCGCTGATGCCATTGGTCGGAAACAGTTGCATCAGGCGGATCAGGTTGCGCGAGACCAGGTGGATGCTGGTCGATTCGATCGGCTCGAGAAAGCCGCTCGACAGGCCCAGCGCGATGCAGTTGCCCTTCCAGGTCTGGGCGCGCTGGCCCGGCTTGAAGCGGATCAGGCGCGGTTCGAACAGCGCTTTACTGTCGAGATTGCCGAGCAGGGTCTGGCGGGCGCTGTCGTCGTCCAGGTAGCGGCTGCTGTAAACCAGGCCGTTGCCGACCCGGCTCTGGAGCGGAATCTGCCATTGCCAGCCGGCACCGTGGGCGATCGAGCGGGTGTAGGGCACCATGCGCCCGGTCGATTCGGTCTGCACGGCCAGCGCGGTGTCGCACAGCAGCAGCTCGGACCAGTCCTGGTACGGCACGCCCAGGGCCTCGCCCAGCAGCAGCGAACGAAAGCCGGTGCAGTCGATGAACAGGTCGCCCTCGAGCACGCTGCCGTCGGCCATGGTCAGGGAGGCGATGTGGCCGCTGTCCGGGTCGGTGTTGACCGTGCCGATCCTGCCCTCGACCCGGCGCACCCCGAACCCTTCGCTGAAGCTGCGCAGGTAGCGCGCGTAGGCGCCGGCATCCAGATGGTAGGCGTAGTTCAGGCCATCGTCGGGCAGGTGGGCGAAGCGCTCCTTCTCGGCGGCGCGCAGTTCGAGGCAGTAGTGGCCGTACTCGCCGGCCAGGCCGCGCTCGCGGCCCTTGTGCCAGAAATGCTGGAAGCCGGCGGTCCAGTGGTCGATCCCGGTTTCGCCGAACGAGTGGATGTAGCGATGGCCGGGCTCGCGCCAGTGCTCGAAGCTGATGCCCAGCTTGAAGGTGGCGTTGGTGGCGGCCATGAACTGCGCTTCGTTCAGTTCCAGCAGCTTGTGGAAGGTGATCATGGTCGGGATGGTCGCCTCGCCCACCCCCACGGTGCCGATGTCGTCCGATTCGACCAGCGTGATGTCGAGGAGCTTGCCCAGCGATTTGGACAGCATGGCGGCCGACATCCAGCCGGCGGTGCCGCCGCCGGCGATGATCACGCGGCGCACGGGTTGATGGTGGGACGGGCGGGTGGCTTGCACGGTGCACCTTAACGATTGAGTCGGTTGAGAAGAAAGGCGCGCAGGCTGCGCGCCGCGTCGGCGTCGAGCGGGGCGAGGATGCGCCGCGCCGCGGGCGCAAGATGGTCCGCTTCGCTGCCGTCGCTGCCGAAGACGTAGTGCTCGAACAGGCCTTTCCAGATCCGGCGCTGTTCGGGCGGCAGCTCGCGCATGCTCAGCAGCGCATGCATCAGGGTGTTTTGCGGCGTGTCCATCCAGGCCGGCGACTGGCGCCACCAGTAGTTGACCAGGATGTTGAAGGGCGTGAGCGCGGCGACGTCGTGGAACCACATGCTGGGGATGAAAATGGCGTCGCCCGCGTCCAGTTCGGCCACCAGCGCCTGCGCCTGCGCTTGGGCGAAGCGGGGATAGCGCTGCAGGTCCGGCCTGGCCAGGTCGACCATCGAAATGGCCTGGCCGGCCGGGTTGAAGTCGAGCGGGCCCATGTACAGGTTGCCGATCTGGTCGGGCGGAAACAGCGTGAAACGGCGGCGCCCGGCCGCCACGCAGGCGATATTGTCGGGCAGGTCGTAGTGCGCGCAGACGCGCGTGCGGTTGCCGATCCAGATGCTGGCCAGCGGATCGCGCGCGCCGAGGTCGAGCGCGTTCTCGGCGCGCAGGCCGGGCAGGCTGGCGTCGATCATGGTCGAGCCGACATAAATGGCCGGCGCGCGCTCCATGCCGGCGCAGGCCAGCAGTTCGTCGAGCACCTGTTCCAGGCGCGCGCGGCGCGGCGCGTAATTGAAGCCGGTCAGGTCCTCGTTATAGAAAAAGCGGCCGTCGATCTCGGGCCCGCCCACCCAGGCGGTAACGGGCGCGCCCTGGTAGAAGCGGCGCAGGTAGGCGCTGGCATCCTGGCTGGAGGCGCGCGCGGCCTGCACGAGCGGCCAGGCGGCGCCCAGTGCGCGGATCACATACGGCTGGGTCGAGGTGAGCTGGGCGTGATTGAGCGTGGCGCCGGGCGCCAGGGTGATCTCGGGTAATGCGGTCGCCATGGAAGGCTTGGCCCTTCGTACAATTGATGACGGATATTGTTGCACAGTCCAAAAAAGCGGGGCCGCAAACCGCAGCGGCCCGAGCCATGCGGGGGCCAGCCAGGCTCACACCCTGCCGGCCCACCGCGAAGCGGCGATCAGAACTTGTAGCGCCCCGACAGCATGTAACGCGGACCGGACTGGGCAACGTACAGGGCCATGGTTTCGCTGCGGCCGTACTGGCGCACGGTTTCGTTGGTCAGGTTGATGCCTTCGAACTGGACCGACAGGTTCTTGCTGATGTTGTAGCCAACGCTCAGGTCCAGCTGACCGTAGGCGTCGGTGTAGCGTGGGTTCGAACGACCGCTGTCGGCCGGGGTGACGAGGAACTTGTCACGCCAGTTGTATGCGGCACGGACGGTCCAGTTGGCATCTTCGTAGATACCGACCAGGTTGGCGGAGTCGGACAGACCTACCAGCGCAAACTGGTCGGTGGTGCCCAGGTTGTTGAACTCCAGGCCCGATTTAACCTTGGTGTAGTTGGCCTGGATGCCGAAGCCGGTGTTCTCGAACATGTGCTGGACATTGAACTCGACGCCCTTGAGGGTGTCGCTCTTCTCGTTCACCGGGGTGGTCACGCGGGTCGGCACCAGGGGATCGCCGGCGATACCGGTGATCGTGCCTTCGATGACGCCGAAGCTGTTTGGCGTGAGCGACTTGGCGGCAACGCCCAGCTGACCGTTGAAGTTGCGGAAGATATAGTTGCGGATACAGGTGGTGTTGTCGATCGAGCATGCGCCGCCGGTAGGGGCGATGGCCTGGTTCCAGTACTTGCCGCCGATCGGCGTCGTCACGTTGGCCGTGCCCTGCACCACGCGGTTACCGGCGTAGTTGTCCAGCTTCTTGTTGAACAGGCCGACCGAGACCATGCTCTGCTTGCTGTAGTACCACTCGGCAGAGAAGTCCAGGTTCTTCGACTTGACTGGTTTCAAGGCCGGATTGCCGGCATTGCCGGTTACGCCGGTCACGCCCAGGCTGTTCGACAGCGTGGTGCTGGCGATGATCTGGTCGTACATCGGACGGCCGATGGTTTCACCGTAGCTGGCACGCAGTTTGGTGTCCGAACGCGGATCGATGTCGAAGTCCAGGCTAGGCAGCACGTGCTTGTAGCTGCCGGTGCCCACCACATAGGCGCTGCCGCCCGAGTTGAGGTTCAGCTCGTTCTGCGAGACCCAGTCGATCGACTGCGGGACCGTCGACAGGGTGCTCGAGACGACGTCGGTCTTCTCGTAACGCACGCCCACGCCGGTGTGCGCCGGCATGCCGGCCAGTTCCCACTCGGTATTGAGCTGCAGATACAGCGACTTGCTCTTCTCCGTGGTCAGGCGTTCCCAGTCCGGATTCTGCAAAGTCGGCGTGAAATCGGCCGGCGCGCCGGTGCTCTTGATCGCCGCGGCGCGCATGGCGGCCAGGTCGAACGTGTAGAACTGCGGCAGCAGCCTCGAATCGCTGCTGCCGCCCAGCTCGCTGAAGTAGCCTCCCAGGCCCGATTCCTTCCACAGGCCCTGATCCTGGGTCTTGTCGCCGGCGCCGCCCCAGCCATTTTGTTGCACCTGCTTGAACAGCGAGCGGTTCTTGGCCTTGGTCGTGGCCAGGCCGAAGTTCAGGGTCGACGATTCCAGCAGCGACAGGCGTCCGCCCAGCTGGAGCTGGTCGATCTGCATTTTCTGGTAGCCGTCCTGAAACCACGAGCCAGTCACCTGGTGCGGGCTGGTGCCCACGGTGCCGACCGTCAGCACCGGCATGTAACTGGTGAAGTCCACCGAGGTGGTGGCGCGGTTGAACGTCGCGGTACCCATATCGTTGTTGGTGCCGAACGGGCTGTCGCGCTCCGACACGGCGGTCGAATGGTGGGCGTCGAAGTTCAGTTTCAGGGCCGGGGAGACTTTCCACTGCGCATTGAAACCGGTCGAACCGTTGGTCGACTTGGTGCCGTAGTCACCGCCGTTGTTGGACAGGTCTTCCGGCGCGGCGGGGTCACCCGGCTTGTCGCGGTCCCGGATATTGGTGGCGAACACCAGCGGCGAGGCCAGCGGGCCATTGGTCCATGCGCCGCTCGATGGGCCGTTGTTGAACCAGACGCTCATCTCGTTGTACTTGCTGTGCACCTTGTTCTGCGAATAGGTGTAGTCCAGCGTGGTGATCAGGTCATTGTTCGGCTTGAACTGCAGGGTCAGCTGGCCGTTGGTCCGCTCGCGGTGGGTGCCGCGCGTGGTGTAGTTCATATTCTGCGGACGCAGATAGATATCGCCGGCTTTCGGCTTGTTGGTGATGCCTGCCGCGCCCGCGGTCAGGGCCTCGACGTTGGTGGTGTCCGAGCCCAGGGTCGGGCCGACCCAGCCGTTCGGCAGCGAGGCGGAGTTGACGCCCAGATTGCGTTCCTGGTAGCTGCCGGACACGGCGACGCCGAACATGCCGAAGGTGTTGCTGTAGATGCCCGACAGTTCAGGGGTGAGCGCGTTGCCGGTTTTGTTGCCAGCTGGCAGATTCTTTACGGATTCGTCGTACACGCCTTTCACGCCGACCGAGGCTTGCATGCCAGGCCGGTCGAACGGACGGGCGGTCATGATGTTGATGGTCGCGCCAATGCCGCCCGGCGGGGTGTCGGCACGGCTTGACTTGTACACCTGGATCTGGGAGATCGATTCGGATGCCAGGTTGGCGAAGTCGAAGGAACGGCCGTTCAGGTTATCGATTGCCGAGGTCGGCATCTGACGGCCGTTGAGCAGCACCATGTTCAGGTCGGGGCCGACACCGCGCACGGTCACCCGCGAGCCTTCGCCCAGGTTACGGTCGATCGACACGCCCGAGATCCGCTGCAGCGATTCCGCCAGGTTGGTATCGGGGAATTTACCGATGTCTTCAGCGACGATACCGTCGACGAAACCGTCGGCGCTGCGCTTCAGATTCATGGTCGACTGCATGGCGGCACGGATACCGGTCACCACGACCTTCTGTGGTTCCTCGGCCGGGGCGGCGCCGGTGGTTTGGGCGTTGGCCGGCGCGAATGCCGCGCAAGCGCTGGCGACGGCAAGGGCGATCAACCGTTGTTGGGTCTTCGGCTGAACGGCAACATCTTTATTATGATTACGCACTGCTTCTCCTCTCTAGCTATCGTTCCGGCTCCGCCCGATGAACTGGCGCGATGCCGGTGGTGGCACTACTAAAAACGCCATCAAACATGGCGTCGTTTCTTGCTGTGCTGCGGTGCTGCCCGGGGTGCTGCGGACGCGCGCGTGCCGCCGCACGCGCGGTCAATCCCGTCGGAATTGGCGTGTTCGAGGTTTCTTGCTACCGATGTGGCGATGGCCGGCGAAAAGCCGGCCGCGCAGCGTGGGCGGGGTCTAGTGGCGCGCCTCGCGCATGGGGATAAGGTGCTTTGACAACGTTTTCATGCGGCTCTCCTCGTCGACCTGTATTCTTGTCTTTTATCGTGGTTAAATCGGATTGGTGGCTGTCCGGCTGAATCGCGATCGAGCAATCATGGGGTTTTATGATAGCGCGACCATTCAGTGTATTGGCATTGCCTTGGCTTGTCAACAATGTTGCGTGAATGGTATTGCATTGTTTGCGGACAGCCGCGTTCCCGTTCTTTACCGGGCGTAATCAAAGATTGCGTGATTCGATACGGGCCATATCGTCATTCCAGTTGCGGGCAGCGCGACGATTTTGGCTGCCCGTCATCCCTGCTCATCGATAGCGTTACCGTGCCCGATAGGCGGAACATGGGGCAAAACATCGGTAATATCTTTATTCACGTTGCCGAAATAGTCATGCGTGAGGCAGTCACAGAATGACACGGTGTTCGTGCTTGTGCAACGATAAGTCGTCAAATTACAACACCTAAATGGAAGCGATCCCACCGCCAAGCTGGTGTTATCGAAAACATTCCCGCCCTGTTGATTCGAGCGGGTGCGCGGGGCCAAAAAAAACGCAGCGTCCTCGCGGATCGCTGCGTTTTATTGCCGAAGCGCTCGCTTAGCGTGGCAGTACCGATGAACCCATCAGGAACGCATCGACTTCACGGGCAGCCTGACGGCCTTCGCGGATCGCCCACACCACCAGCGACTGGCCGCGGCGCATGTCGCCGGCGACGAACACTTTGGCTTTCGAGGTCTTGTAGCAGCCTTCGCCGTCGGTGGTGGCCTTGACGTTGCCGCGGTTGTCTTTCTCGACGCCGAAAGCGTCCAGCACTTGCTGCACTGGCGACACGAAACCCATGGCCAGCAGCACCAGATCGGCCTTCATTTCGAATTCCGAATCGGGCACTTCGCTCATCTTGCCGTCTTTCCACTCGACGCGGCAGGCGATCAGCTTCTCCACCTTGCCGCCTTTGCCTTCCAGGCGCTTGGTCGCCACGGCCCAGTCGCGCGAGCAGCCTTCCTCGTGCGAGGAGGAAGTGCGCAGCTTGGTCGGCCAGTACGGCCACACCATCGGCTTGTTTTCCTGTTCCGGCGGCATCGGCATCAGTTCGAACTGGGTCACCGACGCGGCGCCGTGACGGTTCGAGGTACCGACGCAGTCCGAACCGGTATCGCCGCCGCCGATCACGACCACGTGCTTGCCGGTAGCCTTGATCTGGTCCTTCAGCTTGTCGCCGGCGTTGACCTTGTTTTGCAGCGGCAGGAAATCCATGGCGAAATGCACGCCCTTCAGTTCGCGGCCCGGCACCGGCAGGTCACGCGGGGTTTCCGCGCCGCCGGCCATGACGATGGCGTCGAAGTCTTTTTCCAGGTCTTCCGGGAAGATGGTTTCCTTGGCCCAGTTGTTGACGGTCGAAGGAAAATCCTTGCCGATCAACACGCTGGTGCGGAAGGTCACGCCTTCGGCTTCCATCTGCGCGACACGGCGGTCGATGTGCGACTTTTCCATCTTGAAGTCGGGAATGCCGTAGCGCAGCAGGCCGCCGACGCGGTCGCTCTTTTCGAACACGGTGACGCTGTGGCCGGCGCGCGCCAGCTGCTGGGCGGCCGCCAGGCCGGCAGGACCGGAACCGACCACGGCAACCTTCTTGCCGGTCAGCGTGGCCGGTGGCTGCGGCACAACCCAGCCGTTTTCCCAGCCGGTGTCGATGATCTTGTGCTCGATCGACTTGATGCCGACCGGGTCGTTGTTGATGCCAAGCGTGCAAGCCGATTCGCACGGCGCCGGGCAGATGCGGCCGGTGAACTCGGGGAAGTTGTTGGTCGAGTGCAGGGTGTCCAGCGCGGTACGGTAGTTCGCGTGATACACCAGGTCATTCCAGTCAGGGATGATGTTGTTGACCGGGCAGCCGTTGTTGCAGAACGGGATGCCGCAATCCATGCAGCGCGCCGCCTGGATCTTCGCTTCGCCGTCCGTCAGGTGCAGAACGAATTCCTTGTAGTTCTTGAGGCGTGCGGCAGGCTCGAGATAACCCTCTTCCTGACGCTCAAATTCCATGAAACCAGTGATTTTACCCACGATATTTTTCCTTAGTTCTGTTCTGCTTAGGCCGCGGCTTGTTCAGCGGCTTCTTCCATGCTGGAGTGCATCTCTTCCAGGGCGCGTTTGTAGTCGGTCGGGAAGACTTTGACAAACTTGCTGCGGCCGGTTGCCCAGTCGTCCAGCAGGAAGCGCGCGCGGGTCGAGCCGGTGTGCTTGAAGTGACGTTCGACCAGGCGCTTGAGGATCGCTTCGTCGGACTCGCGCTCGCTGTTGCGGCTCTGGCTGTGCCAGCTCGATACCGGACCTTGCTCCTTGCTGCTGACCACGCGCTCCAGCGCCACCATGGCGGTGTTGCACTTCTTCTCGAAGTCGCCGTCCGGATCGTAGACGTACGCCACGCCGCCCGACATGCCGGCCGCGAAGTTGCGGCCGGTGGTGCCCAGCACGACCACGGTGCCGCCGGTCATGTATTCGCAGCCGTGGTCGCCCACGCCTTCGACCACGGCGGTGGCGCCCGAGTTACGCACGGCGAAGCGTTCGCCGGCCACGCCGTTGAAGAAAGCTTCACCGGCAATCGCGCCGTACAGCACGGTGTTGCCGACGATGATGTTGTTCACCGCCCAGCCGCGGAACTCGGTGTTCGGACGCACGATGATGCGCCCGCCCGACAAGCCCTTGCCGACGTAGTCGTTGCCTTCGCCGACCAGATCGATCGTCACGCCATGGGCCAGGAAGGCGCCGGCCGACTGGCCCGCGGTGCCTTGCAGCTGGATGTGGATGGTGTCGTCCGGCAGACCGGCGTGGCCGTAGCGCTGCGCCACTTGGCCCGACAGCATGGTGCCGACGGTGCGGTTGAGGTTTTTCACCGGCGAGATGAACGAGACGCGCTCGCCTTTTTCCAGCGCGGCCTTGGCTTGCGCGATCAGCTTGTGATCGAGCGCGTTTTCCAGGCCGTGTTCCTGGAACTCGTTGTGGTACAGGGCCAGCTGGGTGTCGACCTTCGGCTGATAGAAAATGTTCGAGAAGTCCAGGCCCTGGGCTTTCCAGTGGGCGATCGCCTTCGACTTGTCGAGCAGGTCGGCGCGGCCGATCAGCTCGTCGTAGCTGCGGATGCCCAGCTGCGCCATCAGCTGGCGCGCTTCTTCGGCGACGAAGAAGAAGTAGTTGACGACGTACTCAGGCTTGCCCGAGAACTTGGCGCGCAGGACAGGATCTTGCGTGGCCACGCCGACCGGGCAGGTGTTCAGATGGCACTTGCGCATCATGATGCAGCCTTCCACGACCAGCGGCGCGGTCGCGAAACCGATCTCGTCGGCGCCCAGCATGGCGGCGATGACGACGTCGCGGCCGGTTTTCATCTGGCCGTCGGCCTGCACGCGGATACGGCTGCGCAGACCGTTCAGGACCAGGGTTTGCTGGGTTTCAGCCAGGCCCAGTTCCCAAGGGGTACCGGCGTGCTTGACCGACGACAGCGGCGAGGCACCGGTACCACCGTCGGTACCGGCCACCACCACGTGGTCGGCCTTGGCCTTGGTGACACCGGCAGCCACGGTACCGATACCGACTTCCGACACCAGCTTGACCGAGATCGAGGCGCGCGGATTGGCGTTCTTCAGGTCGTGGATCAGCTGGGCCAGATCTTCGATCGAGTAGATGTCGTGGTGCGGCGGTGGCGAAATCAGACCCACGCCCGGCACCGAGAAGCGCAGCGAAGCGATGTATTCCGATACCTTGTGGCCTGGCAGCTGGCCGCCTTCGCCAGGCTTGGCGCCCTGGGCCATCTTGATCTGGATCTGGTCGGCCGAGTTCAGGTACTCGGCGGTGACGCCGA
>CAMLIL010000014.1 GCA_946480015.1 uncultured Oxalobacteraceae bacterium | reverse complement strand
TGAACGCCGACTTCCACGGCCGCAAGCTGGCCGACGTGCTGATGGCGCCGACCCGTATTTACGTCAAGCCGCTGCTGGCGCTGATGGCCTCGATGGAAGTCAAGGGCCTGGTGCACATCACCGGTGGCGGCCTGGTCGAAAACGTGCCGCGCGTGCTGCAGCCGAACCTGACGGCCGTGCTCGATTCCAAGGCCTGGAGCATGCCGCCGCTGTTCACCTGGCTGCAGCAGCATGGCGGCGTGGCCGATGCTGAAATGCACCGCGTGTTCAACTGCGGTATCGGCATGATCGTGATCGTCTCGGCCGACAACGCCGACGCCGCCTTCGCCCAGCTGCAGGCCGCCGGCGAAACCGTCGCGCGCATCGGCACCATCCGTGCGCGTGTGGGCGACGAGCACCAGACCATCGTCGAGTAATTCATCGGCCGTCCCCGCGCACGCGGGGACCCATGCTTGGCAAGCTCAGCATAAGTCCCCGCATGCGCGGGGACGACGGCAGTTATTTGCCGGAGATGGTCATGCGCTGGAGCGCCGGATCGGCCGCGATCTCGGCGTCGGTGAACGGCAGGCTCACCCAAGTCTTGCGCGAGAACAGCTCGGTCTGGTCGCTGTAATAGGGCGACGCCGGATCGGTCGACTGCGAATAGCTCAGCACCGCCTGGGCGCGCGGCCCATTCCTGTCGAAGCCCACCGTCTGTATATAGCTGCTCCCCATCACCACTTCGCGCAGGCCGCCGCCGATCGGCACGCTGTCGATGGCATTGTAGACGCCGAACCGGTCAGCGCCGCCGTGGATGGCGATGCGGCCGCCATTGCGCGTCACGCCCTGCAACTGTCCCCACAGCGTATCGAGTTGCCATCCCTGCGCCGCGGCATCGGTGATCGAGGCGGCGAAGGCTTCGCGCACGGCCTGATTGACCAGCGGGTTGAGCATATTGAGCCCGCGCGGCGTGTTGACCGGGTCGAACGGGTTGAACGGCACGGTCCACAGGCCCGGCACGCTGCGCACGCGGTCGAACACATTGGTGAAATAGGCGTAGCCGATGTTGGCGTCGAGGTTGGCGCTGCGGTCCCATTGGGCCAGCTTGGCGCAGGCCGCGCTGGTGTCGCCGGCGCACACGCCAAGCAGATCGTCCATCATCTGGTCGGCGTAATACACGCGGTTGCTTAGCGTCAGCGTCTGAAGCTGGGCCATCGTCATGCGCCTGGCGGCCAGCTGCTTCTGGATCTGGCTGATGCCCATGCGGGTGCGCCCGCTCTGCTCATAGCCTTCGCGGCTGACGATGTCGGGAAAGCCCCGCAGCGGCGCGGCCGGATTGGACAGCCAGGCGCTGTCGTTGGAGTTTTGCACGTAATCGCTGCGCACCAGGCGCGGCAGGCTGCTGCCGGCGAAAATGCCGCGCTGCGGCGCGCCCGCGTCAGTGCCCCACTGGCAGGCGCTGAGGGCGCCGTTCAGCACGAACAAGCCTTGCGCGGCCAGGGGCTGGAACGGTGCGGGCACGCACAGGGCCTGCTTGAGCTTGGACACGTGCGGCACCACCGTGACATCCATGTACAGCGCATTGCCGGCCGTGTCGGCCGCGATCGTGTTGACCCACGGCAGGCCGACCGTCTTCTCGACCGAGTATTTGAACTCGGCCAGCGAACGCGAGCGGTTCATGCCATACCACTGTTCCAGCATGCGGTGATTGTCCAGGTTGGCGTCATGGATGGTGTAGGCCGTGGCCGCGTTCCAGTCGAGCTGGCCCGGCACCACGCCCAGCATGCCCATGGGCGTGCTGTAGAAGTCGCGGCTTTGCTGGACGACGCTGCCATCGGCCGCCTTGACGTCGATGCTGACGGTGCGCTTGTCCATGCTGCGCACCTGGCCGTCGTACAGATAGCGGGTCGGGTTGGCCGGATCGAGCAGCAGCAGGTGGGCCGTGAAGTGGGCCGAGGTGTTGACCGTGTGGCCCCACGCCAGTGCGTTATTGAAGCCGATGTTGACCAGCGGGATGCCGGCCAGCGAGGCGCCCATCACATCGAGCTTGCCGGGTATGGTCAGGTGCAACTGGTAGAAGCGCAGCGCGCCCTGCCATGGAAAGTGCGGATTGCTCAGCAACAAACCCTGGCCGTTGGCGCTGCCGTCGCGGCCAAGCGCCACGGCATTGCTGCCGGTTTGCGCGTGCATTTCCTTCCAGTATTCCGGCGTGAACGGGTTGACCTTGGCGGCGGGCGGGGCCAGCGCGGCGGGCGCCACACCCGGCGGCGCGGCGCCAACGATGGATGCGATGAACTGGCCGGCGCCGCCTTCGGCCGCGTAGCGGCGGTACAGCCTGATCATGTCGGCGCTGGTGATCGGGCGCACCCAGGCGGCATTGCGGCAAGCCTGGGCCAGCCTGTCACCGCCGGTCTGCTCCAGATAGCGGTTGTAGCCGGCGGCGTAGCCTTCGATCAGCGCGCGCATGGTGGCGCTCTGCTGTTGCCAGGCATTGGCGACCGCGGCGGGATCGTTGATCAGCTTATAAAAATAGTCGGTCTGCAGATTGACCAGCGCGGGATTGGGGCCGCTCGCGCCGGCGCCGAAATATTTGGAGCGCTCGCCGTTGACGGTGACGAATTCGTCGGCCAGCAGGCAGAAGTTGTCTTGCGCGTAGGCGTAGCCGACGCCGTAGCCCAGACTTCCTTCATCGCTGGCCTTGATGTGGGCAATGCCGTGGGCGGTGCGGCGGATGTCGGCCGCGTACTTGGGTTGCTGCAGGGTCGATGCATTGCTGGCGATTGCGCTCGCGGTATCGGTGCTGCCGTGGTCTGCGCCGCAGCCTGCCAGCAAGGCAAGTGCGATGATGCCGCCGCCGGCGTGCCGCCAGGGCAGCGCCGGTTGAAGTCGAATATTCATGGGTCTCCGGAAAAAAGATGTCTTGGCAAAATTACAGCGTTGCCATCCTAACACCGGAGACTCGTTATTTTTTTAATATTTTTGCCACCGTTGCAGGGCGGAGACGGTGGGCGTCCGGCATGCCGGCACCGAGCAGCGGACGCAGGTAGCGGCGGAAAGCGTCGGTGACATCGGTACCATTGGCGCTGATGAATTCGTCTTCCATCACGCGCGTCTTGCCGGCCACATTTTCCAGCGGCACCAAGGCATATTCGACCGCGTAGTCGCCGCTGCGGCGGATCGCCACCGAGCCGTCGCGCTTGCCCCACATGGCGTACTGCACGGCTTTCTCGCCCACTTCGCGCGCCTCGCGCTGGTCGACGTCGGACACGCAGCCGATAAAGGAGCGCTGCAGGTAGCCGAAGGTATCGCCGCGCACGCGCTTGATGCCCAGCTTGGACTTGATTTCGTCGCATAGCAGGTCGGCCAGGGCGCCGGTGCCCGACAGCTGGACATTGCCGTGCGCGTCGCGCTCGACTTCCTTGGCCAGCAGGCTGGCGATGGCTTCGCCCGAGGCGTCGTGGATGCCTTCCGATACCGCAACCACGCAGCGCCCGTAGCGTTCATGGGTGGCTTTGACGTCGGCCAGGAACTGCTCGAGCACGAAGGTGCGCTCGGGCAGATAGACCAGGTGCGGGCCATCGTCGGGGAATTTCTTGGCCAGCGCCGCGGCCGCCGTCAGGAAGCCGGCGTGGCGGCCCATCACCACCCCGACGTAGACGCCGGGCAGCGATGCATTGTCGAGGTTGGCACCGGCGAAGGCCTGGGCCACGAACCGCGCCGCCGAGGGAAAGCCGGGGGTGTGGTCGTTGCCGACCAGGTCGTTGTCGATGGTCTTGGGGATGTGGATGCAGCGCAGCGGGTAGCCGGCCTTTTGCGCTTCGAGGCTGACGATGCGCACGGTGTCGGAGGAATCGTTGCCGCCGATGTAAAAGAAGTGCTCGATCTCGTGCGCGCGCAGCACCTCGAAAATCTGCTGGCAATAGGCGATGTCGGGCTTGTCGCGGGTCGAGCCCAGCGCCGAGGAGGGCGTCGCGGCCACCAGTTCCAGATTGTGGCTGGTCTCCTGGGTCAGGTCGACAAAGTCTTCGTTGACGATGCCGCGTACGCCGTGCAGCGCGCCGTACACGCGGGTGACGCTGCTGTGGCGGCGCGCTTCGAGCACGACCCCCACCAGCGACTGGTTGATGACAGCGGTTGGACCGCCGCCTTGAGCGACAAGAATTTTTCCCGACGACATACGCTTCTCCTGACCGGTGTGGAAAGCGCTTAGCTTAACCCGAAAGCGTGGCGCTTACGGCGTGCCGATATTCCGGTTCAAGAATTTTTCCACGCGCGTCCAGAAGTCGACGTTGGTTTTTTCCTGCCGCCAGCCATGCCCTTCGTCTTCGTAGAGCACCCATTCCACATCCTGGTTGGTCTTCTTGACGGCGTCGTAGAACTTGCGCCCGTGGTAGACCGGCACGCGCAAATCGACCCCGCCGTAGGCCAGCAGCAGCGGCTGGGTGATGCGTGCGGCCTGCTTGAGCGGCGAAGTCGCTTCCAGCTGGGCCGCATCCTTGACCTGGTCGCCGACCAGGGTGGGCATGCCGTGCTGCTTGTACAGTTCCGGCAGATCCGAGTTGGCGGTCCAGTGGCCGGTGTAGAGCAGGTCGATGTCGGTCACGCCGACCCAGTCGATGCCGCATTTGTACAGCTCAGGGTCGCGGATCAGGCCCATCAGGGTGGCATAGCCGCCATAGCTGGCGCCGGCGATGCAGATGCGCTTGGGGTCGGCGATGCCCTGGGCGATGGCCCAGCGCGCCGCGTCGGCGATATCGTCCTGCATGGCCAGGCCCCATTGCTTCCAGCCGGCATGGTAATGCTTGGACCCATAGCCCCTGCTGCCACGATATTCCGGTTCGATCACGGCATAGCCGCGCGAGGCGAGAAATTGCGGCGCACTGCGCCAGCGCCAGTCGGCGCCGCGTACGTAAGGGCCGCCATGCACCAGCACCACCAGCGGCAGCAGCTTGCCCTTGCTGCCGTTGGGCACGGTCAGCCAGGCGGGAATCGTCAGGCCGTCGCGCGCCTTGACCTTCACCAGGTCCAGCGCCGCCATCTGCGATGCCACGATGCGTGGCTGGGTATCGCCGATCTTCTTGAACTGCCTGGTGTCGGTGTTGTACAGGCGCAGCACGCGCGGCTGGCGGTCGGAATAGCTGTTGACGATCACCCATGGCGTCTCGGCGCGCGGCGCCACGTCGATCAGGTTGACCAGGCCGGGCAGGGCCGCATCCACATCCGCCTGGACCTGCTTCATGTGCTCGTCGAACCAGGCGGTTGCGGCGGCGTCGGCCACGTAGCGCACGCCCAGCAACTGCTTGTCGTTGGCCACCAGCGCACCGCTGAAGTCGTAATCCTCCAGGCGCAGCAAAGGGCTGCTGTCGAGCTTGTTCTTTTCCAGGTCGTAGGCGAATAGCGCCATTTTGTCGATGCCCTTGTCGGTGACGACATAGAGCTTGCCCTGCGGGCTGAAACCGAGCGGGATGAAGTAGCCGGCCCCGCCCACGTAGGCGTCGAAGGCGGTCAGCTTGCGCCACTGCCCGCTGGCCGGATCGCGGTAGTGCATGGATCTGGTGTGGCCGTCCATGACGCTGGCCAGCCGTGGTTCGCCCTCGGCATCGAGCCACCAGCTTCGGGTGTTCCCGGGCCGCTGGACGGCGGTGGTGCGCCCGGTCATGGTGTCCAGGCGCAGCAGGTCGACCGAGCGGTAGTCGTCGGGCGCATCCACTTCCGGCGCGGCCACATAAATGAAATTCGAATTCTGCGCGCCCTGCTGGTTCAGCAAGAAGGTGTTGAAGGGCAACAAGTTGCGCGGGGCGCTGGCGGTGCGGACTTTGTGGCTCTGGACCTCCGCCAGCTGCCGCTGGCTGCTGCCGTCGCGATTGACGGCAAACAGGCCGGGCGCGAAATAGCGCTGTTCGGCCGCCGATTCCTTCTTGTTGCGCGAGTCGTAGACCAGCCGGTCGTTGTTGACCCACTGGAAATGCCAGACATCGGCGTCGGCAAATGCGCCCACGATGCGCATGCTGTTGTCGGCCAGGTTGACCACCCCCAGGCGGTCGTAGCCATTCGGGCCATTGACCAGCATTGCCAGGGTGCGCCCGTCGGGCGACAGGCGCGCACTGGTGTAGGTGTCGTTGGCGAAGAAGTCTTCGACCGGTACTGGCGCGGCCAGAACGGGGGGCAAAGTCAGCAGGGCGCAGGCAAGCAGGCAGGCACGGCCGAACGGGGCGGCAAGGGATCGCAACATTGGGAAAGACCCGGGGTATTAGGATAGAGTCAATCTTATCGATGTATTAAATCTCGCGCCAGCATTATTCCGGTGAGCGAATATGGTCGACCAGGCCGCCGCTGCTGCCGGGCGGGGCGGCAGTGAACAGGCTGACCACCACCAGCACCAGCATGCCGGCCGGCACGCCGAACACGCCGGCGGAAATCGGCGCGATGCCGAACCACTGGCCGGCCGCGCTGCCCCCCAGGATGGGCGTGCTGTGGAACATGTAGAACACGCATACCAGGAAGCCGGCGACCATGCCCGCCAGCGCGCCGGCGTGGTTGGCGCGTTTCCAGAACACCCCCATCACCAGGGCCGGGAACAGGGTCGAGCCGGCCAGCGAAAAGGCCGCCCCCACCAGCGACAGGATGTCGGCCGGCTTTTGCGAGGCGGCGTAGGCGGCGATGAAGGCCACCGCCAGCAGCAGCAGCTTGGAAATGGTGACCCGCTTCTGGGTCGAGGCGCCCGGGTCGACCACCTTGTAATAGATGTCGTGCGAGAGCGCGTTGGAAATGGCCAGCAGCAGGCCGTCGGCGGTCGACAGCGCCGCGGCCAGCCCGCCGGCGGCCACCAGGCCGGAAATCACGTAGGGCAGGCCGCCGATTTCGGGCGTGGCCAGCACCAGCACGTCGCCGTCGATGGCGATTTCGGCCAGCTGCACGATGCCGTCGCGGTTGATGTCGGTGATGCTGATGAGCGGGTTGAGCTTGTCGACGTTGGTCCAGTAGGAGATCCAGGTGGGCAGGTCGGAAAAGCTGCTGCCGACCAGGTGGGTGTAGATGTCGTACTTGACCAGCACCGCCAGCGCCGGAATGGTCAGGTAAATGAGCAGAACGAAGAACAGGGTCCAGAACACCGACACGCGGGTCTCGTCGACGCTGGGGGTGGTGTAGGCGCGCATCAGGATATGCGGCAGGGCCGCCGTGCCCAGCATCAGGCAGAACACCAGCGCCAGGAAGTTGTTGCGGCGCGCGTCCGACTGCGCGGCGCTGGCGCCGGGGAAGGGCGTGGCGTGCGGTTCGGGCAGGTCGGCGCGCGCCAGGTTGGCGCTGCGGCCCGCGTTCCACAGGCGCGCGGCTTCCTCGGCGCTTTTGGGATAGGCCACCAGCGCGCGTTCGGCCGCGCGCAGCTCGCCCAGCGGCGCATTGCGCATGCGCGCCGCGTCGAGATTGCGCTGCACCGCCAGGCGGCCCTGGTCCCACGAGGCCGGCAGGCTGGCCAGGCGCGCGGCGTAGTCGTCGGCGCGCTGGCGGAAGATGGCGCGCACCTGCTGTTCGCGCGGATCGTGTTCGAGCTGCACTTCGCGCTTGGCCAGCTTGGGCAGCACCGAGCCGTAGGCCACCTGCGGCAGCGGATTGTCGGCATGCTTGACCGACAGCCACATGGTCGGGATCAGGAAAGCCACCAGGATGATGATGTACTGGGCCACCTGGGTCCAGGTGATGGCGCGCATGCCGCCCAGGAAGGAGCACACCAGGATGCTGGCCAGGCCGAGGAAAATCCCGACCGAGAAATCGACCCCGGTAAAGCGCGAGGCGATCAGGCCGACCGCGTAGATCTGCGCCACCACGTAGGTGAACGAGACGATGATGGTGGCGCACACCGCCATCAGGCGCACCGGGGCGCCGCGTTCGCCGGCGCCGCCGCCGTAGCGCGCCGCCAGAAAGTCCGGGATGGTGTACTGGGCGAAGCGGCGCAGGTAGGGCGCGATCAGCAGCGCCACCAGGCAGTAGCCGCCGGTCCAGCCCATGATATAGGCCAGGCCGTCGAAGCCGCGCAGGTACAGGCTGCCGGTCAGGCTGATGAAGCTGGCCGCCGAGATCCAGTCGGCCGCGGTGGCCATGCCGTTGAACAGGGCCGGCACGCGCCGCCCCGCCACATAGTACTCGGACACGTTGGAGGTGCGGCTGAGCACCCCGATGCCGGCGTACAGCACGATGGTGGCGAACATGAACATATAGCCGATCCACTGGCGCGGCATGCCTTCCTTTTCCAGCACGGCCAGCGCCATCAGGAAGGCGGCGAAGCAGGCCGTGAACCACAGGTAGAAGCGGCTGAGGCGGCGGAAGAAGCGCTGGGCCGGCGTCATGCACCCACCCGGCCGGCGTGCGCGATGCGGCGCGCGAACTGGCGGTCCAGGCGGCTGATCCAGCGCGCATACAGGCCGATGATGAGCAGGTAGATCAGGCAGGCGCCCTGCGCGGCCAGGTAGAACGACAGCGGCCAGCCGAACAGGCTCAGGTGGGCCAGCTGGCGCGCGAAAAACACCGTGCAGAAGGTGGTGGCCAGCCAGGCCAGCAGCAGCAGCAGGGTGATGGCGCGCGCGCGGCGCCAGTGGGCCGCGCGCGCGGCGATCAGGGCGCCCACGGCGCCGGCGGGTAAATCGGTCATGACAGCAATTCGTCCATCGGTGGCGCGGGCGGCGGAAAGCTGACCCGGAACAGGCAGCCGGGGGCCTTGCGCGCGTCGCTGCGCGGGTTGTTGAATACGTCGACTTCGGCGCCGTGCTGCTGGGCGATCTCGCGCACGATGGCCAGCCCCAGGCCGCTGCCCGGCGCGCTGTTGCCGAGGATGCGGTAAAAGCGCTCGAAGACGTGGGTCCGTTCGCTCGCAGCGATGCCCGGCCCGGTGTCTTCCACTTCCAGCAGGGCGGCGCCGCCGTCGTCGCGCACCCGCACCGTGACGCTGCCGCCGGCCGGCGTGTAGCGCAGCGCATTGTCGATCAGGTTCGACAGCATTTCGCGCAGCATCACCGGATTGCCGCTGATGCCGACCGGCGCGTCGGGCTGTTCGAAGCCCAGGTCGATGCGGTGCGCGAACGAGGCCTGCACCCAGTCCTGTACGGTGGCGCGCGCCAGCGCGGCCAGGTCGAGCGCTTCGAAGGCGCCGCCGGTATGCGGCTGGTTTTCCGCACGGGCCAGCGCCAGCAGCTGGTTGACCAGGCGGGTGGCCGACTCGCTGCTCTTGGCCAGCTGTTCGAGCGAGCGGTGGATTTCGCCCGGATCGATCTGGCGCAGCGCCAGTTCGGACTGCATGCGCATGCCCGCCAGCGGGGTTTTCATCTGGTGCGCGGCGTCGGCGATGAAGCGCTTTTGCATTTCGATGGTTTGCGACAGGCGTTCGAGCATGTCGTTGAGCGAGCCGACCAGCGGCGAAATCTCTTCGGGCACCTGGCGCGAATCGATCGGCGACAGGTCGTCCGGGCGGCGCGCGCGGATGCGCTCCTGCAGCTGGGCCAGCGGCGACAGGCCGCGCGCCAGCGCGAACCACACCAGCGCCAGCACGATCGGCAGGATGATGAACTGGGGCAGGATCACGCCCTTGATGATTTCGTTGGCCAGCAGGGCGCGCTTTTCCAGCGTTTCGGCCACCTGCACCAGGGCCGCGTAGGGTTCCTCGCCGCGCGCGGCCAGCGGGTGCAGGTTGACATAGGTGAAGGCCACCCGCACCGGCGTGCCGTGCACGGTCTCGTTACGGAAATGCACCGTGCCGCGCCGGTAGCGGTCTTCATCCTGCGGCAGCGGCAGGTCGCGGTCGCCATCGACGATTTCCCGGTGCGGCCCGACGATCTGGATATACACGCTGTCGACATCGTCGGCGCGCAGCACGTCGCGGGCCGGTCCGGGCAGGCGCGAGACCACGCGGCCGTCCACTTCCTTGACCTGCTGAGCCAGCACCGTCACGCTGTCTTCGAGCGCATGGTCGAACGGCTGGTTGGCGATCGACTTGGCCACCAGGTAGGTGATGGCGATACTCATCGGCCAGAGCAGCAGCAGCGGCGCCAGCATCCAGTCGAGGATCTCGCCGAACAGCGAATGCTGGATGTTTTCGTCCGGCTCGGCCTTGGGCGGCTCGTACAGCAGCGGTTCCGGCTGCGCCAGGCCGGCATCGAGCTCGTTCACGGCTAGTGCTCGGGGGCGTCAGGGGCACCGCTGAATTTTTCCAGGCAATAGCCCAGGCCGCGCACGGTGGCGATGCGCACCCCGCCCACCTCGATCTTCTTGCGCAGGCGGTGCACATACACCTCGATGGCATTGTTGGACACTTCCTCGCCCCACTCGCACAGGTGGTCGACCAGCTGCTCCTTGGAGACCAGGCGGCCGCTGCGCGCCAGCAGGATTTCCAGCAGGCCCAGCTCGCGCGCCGACAGGTCGAGCATCTGGTTATTGATGTACGCGCTGCGCCCGACCTGGTCGTACACCAGCGGGCCGTGGCGCACCACCGCCGGCCCGCCGCCGGCGCCGCGCCGGGTCAGGGCGCGCACGCGCGCCTCCAGTTCGGACAGGGCGAACGGCTTGGCCATGTAATCGTCGGCGCCCAGGTCGAGGCCGTTGACGCGCTGTTCGATCGAATCGGCCGCCGTCAGGATCAGCACCGGCAGCAGGGACGCGCGCGCGCGCAGGCGGCGCAGCACTTCCAGGCCCGACAGCCGGGGCAGGCCCAGGTCGAGGATCAGCAGGTCGAACTCCTGGGTCGACAGGGCGGTATCGGCCTCCTGGCCGTTCCTGACACAATCGGTGGCATAGCCCGACTGACGCAAGGAGCGCGTCAGGCCGTCGGCGAGCACGCTATCATCTTCGGCTAGTAAAATGCGCATGGTGGAAGTGGGGGGCGAATAAAGCCTATTGTGTTTCATTTATCCCTCACGAGGGAAGTTTTTTGAATTCCGCTTGCAAAGACTACTGTTTTTTTATACAGTACCGACTGTTGACGTCAAACCGCCCTTTACCAGGACAGAGAACACACTATGGATGACAAGAAAAACGTTATGAATGCCGGCGAGAAGGGCAAGGCGCTGGCCGCCGCCCTGGCGCAGATCGAAAAGCAGTTCGGCAAAGGCTCTGTCATGCGCATGGACGCCAATGCGCCGGTAGAGGAAGTGCAAACCGTCTCGACCGGTTCGCTGGGCCTGGACATCGCGCTGGGCGTGGGCGGCTTGCCGCGCGGGCGCATCGTCGAAATCTACGGTCCCGAATCGTCGGGCAAGACCACCCTGACCCTGCAAACCATCGCCCAGATGCAAAAGCTGGGCGGCACCTGCGCCTTCATCGACGCCGAGCACGCGCTCGACGTCACCTACGCACAAAAGCTTGGCATCAACCTGTCGGAACTGCTCATTTCGCAGCCGGACACGGGCGAGCAGGCGCTGGAAATCACCGACGCGCTGGTGCGCTCGGGCTCGGTCGACCTGGTCGTGATCGACTCGGTGGCCGCGCTCACGCCGCGCGCCGAGATCGAAGGCGACATGGGCGATTCGCTGCCGGGCCTGCAGGCGCGCCTGATGTCGCAAGCGCTGCGCAAGCTGACCGGCTCGATCAACCGCACCAACACCCTGGTTATCTTCATCAACCAGATCCGCATGAAGATCGGCGTCATGTTCGGCAGCCCGGAAACCACCACCGGCGGCAACGCGCTCAAGTTCTACGCTTCCGTGCGCCTGGACATCCGCCGCACCGGCTCGATCAAGTCCGGCGACGAGGTGATCGGTAACGAAACCAAGGTCAAGGTCGTCAAGAACAAGATCGCTCCGCCGTTCAAGGAAGCCCACTTCGACATCCTGTATGGAGAAGGCACGTCGCGCGAAGGCGAGATCCTCGACCTGGGCGCCGACAACAAGGTGGTGGAAAAATCCGGTTCCTGGTACAGCTACAACGGCGAGCGCATTGGCCAGGGCAAGGACAACGCCCGCCTGTTCCTCAAGGAGCGTCCGGCGCTGGCGCGCGAAATCGAAAACAAGGTTCGCGTGGCCCTGGGCGTGCGCGAACTGCCGCCTGCGGCTGGCGAGGAGGAGCAGCCTGCCAAGGTGGCCAAGCTGAAGGCCGTTTCGGAATAGGCGGCGGCGCCGGCCGGGCGCTCATGCCGCCCGGTGGACCACCTTATAAGTTACCAGCTGCCTCAGATTGGTCGTTCCCGCCTGCGCGGGAATGACTTATTTGAAGCTGACAAAAATATTCCACACCTGACTTCCACACCTGACGGTGACATAGCTTTTTGAAACAGCCTCTCAGTCTGAAAGCGCGCGCGCTGCGCTATCTGTCGATCCGCGAGCACAGCCGGCTGGAGCTGGGCCGCAAGCTGTCCCGCTATGCGCAAGAGGGCGACGACCTCGACGCCCTGCTCGATTTCCTCGAGCAAAACAAGTGCTTATCCCAAGAGCGCTTTTCCGAATCGCTGGTGCACCGTCGTGCCGCGCGCTTCGGTAACAGCCGCATCATGGCCGAACTGCAAAGCCACGGCATCGAAGGCGAGGCCCTGCAAGAACTCAAATCCGGCCTGAACGACAGCGAGGCGGCGCGCGCCGTCGAGGTGTGGCAGCGCAAGTTCGGCACAGTGGCCATCGATGCGGCCGAGCGCAGCAAGCAGATGCGCTTTCTCATGCAGCGCGGGTTTTCCCAGCGCGCGATCCGGGCGGCCATGCGAGGCCGCGATGCCGACGACGAATAGCCGCCCGCCTGGTTTTTGGCCGACGTTGCCCGGGCGTTGGTTCAATATTGCCGATCTTGCCATACTCTCGCGCAAAAATGCCCAAAAATGGTGCGCTGCGAGATATTCATGGGCTCTCGACTGATGTTTTTTCGGCATCAAATGATGAAATTTCTGTTTATGCAGGCAAAATGGCATCCCGAGGTCTCAACAGCGGCAAAGGCTGTGCTAAACTTTTGGGGTTAAAGCAGCGCCGCATGAGCGGTTGTTGTCGTAGAAGCTGCGACAACGTGCACCAGGCACACCGGCTGCAACCTTTTTACTGCCGCATTGCCGGCATTGGTTTTTTATGCCCCTGTCTTCTTCCGTCCCTTGCGCATTGCGGCAACCGCGCAGTTACCAGATCGATGCGAACGCGCCCGACGCTGGTGTATGGGACCGCGACGTGCGCATTGCCGATGTTCAGGTGTGTCCCCGCGCCATAGCCCTGCCTGACAAAGATTTCCGCCACAACGCCTATCGCCGCTAGCGGGAAGGTTTCGATATTACTTTTAGCAGCACGTACTACCCCCATCCGCAATTTCAACCGTATTAAATATTAGTAAGAAGAAGGGAAGCCAGCATGAAAATCCATGAGTATCAAGGCAAAGAGATCCTCCGAAAATTCGGAGTGACGGTACCGCGCGGCATTCCGTGCCTGTCCGTTGAAGAGGCTGTCAAAGCGGCCGAAACGCTGGGCGGTCCAGTCTGGGTAGTCAAGGCACAGATCCATGCAGGCGGCCGCGGTAAAGGCGGCGGCGTGAAAGTAGCCAAGTCGCTCGAGCAGGTCAAAGAATACGCCTCGCAAATCCTGGGCATGCAGCTGATCACGCATCAGACCGGTCCGGAAGGCCAGAAAGTCAATCGCCTGCTGATCGAAGAAGGCGCCGACATCAAGAAGGAACTGTATGTGTCGATGGTCACCGACCGTGTCAGCCAGCGCGTGGTCCTGATGGCCTCGTCGGAAGGCGGCATGGACATCGAAGAAGTGGCACATTCGAACCCTGAAAAAATTCACCAGATCGCGATCGATCCATCGGTCGGCCTGACCGACGCCGAAGCCGACGAGATCTCGACCAAGATCGGCGTGCCTGCCGCATCGCTGGCCGACGCCCGCGTGCAGCTGCAAGGCCTGTACAAAGCCTACTGGGAAACCGACGCTTCGCTGGCCGAAATCAACCCGCTGATCCTGACCGGTTCGGGCAAGGTCATCGCACTGGACGCCAAGTTCAACTTCGACTCCAACGCGCTGTATCGCCAGCCTGAAATCGTCGCTTACCGCGACCTGGACGAAGAAGATCCAGCCGAAATCGAAGCGTCGAAATTCGATCTGGCTTACATTTCGCTCGACGGCAACATCGGCTGCCTGGTGAACGGCGCCGGCCTGGCCATGGCCACCATGGACACCATCAAGCTGTTCGGCGGCGAGCCTGCCAACTTCCTCGACGTGGGCGGCGGCGCAACGGCTGAAAAAGTGACCGAAGCGTTCAAGATCATGCTGAAGAACCCAGGCCTGAAAGCCATCCTGGTCAACATCTTCGGCGGCATCATGCGCTGCGACGTGATCGCCGAAGGCGTGATCACCGCATCGAAGGCCGTTTCCCTGAACGTACCGCTGGTGGTGCGCATGAAGGGCACCAACGAAGACATCGGCAAGAAAATGCTGGCCGATTCCGGCCTGCCGATCATCGCCGCCGATACGATGGAAGACGCAGCCAAGGCCGTGGTTGCCGCCGCTGCTGGTAAAGCCTAATTCGAAGGAAATAACATGTCGATTCTCATCAATAAAGACACCAAAGTAGTCACCCAAGGTATTACCGGCAAGACCGGTCAATTCCACACCCGCATGTGCCGCGACTACGCGAACGGCAAGGAATGCTTCGTCGCCGGCGTGAACCCGAAGAAAGCCGGTGAAGATTTCGAAGGCATTCCTATTTTCGCCAACGTCACCGAAGCGAAAAAAGAAACCGGCGCGAACGTGTCGGTGATCTACGTGCCGCCAGCAGGCGCTGCCGCCGCGATCTGGGAAGCCGTCGAAGCCGAGATGGACCTGGCGATCTGCATCACCGAAGGCATTCCAGTGCGCGACATGATGGCGCTCAAGGACCGCATGGCCAAGGCCGGTTCCAAGACCCTGCTGCTGGGCCCGAACTGCCCAGGCCTGATCACCCCGGACGAAATCAAGATCGGCATCATGCCAGGTCACATCCACCGCAAGGGCCGCATCGGCGTGGTATCGCGCTCGGGCACCCTGACCTATGAAGCGGTCGGCCAGCTGACCGCCCTGGGTCTGGGCCAGTCGTCGGCAGTGGGCATCGGCGGCGACCCGATCAACGGTCTGAAGCACATCGACGTGATGAAGATGTTCAACGACGATCCGGATACCGACGCGGTCATCATGATCGGCGAAATCGGCGGTCCCGACGAAGCCAACGCGGCTTACTGGATCAAGGAAAACATGAAGAAGCCAGTGGTGTGCTTCATCGCTGGCGTGACCGCGCCTCCAGGCAAGCGCATGGGCCACGCCGGCGCGCTGATCTCGGGCGGCGCCGACACGGCACAAGCCAAGCTGGACATCATGGAAGCCTGCGGCATCAAGGCCACCAAGAACCCGTCCGAAATGGCGCGTCTGCTGAAAGCCATGCTGTAAGCTAGCGCATATGGTTCAAGGCCGGCACCAGGCTGGCCGATAAAAACGGGGAGCCATGCGCTCCCCGTTGTCGTTGTTGGCAAACCTTGCCGAGAAAGGCCGAGCGTGGCGAAAATCATCGTGACCCGTGACCAGCAAGTTCTGCAGGAGATCGAATTGGACCGGCAGCGCACCAGCCTGGGCCGCCATCCCGGCAACGACATCGTGATCGCCCATGCGGCCGTCAGCGGCCAGCATGCGGCGTTCTATCGTGACCAGCGCGAGATCTTCCTTGAAGACCTGGACAGCAAAAATGGCACTTTCGTCAACGGCCAGCGCATTGCCCGCCGGCTGCTGGAGGATGGCGACCGTATCGTCATTGCCAAATTCACGATCGACTATGTGGCCGACTCCACCGCCACTCCCGTGAACGCCATCATTGAAGTGACCAGCGGACCGAATGCCGGCAAGCGCCTGATGCTGACCAAGGTGGTGTCGACCTTGGGGAGCCCGGGGCAGCAAGTGCTGGCGATCACCCGGCGCGGCAACGACTACTTCATTCACCATGTCGAAGGGCATCTTCCAGCGATGGTCAATGGCATCGCGGCGGCAGCCGCGCCGCGCCGGCTGGCCGATGGCGACCGCATCGACCTGTCCAGTACCAGCATCGTGTTCCACTTGGCTTCGGCTTAGCAGCAAAACGATTGATGTCACAAAGTAAAGAGCGACGGCCGCCGGGGCCGACGTGGCATGCGTTTTGCTCAGCTATTGCATACAACATCATTAGGAGCAGTGCGATGAACCATGCATTCAGCAAGCCCTCGCGCCAAGGCGGTTTCACATTGATCGAATTGATGATCGTCGTCGCCATCATCGGCATCCTGGCGGCCGTGGCCATTCCGGCCTACCAGGATTACGTCGGCAAGAGCAAATGGAGCGCCGCTTACACCGAACTGTCGCATGTGAAAACCGGGATGGAAGTCAACCTGAACGAAGGCGTGGTACCGACCTTGACCAGTATTGGCCTGGGCGCCACCACGGTCCATTGCAATAACGTGGTGACCGGTTCGCTGACGGTAGCCAACACAATGGTGTGCACGATCGTCGGCGGCCCGGCCGACATCAATGGGCGCAGCGTGACCTTGACGCGCACGGTGGGTGACGATCCGCAATGGTCCTGCAGCACCAGCGCGCCGCAAAAATATGTCGGCCCGGTCAGTTTGTGTACCGGCGTCTAACGCCTGATTCCTCTGCACCACCTTCAACGCCCCGCAAGGGGCGTTTTGCATTGTTGATCCCGCAGGCAGCGGCGGCCAGGCCGGGCGACATTTTTTGTCAGAGCTGACAATTTTTGTCGCTGTATGGACAGAATTTGGCGCACTCGGGCGCTTTTCTTGTTGCCGAGATATCAAAAATGCCGAAAAACGATGTGGCACGCCAATTGCCTATAGGAAAGCGTGACACTTAAGCCGCACCGGACAATTACCCCCCACTGGAGAATGAACATGAAATCGATGAAAATGATAAAGAACCAAGCACAGCGCGGCTTCACCCTGATCGAACTGATGATCGTCGTTGCGATCATCGGCATTCTGGCTGCCGTGGCCATCCCGGCCTACCAGGATTATGTTGCCAAAGCCAAGGTCGGCGCGGCTGTGGGCGAAATCGCTGGCGGCAAAACCGGCGTGGACACGGACATCGTCCTGACCCCTGATGCCACCGCCGCCGTGGTGCTGACCTCGTCGAAACTGAAGACGCCATCGTCGAACTGCACCGTGACCTCGACTGCTGCGGTCGCTGGTGCCACCACCCTGGTGTGCACCATCATCGGCGGCCCGTCGAGTGTTGCCGGCAAAACGGTTACCTGGACCCGCGACGGTGTCAGCGGCTCCTGGGCTTGCGCGACGACCGCTGCCGCCAAACACAGCAATGCAGCTTGCCCAGGCGTGTAATGTTTAGCTCGGCAGCATGAAAAAACCGGACTTCGGTCCGGTTTTTTTTTGCCATGTCGCCGGCGAGCGTGGAAGATTCCGCTGGCCATCCGGTTCCACGACGTTCAATTGCACTGGCAGGTACGCCCCTGAGGCGATCAAGGCCAAGGGTAAATGGGCGGAAACTCCTGCGCTGCTTCTTAATGGCGCCGCCCCTGCGTCCGGCCGCAGCGGCGGCCGGAGTCCAAGCCCAGATTCAGCCCTTGGGGGCGACAAAATTTGGCAACGCAAACAAATTTTGTCACATCCGATGCAGCGAATTGACAGAATTTGGCATTAATTTTGACAGTTGGATCATGAAAAAGGCCCAAAGACACCTGGCACGGCGTTTGCTGATAGGAAAGGGCAGCCCAACGCTTCACCGTACAACCTACCTCTACCGGAGAATCACCATGAAATCGATGAAAATGATTAAGAACCAAGCACAACGCGGCTTCACCCTGATCGAACTGATGATCGTCGTTGCAATCATCGGCATTCTGGCTGCCGTGGCTATTCCGGCTTATCAGGACTATGTTGCCAAAGCCAAGGTCGGCGCGGCCGTGGGCGAAATCGCTGGCGGCAAAACCGGCGTGGACACGGACATCGTCCTGACCCCTGATGCCACCGCCGCCGTGGTGCTGACCTCGTCGAAACTGAAGACGCCATCGTCGAACTGCACCGTGACCTCGACTGCTGCGGTCGCTGGTGCCACCACCCTGGTGTGCACCATCATCGGCGGCCCGTCGAGTGTTGCCGGCAAAACGGTTACCTGGACCCGCGACGGTGTCGCCGGCTCCTGGTCCTGCGCCACGACTGCAGAAGCCAAGCACAGCAATGCGGCTTGCCCAGGCGTGTAATATATAGCTCGGCAGCATAAAGAAACCGGACTTCGGTCCGGTTTTTTTTCGTCCAAAATGATCAGTCGGTCAGGTCTTGCGCGGCACTCCAGTCGCCCGACTTGCCGCCATGCTTTTCCAGCACGCGCACATTACTCATGACCATCCCCCGGTCGACCGCCTTGCACATATCGTAAATCGTCAGCAGGCCCACTTGCACTGCCGTGAGCGCCTCCATTTCCACACCGGTCCTGCCTACCGTTTCCACCTGAGCGCGGCAATGCACGCTGTTGGCCGCCGCATCGATCTCGAATTCCACACCCACCTTGGTCAGCGCCAGCGGATGGCATAGCGGGATCAGGTCGCTGGTGCGCTTGGCGCCCATGATGGCGGCGATACGCGCAATTCCGAGCACGTCGCCTTTCTTGGCATTGCCGGCGGCGACCAGCGCCAGGGTTTCCGGGCGCATGCGGATGGTGCCGGCGGCCACCGCCAGGCGATGGGTCTCGTGCTTGGCGCCAACGTCAACCATGTGGGCCTGGCCGGCGGCGTCGAAGTGGGTAAATTGGGAATCGGTGCTCATGGGTATGCCTGGTAGGGGTAACAAAGTGTATCGTCCCATCCCGCGGATGGGACAAGCGCGCGGATGGAGGTATGATATCACCCGTGAAATCGTCTTCTTTCCCCGCCCGTTCGATCCCGCGCCTGCGTAGCGCCGTGTGCGCGGCCGCCGCCGCCCTTGCCTGCGCGCTGCCTGTCAGCAGCGGTCATGGCGCGCCCAGCAATACCGCCTTGCCTACCCTGGGCGACAGCGCCCGCGGCGACCTGTCGCCGGTGATGGAACGCAAGCTGGGCGAGGAGATCATGCGCGATCTGCGCCGCAACGTCGATTACCTCGATGACGATCCCATCCTCGAATACCTGAACAATTTCGGCAGCGCCCTGGTGGCGGCCGCGCCGGGCGCGCGCGGCGAGACCAATGCCGACTATTTCTTTTTCGCCGTGCGCGATCCCATGCTCAATGCATTCGCCTTGCCGGGCGGCTTTATCGCGGTCCATTCGGCGCTGCTGCTGGCGGCCCAGACCGAGTCCGAACTGGCCTCGGTACTGTCGCACGAGATCGGCCACGTCACCCAGCGTCACATCGCCCGCATGATCGGCCAGCAAAAGCAGGATGTGCTCATTCCGCTGGCGGCCATGGTGCTGGCGGCGCTGGCCTCGCGCTCCAGCGGCGACGCGGCCATGGGCGTGATGATGGGCGGCCAGGGCCTGGCCATCCAGCGCCAGCTCAATTTCAGCCGCGACGCCGAGCGCGAGGCCGACCGGGTCGGTTTCCAGATCATGGGCGCGGGCGGCTACGATACCTCGGGCATGGTGGCCTTTTTCGGGCGCCTGCAGTCGGCCAGCCGCAATTATTCCGACGTGGTGCCGCCCTGGCTGCAAAGCCATCCGCTCACCACCGAGCGCATTGCCGACATTCAGGCGCGCATCCGCGAAATGCCTTACCGCCAGCGCATCGATGGCCTGGAATTTCATCTGGTGCGCGCGCGGGTGCGCGTGTTGCAGGACGAGAGCACGCAGGGACGCAATGAAGCGCGCCAGGCACTTGAATCGCAGCTGACCCAGCAAAGCCGCCAGCAGCAGGCCGGCGCGCAATATGGCCTGTCTTACCTGGCCCTGAAAAAAGGCGATCTGGCGGCTGCCCAGGCGTGGCTGGACAAGGCGCGCTCGACCATGAAGCCGACCCACGGCGCGGTGTTTTCCACCGGCCAGGCGGCCTCCGATGGCGCCGGCATGTTCGCCAGCCTGTCGCTGGAAATCAAGCTGGCGCCGGGCCAGCCGGCGTCGGTGGTGCAGCAGGCGCTGGCCGAAGCGCGCGATGCGCATGATAAGTTCCCGTTTTCGCGCGGCATTGCGCGCCAGTACGCCGATGCGATGATTGCCAACGCCAAGTATGACGAGGCGGCGCGCTATCTGCGCGACCAGGCGCAGCAGTACCGCAGCGAACCGAAATTGCATGACCTGCTGGCGAAAACCTATGCGGCGCAGGGCAAGAAAGCCTTGCAGCACATCGCGCTGGCCGAGTCGTATGCGCTGGGCGGCAGTTTGCCGGCGGCCATCGACCAGCTCGATATCGCCCGCAAGGCTGGCGATGCTTCGTTTTACGATATGGCCGTCATCGATGCGCGCGAACGCGAGTTGCAGGCCCGCCACCGCGAAGACTTGAAGGAATCGAAGAGGAACTAGGCGGGCGAGGGCGTGCGTACGAAGCCGAAACGCTGAGCGACGCCGGCGCTGGCGATACGCTCGACCGGGACATCGGCGTCGCGGTAGTGCAGGCTCAGCCGGCCGTCAGCACCGTCCAGCCATGCCATCAATTGTTCGTCGGATGCAGTGGCCCCGTTCAGGCGCAGCGCGCCCATCAGTTGCGCCACGTCGCGGTCATCGACCTGGGCTATCTTGCCATCGGCCTGCACCAGCAGTTCGCCATGTTCACTCAGCCACGCCGCGTTCAGCCGTGCCAGCGCCTGGCCCGTGTGCAGCACCAGCCCCAGCACCGGATCGGTACGCGCAATGAAGGGAGCGGCTTCCAGATCCAGATAAACGCGTTGCGGCCCGTTCTGGAAAAACCAGCAGCCGCGCTCGTCGGCGGCGTAGTTGCGGTTGATGAAGCCGACCAGGGCCGGCTGGCTCAGTTTGTCCCCGGCCAGTTGCAGCTGCTGGGCGCGCTCGTCGCGCATGCGCCAGTTGCCGCGTGCGTCCAGTGCCAGCCAGCCATAGCAGTGCGGCACGTTCGGCCATTTGGCCATCGCCTGTTTTACGATGTCATCCATGGAGTCAAGCTTCGCACAAGTCTGGCGCAGCGGGCGCGCGCCTGCCGCTGAGAAAATGCAGGATTTTCTCGGGCAGCCAGGCCAGGCTGCCGGGGAACGCGCCGGCCACAAAGCCGACGTGGCCGCCTTCGGCCGGGTAGTCGAGCAGCACGCTCGATGAGGCGGTGGACGGCAGGTGGCGGCCCGGCAGGAAGGGATCGTTACGCGCGTTCAATACCAGGGTGGGGACGGTGATGTCGCCCAGCACATGGCGGGCGCTGGCGCGGTGCCAGTAATCATCGGTGTCGCGGTAGCCGTGCAGCGGCGCGGTGACCACGTTGTCGAAGGCGTACAGGTCGCGCGCCCGGTGCAGGGCGTCCAGGTCGAACAGGCCGGGAAACTGGCGCAGCTTGGCGACACATTTGGGCTTGAGCGTGCGCAGGAACATGCGGGTGTAGAGCATGTTGAACCCGGACGACAGCGCCGCGCCCCCGGCCGCCAGATCGAGCGGCGCCGATACCGCGCAGGCCGCATCGACCAGCTCGGCCTGATGTTGAAATTCGCCCAGCCAGCGCAACAGCGCGTTGCCGCCCAGCGATACCCCGGCCGCGTACAGCCTGCCGGGCGCGCGCGCACGCAGGCGGCGCAAAATCCAGTCGACTTCGGCGGCATCGCCGGAATGGTAAAAGCGCGGCGCCAGATTGGCCTGGCCGGAGCAGCCGCGGAAATGCGGAATGGCGCCGGACCAGCCGCGCGCGCGCAGTGCGGCCATCAGGGCGCGCGCATAGTGGCTGCCGGACGAGCCTTCCAGGCCGTGAAACAGCACCACCAGCGGCTGACCGGGCTGGCCGTCGACAAAGTCGATGTCGATAAAGTCGCCGTCCGGCGCATTCCAGCGCTCACGCCGGTAGGCCAGCGCCGGCTTGGCCAGGCACACGGCCGGATAAATGGTTTGCAGATGCCCGCCGGGCAGCCACGCGGGCGCGCGATGGTGCATTGGGGCCGGCAATTAGTGCAGGCTGGCCATGGCGAGCGGATTGACCGGTACCGGCCCCGGCGCCACCGACACGTGCCGCAGCACGATGCGCCAGCCTTGCGGGGTCTTGATGTACACATTGGTGGCCAGCAAGTGGGCCGGTTCGGGACCGCTGGAGGTGACGCCTTCAATGACCGAATGCACGGAACTCATCAGATTATGTGTTTCATGCAGTTGCGACGGGCGGATTTGCAAGCCGCCCCGCTCGAAAATGGCTTCCCACGACGCCTGGATGGCGGCGTGGCCATGCAGGCGCGGGCCGCCTGGGTGAACGCAGACAATTTCTTCGTCATCGGCCCACAATTGCATTAGGGTATCGATATCGCCCCGGTTGAGGGCATCGTAGAAGGCGGTCTCGACCTCGGCCGCGCTGCCGTTCAACTGTTTGCGTCGTTTCATGTGGGAACCTCCGGCTGGGCGGCACGGTGGATGGCCGGTCGCAGCCATCGCGTGCCGACCGGCGCGATTTAATGGTGGGACAGCACGGTGCCGGGCTTGAGGCGGTATTCGGTGCCGCAGTATGGGCACTTGGCCAGGCCGTCATGGCCGAAATCGAGGAAAACCCGCGGGTGCGACGACCACAGCGGCATGGCCGGGTTAGGGCAATGGGCTGGCAAGTCTTTGTCGCCGAGTTCGACCGCTGGCGTATTCTTCTGGTTCATCGATGCTCCGTCCACAGTAAACAATGTAAAACCACGATTTTAGCGGATTCGCGCAGCTTGCCGGAATGATCGGTAAAATAGCGCTCTACCATTCACGGCCGTGCGCCACTGTTTCCAATGAAAAACAGCGTTGGCGCTCAACTTTCCTTGCGTTTCATGCCCCACCGTCGTCGCATTGCCGGTTTCGCGCGTCCGTCAGCGGCACCTCCGCAGCTATGTGGCAGGAATGCCACATGAGTGAGCTCGCCGCGCCGCCGGCCGTGACGCAACGGCCTCCCGACGAAGATCCCGCGGTCTGGCGCGAAGGCTTGCGCGTCGGCACCCCGACCCTGTTCGGCATCGGCGCCTGGGGCGTGGTGGTCGGCATCGCCATGGTCAAGAGCGGCCTGACGGTGGCCCAGGCGCTGGGCATGACCCTGCTGGTATTTGCCGGAGCGGCCCAGCTGGCGTCGCTGCCGCTGATCGCCGCCGGCGCGCCGATCTGGATGGTGTTCGCCACGGCGATCGTCATCAACCTGCGCTTCATCATTTTTTCCGCCCTGCTGGCGCCGCATTTCGCCCATCTTTCCTGGAAGAGCAGGCTGGCGCTGGGCTACACGACCGGCGACACGACCACGGCCATGTTCCTGCAACGCTTTCCCAGCGAGGCGCCGGCCGTCGGCAAACTGTCTTATCTCAAGGGATTGCTGTATCCAAACTGGGGCGCCTGGCAGCTCGGTTCGATCGCCGGCATCTTCCTGGGGGCGGCCGTGCCCGCGCAGTGGGGGCTGGGCTTTGCGGGCACCCTGGCCAACATTTGCATCATGATTCCACTGACGGTCGGCCATCCCGCCCTGTGCGGGGTGGTGGTGGCGAGCGTGGTGGCGGTGCTGGCGCATGCCTTGCCCTACAAGCTGGGCCTGCTCGCGGCCACCGTGGCCGGCATGGGCAGCGCCATGCTGGCGCAGAAATTCTTCGGCAAGGGAAAACGCCCATGAGCGACCTGGAAGTCTGGCTGACCATCGGCGTGCTGGCCGTGGCCACTGCCGCCACCCGCAGTTCCTTCTGGCTGGTCGGCCACCGCATTACCATCCCCAGGCGGGTCCAGGACATGTTGCGCTATGCGCCGGCCTGTGCGCTGGCGGCCATCGTCGCGCCGGATCTGGTGCTGGACGCCGCCCAGGTGGTGCAACTGAACGCGGCCAATTGCAAGCTGGTGGCGGCGCTCGCGGCCAGCGCTTACTACATGCTGCGGCGCAATATGCTGGAGATGATTATCGTCGGAATGCTGTGCTTTACCGTATTGCGGATTGGGCTGCAGTGAGCAAGACAATACAAAATTCAAGTCCGGCTTGCGGTAAAATAGCGATCTTTCATCATTTTGAGTAATGGACCCCATGCACGCTGTTCTCAATTTTTCCCGTCTGCAAGACCTGATCGATCAACATGCGCTGCAAGGCAAACGCGTGTTCATCCGCGCCGACCTGAACGTCCCCCAGGATGACGCCGGCAACATCACCGAAGACACGCGCATCCGCGCTTCGGTGCCGGCCATTGCCGCCGCCGCCAAGGCCGGCGCGGCCGTCATGGTCACGTCGCACCTGGGCCGTCCGACCGAAGGCGAGTTCAAGCCCGAGGACAGCCTGGCGCCGGTCGCCAGGCGCCTGTCCGAGCTGCTCGGCCAGCCGGTCGAACTGAAGCAGAACTGGGTCGATGGCGCCGGGCTGGAACAGCTCCAGCCGGGCCAGATCGTGCTGCTGGAAAACTGCCGCGTGAACAAGGGTGAAAAGAAAAACAGCGATGAACTGGCCCAGAAGATGGCCAAGCTGTGCGATATTTACGTCAACGATGCCTTCGGCACCGCCCACCGGGCCGAGGCGACCACCCACGGCATCGCCAAGTTCGCGCCCGTCGTGTGCGCCGGTCCCTTGCTGGCCGCCGAACTCGATGCCCTGGGCAAAGCCCTGGGTGCACCGCAGCGTCCGCTGCTGGCCATCGTGGCCGGCTCCAAGGTTTCCTCCAAGCTGTCGATCCTGAAAGCGCTGGCCGACAAGGTCGATAAGCTGATCGTCGGCGGCGGCATCGCCAATACCTTCATGAAGGCGGTCGGCCTGAACATCGGCAAGTCGCTCGTGGAAGCCGAGCTGGTGGGCGAGGCCAAGGCCATCATCGACATGATGGCCGCGCGCGGCGCGCAAGTGCCGATTCCGGTGGACGTGGTATGCGCCAAAGAATTTTCTCCGACCGCAGTGGCGACCGTCAAAGACGTCGCCGATGTGGCCGACGACGACATGATTCTCGATATCGGCCCGAAAACGGCCGCAACGCTGGCAGGGCAAATCGCCGCCGCCGGCACCATCGTCTGGAACGGCCCGGTGGGCGTGTTCGAGTTCGATCAATTCGGTGAGGGGACCAAAACCCTGGCGCTGGCGATCGCCGGCTCCAAGGCCTTTTCCATCGCGGGCGGCGGCGATACGCTGGCAGCGATTGCGAAATACGCGATAACCGACAAAATCGGTTACATCTCCACCGGTGGCGGCGCCTTCCTGGAGTTCCTCGAAGGCAAAACCCTGCCAGCAGTTGAAATCCTGCTGCAACGCAGCTCCCAGTAATCACTAGCGCAGCCGAAGGGCTGCGCTTTTACTTCAACTCAAGGATAGCTATGTATCGTGGTACCAAGATCGTCGCAACCATCGGACCGGCATCGACCGATTTCGATATTCTCGTTCGCATGATTCGTGCGGGCGTCGACGTGGTCCGTCTCAATTTCTCGCACGGCAAGGCGCAAGACCACATCGACCGCGCCGCCCTGGTGCGCCGTGCGGCGAACGAGTGCGGACGCGAAGTGGCGATCATGGCCGACATGCAGGGCCCCAAGATCCGCGTCGGCAAATTTGAAGAAGGCAAGATCTTCCTGGAAAACGGCGACAAGTTCATCCTTGACGCGAAATGGGGCGACAACGGCGAAATGGGCAACCAGGAACGCGTCGGCCTCGACTACAAAGCCTTGCCCAAGGATGTGCGTCCGGGCGACAAGCTGCTGTTGAACGATGGCTTGATCGTGCTGGTCGTCGAACGCGTGGTGGGCAGCGAAATCCATACCGTGACCAAGGTCGGCGGCGAACTGTCCAACAACAAGGGCATCAACCGCCAGGGTGGCGGCCTGACCGCGCCGGCCCTGACGGCCAAGGACATGGAAGACATCAAGACGGCGATGAGTTTCCAGGCTGAATACCTGGCCATTTCCTTCCCGAAAAGCGCGACCGATATGGAAATGGCGCGCCAGCTGGCCAATATCGCCGGCGAACCGTTCCACCACAAGCCGATGATGATCGCCAAGATCGAGCGCGCCGAAGCGATTCCTGTGTTGCAGGAAATTCTGGACGCGTCCGACGGCATCATGGTCGCCCGCGGCGACCTGGCGGTGGAAGTGGGCAACGCCGCCGTGCCGGCCTTGCAGAAGCGCATGATCCGCATGGCGCGCGAATCGAACAAGCTGGCCATCACCGCCACCCAGATGATGGAATCGATGATCGTCAACGCGGTGCCGACCCGCGCCGAAGTGTCCGACGTGGCCAACGCCGTGCTGGACGGCACCGACGCCGTGATGACCTCGGCCGAGACCGCGTCCGGCAAGTACCCGATCGAAACCGTCGAAATGATGGCTGCCATTTGCGTGGAAGCCGAGCAGAGCGAGTACAACAAGCTCGACGCCGATTTCCTGAACGTGCGCTTCACCCGGATCGACCAGTCGATTGCCTACGGTACCTTGTTTACCGCGCATCACCTGCGCGTCAAGGCCATCGTGGCGCTGACCGAGTCCGGTTCGACCGCATTATGGATGAGCCGTCACCGGGTCGACACGCCGATTTATGCGCTGACCCCGATTCTCTCGACTCAGCGTAAAGTGTCGCTGTATCGCAATGTGCGCGCTTATCACCTGCTGCAAACGGGCGATAGCAGTGCTGTGCTGAAACAAGCAGAGGACTTGATGGTCGCCAAAGGAATCGTCAAAAAAGGTGACATGATCGTTGTCACCTGGGGCGAGCCGATGGGCCAGGTAGGCGGCACCAATGCGTTAAAAATCGTACGCGTCGGAGAATTCGACTAAAAGGAGGAGGGAAAACCTACTGCGCGTCCCGCTATCGCGTCTGCGTTGCTCGCCGTACTCAAGTACGGCTGCGCTACTCGACGCGATATCGGGCCTGCTCGCTACGGTTTTCCCTTCCTCCTTGTTACGGCAGGGAAGGGAACCCTTATCCTTGCCGTGGCCGCTCCAACGCTGCTGCACACCCGCGCGCGATGGCGGCCGATAGATTTTCTATTGTTTGGAGTATTACCATGTCCCTCGTATCCATGCGTCAATTGCTGGACCATGCCGCCGAGCACGGCTACGGTCTGCCTGCATTTAACGTCAATAACCTCGAACAGGTGCAGGCCATCATGGCTGCCGCCGACGCGGTGGGTTCACCGGTCATCATGCAAGCGTCCGCGGGCGCGCGCAAGTATGCCGGCGAAGCCTTTCTGCGTCATCTGATCGATGCTGCGGTGGAAGCGTATCCGCATATTCCGGTCGTCATGCACCAGGATCACGGGCAATCGCCGGCCGTGTGCATGGCCGCGATCCGTTCCGGCTTCACTTCCGTGATGATGGACGGTTCCCTGGAAGCGGACGGCAAGAGCGTGGCGTCGTACGATTACAATGTCGACGTGTCGCGCGAAGTGGTCAAGTTTGCGCACGCCATCGGCGTGACGGTGGAAGCCGAACTGGGCGTGCTCGGTTCGCTGGAAACCATGAAGGGCGACAAGGAAGACGGGCACGGCGCCGATGGCGCCATGACCCGCGAGCAGTTGCTCACCGATGTGGCCCAGGCGGCCGACTTCGTGCAGCGCACCCAGTGCGACGCCCTGGCCATTGCCATCGGCACCTCGCACGGCGCGTACAAATTCACGCGCAAGCCGACCGGCGATATCCTCGCCATCGACCGCATCAAGGAAATTCACGCGCGCATCCCCAATACCCACCTGGTGATGCATGGTTCTTCATCGGTGCCGCAGGAACTGCTGGCCATGATCCGCGAGTTTGGCGGCGACATGAAGGAAACCTATGGCGTGCCGGTCGAGGAAATCCAGGAAGGCATCCGTCACGGCGTGCGCAAGATTAATATCGATACCGATATTCGTCTGGCGATGACGGCGGCGACGCGCAAGGCCCTGTTTGAAAATCCGTCCAAGTTCGATCCGCGCGATTTCCTCAAGCCTGCCCGGGCAGCCGCTGAAGAGATTTGCAAGGCCCGTTTCCTGGCCTTCGGCTGCGAAGGCCAGGCGGCCCGCATCAAGCCGATTCCGCTGGAAAAGATGGCAGAGCGTTACAAGGCCGGTGAACTGGCCCAGCTTGTGAAGTAAAATACTGCTTTGACCGGGCTGCCCGTCAGCCCGACTCTCTCGACCGGTGGGCGAGGATTTTCCTTCCCGCCGGTTTTCGCTTTCTCAAAACATTTCCTCCATGAAAAGCCTTTACCAATCCTCCATCCGATCCCTGCCGCTGCTGGGCCACGGCAAAGTCCGCGATAATTATGCCGTTGGCGACGACAAGATCCTGATTGTCACCACCGACCGCCTGTCGGCTTTCGACGTCGTGATGAACGAGCCTATCCCCGGCAAGGGGATGGTCCTGAACCAGATGAGCGATTTCTGGTTCGACAAACTCGGCCACATCGTGCCCAACCACCTGACCGGCGTGGCGCCGGAATCGGTGGTGGCTGCAGATGAAGTGGAGCAAGTAAAGGGGCGCGCCGTGGTCGCCAAGCGTCTCAAGCCCATCATGGTCGAGGCGGTGGTGCGTGGCTATATCATCGGGTCGGGCTGGAAGGATTATCAGGCCAGCGGCAGCATTTGCGGCGTCGCCCTGCCGGCCGGCCTGCGCCAGGCCGACAAGCTGGCCGAGCCGATCTTCACCCCGGCCGCCAAGGCGGACCTGGGCGAGCACGATGAAAACATCAGCTTTGCCGACATGGAACAGCGCATCGGCGCCGAGCTGGCCGCCAACATCCGCGCCGTCAGCATCGAGCTCTATCGCACCGCGGCCGATTACGCGGCCACCCGCGGCATCATCATCGCCGACACCAAATTCGAATTCGGCCTGGACGAGAACAATGTCCTGCACCTGATGGACGAAGTGCTGACCGCCGATTCCTCGCGTTTCTGGCCGGCCGACTCTTACGCCCCGGACATGTCGCCACCATCGTTCGACAAGCAATTCGTGCGCGATTACCTGGAAACCATCACCGAGTGGAAAAAGACCGCACCGGCGCCCGCCTTGCCGCAGGACGTCATCGACAAGACCCAGGCCAAGTATTTCGAAGCCATCGAGCGCCTGACCGGCGAGAAGGTGAAGGTTTAACATGGCTGAGCAGAACAAGCCGCTGGTCGGCGTCATCATGGGGTCCAGTTCGGACTGGGACGTGATGAAAAACGCGGTCGACATCCTCAAGCAGTTCGGCGTACCGTTCGAAGCGCAGGTCGTTTCGGCGCACCGCATGCCCGACGAGATGTTCGCCTATGCCGCAAGCGCGCGCGCGCGCGGATTGCGCGCCATTATCGCCGGCGCCGGCGGCGCCGCCCACCTGCCCGGCATGGTGGCGGCCAAGACCATCGTGCCGGTGCTGGGCGTGCCGGTGCCGTCCAAGTACTTGCGCGGCGAGGATTCGCTGCTGTCCATCGTGCAAATGCCCAAGGGCGTGCCGGTGTGCACCTTCGCCATCGGTGAAGCGGGCGCGGCCAATGCAGCGCTGACCGCCGTGGCCATCCTGGCCGCCACCGACGCCGCCCTGGCCGAGCAGCTGGAAGCGTTCCGCGTCCAGCAGACCGCCGCCGCCAAAGCCATGATTTTGCCTGTTTAGTATGAGTAATCCGAAGTCAGTCTTACCCGCCGCCAACCCGTCCGCCTGGCTGGGCGTGATGGGCGGCGGCCAGCTCGGCCGCATGTTCGCCCAGGCCGCGCAAAGCATGGGCTACCAGGTGGCGGTGCTGGAACCGGCCGGCGAATGCCCGGCCGGACAGCTTGCCCAGCGCCTGGTGAACGCCGGCTACGAGGACGCCGCCGGCCTCGATGCGCTGGCCGCCCAGTGCGCCGCCGTCACCACGGAATTCGAGAACGTTCCCGCCGCCAGCCTGGAGCGGCTGGCCCGGCAGGTGGTTGTGGCGCCCAACGCCCACGGCGTGTCGGTGGCCCAGGACCGCATCGCGGAAAAACGCTTTTTCGTCGATTGCGCGCCCAGGTCGGGCGTGGGGCCGGCCCCGCATCATGTCATCGCATCCCAGGCCGATATCGACGCCATTGGCGACGAGCTGCTGCCCGGCATCCTGAAAACCGTGCGCATGGGCTACGACGGCAAAGGCCAGGTACGCGTGCGCTCGCGCGAGGACGTGCGCGCGGCGTTCGAGGCGATGGGGCAGGTGACCTGCCTGCTTGAAAAAATGCTGCCGCTGGCCTACGAAGTGTCGGTATTGACCGCGCGGGGGGCCGATGGCGCCTCGGTGGTCTACCCGATCGCCGAAAACGTGCACCGTGACGGCATCCTGTTCACCACCACCGTGCCGGGACCGAACGTCACGCCCGAGTGCGCCGCGCGCGCGCAGGACGCCGCCCGCGTCATCGTGGCCGAACTCGGCTATGTCGGCGTGCTGTGCATTGAGTTTTTCGTGCTGGCCGACGGTAGCCTGGTGGTCAATGAAATGGCGCCGCGCCCGCACAACAGCGGCCATTACACCATGGACGCCTGCGTCACCAGCCAGTTCGCGCAGCAGGTCCGCGCCATGGCTGGCTTGCCGCTGGGCGAGGTGCGCCAGCATTCGCCGGCGGTCATGCTCAACATCCTGGGCGACGTCTGGTTCGACGGCGACAGCGACCGTATCGGCGAACCGGCCTGGGACCGCGTGCTGGCGCTGCCCGGCGCGTGCCTGCATCTGTACGGCAAGGACGATCCGCGCCGCGCCCGCAAGATGGGCCACGTGACCTTCATCGCGCCGACGCTGGCCGAGGCGCGGCAGCAGCTGGCCGCCGCCTGCGCCATCCTGGGCATCGTTCCGTGAGCATGCAGGCGCCCTTGGTCGACCAGGCCGAGCTCGATGCCGCCGCCGCCTTGCTGGCGGCCGGCCGCCTGGTCGCCTTTCCGACCGAGACCGTCTACGGGCTGGGCGCCGACGCCGAAAACCCGGACGCGGTGGCGCGCATTTACGCCGCCAAGGGCCGTCCGCAGGATCATCCGGTGATCGTGCACCTGGCACCGGAGGCCGACCTGGCGCACTGGGCCGCCGACATCCCGCCCGAAGCGCAGCAGCTGGCCGCCGCCTTCTGGCCCGGTCCGCTGACCCTGATCCTCAAGCGCGCCGCCAACATTCCCGATGCCGTTTCCGGCGGGCAGGACACGGTCGGCCTGCGCTGCCCCGCCCATCCGGTCGCCATCGCCCTGCTGCAAACCTTCAAGGCAGGCAAGGGCGGGATTGCCGCCCCTTCCGCCAATAAATTCGGCCACGTCAGCCCGACCACCGCCCAGCATGTGCGCGACGAATTCGGCACCGATGGCACGGTCGCGCTGGTACTCGACGGCGGCCAGAGCGATGTCGGCATCGAATCGACCATCGTCGACCTGTCGCGCCTGGCGACCCACGGCCCGGTGCTGCTGCGTCCCGGCCGGATCAGCGCCGACGCCATTGCCGCCGTGATCGACCAGCTCCCGGCCGCGCCCGACGCCGCCGCGCCGCGCGCCTCGGGCACCCTGGAATCGCATTACGCGCCGCACACCCCGGTGGCCATGCTCGACAGCGCCGCGCTGCGCGACACCCTGGCGCTGCTGCACAGTGGCGGCCGCAAGATTGCGCTGATTCATTATTCCGACTTGCCGCCCACGCATGCCGCGCTGCGCCTGCCGCTGTCGCCGGACGGTTTCGCCCACGCCCTGTACGCCGCCTTGCGCGCGATGGACAGCGCCGGCGCCGACCTGATTCTGGTCGAAGCCCCACCTCACGGCCCAGCCTGGCTGGGCGTCAACGACCGCTTGCGCCGCGCCGCCCATGGTTCCAGCGGCATCGTCCACGGTTTGGTCAACCGCGCGGCCCCAGACTAGGCCTTGTTGCGCCGAACTGACAAAGTTGCAACTGTTTTTTCTATACAAGCCAATCGAACGCTGGCATATTAGCGGCAGGGCGAATAGCACGAACGTTCGTTTTGCCGTGAATCAATATTTAGGAGACAAAATGCGTCAAACCAAATTCGCGCTGGCGCTGTTGGCCGCTGCCACCCTGGCAGCGTGCGGCGGCAGCGGTAGCAGCGGTGGCGATCAATCGCTCAAGCTCAAGTACACCCAGCAGGTCACCTTCGGCGACAGCTTGTCCGACGTGGGCTCCTACAACGTGGGTACCGTCAAACAACTGGGTGGCGGTAAATTCACCATCAATGGCAGTGCCACCACCGTCAACCCCGAATTGACCGGCAAGATCTGGCAGGAACTGCTGGCCGCCCAATTCAGCCTGCCCGCCCCCTGCGCCGCGCAGACCGGTTTGGAAGGCGACGCCAGCAAAGGCTTTGCGGTACCGGTGGTCAACAACGCCGGTTGCTTCAGCTATGCCCAGGGCGGTTCGCGCGTGACCAATCCGATCGGCCCCAACAACGAGGCGACCGGCTCCGCCCTGGGCGCGCTGACGGTGCCGGTGGTGACCCAGGTCGCCAACCACCTGGCGGCCTCCGGCGGCAAGTTCAGCGGCACCGAAATCGTCTTCGTCATGGCGGGCGGTAACGACGCGCTGGCGCTGCTGGGCGGTTTGTCCGCCGCCGCCACCGCTGCCGGCCAGGCCGCCGGCGCGGCCGAAGGCGCCAGGGTCGGCGCCCAGACCTTCGTCTCCACGCTGGCCGGCCTGCTTGGCGCGGGCGCCACCGACCCGGCCACGGCCACCCAGGCAATCGGCGCGGCCATGGGTGCGGAAGCCTTGCGCACCGGTAGCACCAACGAGACCATCGTCGGCGTCGGCGTCGCCACTGCGGCGGCCCAGCCCGGCAACGCGGCCGTCGCCAGCGCCACCGTCTACGGACCGATGGTGGTCAAGGCCCAGACCGACGCGACCGCGGCTGGCACCGCCGCCGGCGCCGTCGCCGGCCAGAAAGCCGGCGCCGACTACGCCGCCGCCAACGGACCGAAACTGATCCCGCAGATGGCCACCGCCGGCGCCGAACTGGCCGCCCTGGTCAAGACCCAGATTGTCGGCAAGGGCGCCAACTACGTGGTCGTCAATAACCTGCCTGACCTGGGCAACGCGCCCGCCGCCAAAGCCAAGGATGCCGCCACCCAGCAACTGATTCTGGCCATGGTCGACGCCTTCAACACTGCGCTCAAGGCCGGGGTATCGAATGACGCCAAAATCATGTACGTCGACCTGTGGGCCATCAGCCACGACCAGATCATTAACCCGGCGCCCTACGGCCTGACCAATACCAGCACCCCGGCCTGCGGCGCCAACGCGCTCGGCACCAGCTCGCTGGTGTGCAACGCCACCAACCTCATTGCCGGCGACGTCAGCCACTACATGTTTGCCGACGACGTGCACCCGACGGCATACGAACATGCACTGATCGCGCGCTATGTGGCCGAACAGATGATCGTGCGCGGCTGGCTGTAAGCCGGCGCCACGACCAGCCACACACATCGATCAGCATCAAAGGAGACAAAATGAAAGTTTGTTTGAAAAGCGTAGCAGCACTGGCGGCGCTGGCCGCGTTGACGGCCAGCGGTGCGGCCTCGGCCCAATCGGCCCACCAGTGGGCCGTCAAGGCCGGCATCGGCGAAGTCACTCCCGACGTCAAGAGTGGCGACGTCAGCGCCCCGGCGCTGCCGCACACCAAGGCCGCCATCGGTTCCAGCACCAAGCCAGTGTTTTCCGCCATTTATGGCATCACGGACAACTGGTCGGCCGAACTGGCCATGGGGGTTCCGCTCAAGCACGACCTCTACGGTGACGGCGCGATCGCCGGAACGGGCAAGCTCGGCAGCGTCAAAGCCCTGCCGCCAACCGCTTTGCTGCAATATCGCGGCGGCACCCCTGCGTCGGTACTGCGGCCGTATGTCGGTATAGGCGCGACCTACGCTTATTTCGCGGACGAGACCGGTTCCGGGCAACTCACGGCGATCACCAACGCTGGGGGCGCGCCGGTCAGCTTCGATATCGACAACAAGCTGTGCCTGAGCGTGCAAGCCGGGTTGACGGTCAACATCAACGAGCGCTGGTTTGCCGACTTCACCATGATCAAGACGCGCATGCGCACGACGGTCAATTATTCGACCGGTCAGAAACAGGACATGCGCCTCGATCCCAAGCTCATCGCCATGACGATCGGTTATAAGTTTTAAGCGATCTCAACAACACTAAACCCGCTGCGGCGGGTTTTTTTTCGGTCGTGTCGCGTTGCAGCGCTTACTGGAAGGCTTGGATTCCCGTTTGCGCGCGGCCCAGGATCAAGGCGTGGATATCGTGCGTGCCTTCGTAGGTATTGACCACTTCCAGATTGACCATGTGGCGGATCACCCCGAATTCGTCGGAGATGCCGTTGCCGCCCAGCATGTCGCGGGCGGTGCGGGCAATATCGAGCGATTTGCCGCAGGAATTGCGCTTCAGCATCGACGTGATTTCCACCGCGGCCGTGCCTTCATCTTTCATGCGGCCCAGCCGCAGGCAGGCTTGCAAGCCCAGGGTAATTTCGGTTTGCATGTCGGCCAGTTTTTTCTGCACTAGTTGATTGGCGGCTAGCGGGCGGCCGAATTGCTGCCGGTCCAGCACGTATTGGCGCGCCGTGTGCCAGCACGCTTCGGCCGCGCCCAGCGCACCCCAGGCAATGCCGTAGCGCGCCGAGTTCAGGCAGGTGAAGGGGCCTTTCAGGCCACGCACCTCGGGGAAGGCGTTTTCTTCCGGACAGAACACATTGTCCATGACGATTTCGCCGGTGACCGAGGCGCGCAGGCCGAATTTGCCGTGAATCGCCGGCGCCGACAGGCCGGCCATGCCTTTTTCCAGCACGAAGCCGCGGATGGCGCCTTCGTCGTCCTTGGCCCAGACCACGAACACGTCGGCCACGGGGGAATTGGTGATCCACATCTTGGCGCCGGTGAGCGCGTAGCCGCCGTCAACCTTGCGCGCGCGCGTGATCATCGAGCCGGGATCGGAACCATGGTTGGGCTCGGTCAGGCCGAAGCAGCCTATCCATTCGCCGGTGGCCAGCCTGGGCAGGTATTTCTGGCGCTGCGCCTCGGTGCCGAACTCGTAAATCGGAACCATGACCAAGGATGACTGCACACTCATCATCGAGCGGTAGCCGGAATCGATCCGCTCGACTTCGCGCGCAATCAGGCCGTAGGCGACGTAATTGAGGCCCGGACCGCCGTATTGTTCCGGTATGGTGGGACCCAGCAGGCCCAGCTCGCCCATTTCGCGGAAAATCGCGGTGTCCATGCGCTCGTGCCGGAACGCTTCAAGAATGCGCGGCGCCAGCTTGTCCTGGCAATACGCGGCGGCGGCGTCGCGCACCATGCGCTCGTCGTCGCTCAGCTGTTGGTTCAGCAGGAGGGGATCGTCCCAGTGAAACTGGGCCTTGTGCGCTGCGGGTCGATTCATGACGGTTCCTGTCTCTTTGTTGGATAAGGTCGAACATGGCGTGACGGTCACTTGTATAGACCGCTTCGCCGAATCTGTCATTTTACTGCGCTTATTTACTGCTGGTGCTGGAGAATTGGCCGGAATGAAACACCAGCGAGGCTTGCGGATGGGCGGCGCAATCTTCCACTTCGCCTACGAAAATCACGTGGTCGCCTTCCGGATAGCGGCTGCGGTTGTGGCATTCGAACCAGGCGGAGGCGCCCGTGAGGATGGGCTGGCCGGTGCGCGACAGTGCGTACTCGACATCGCCGAACGGGTTTTCGCTGCGGCGCGAAAAGCGTTGTGCCAGATGGGCCTGGTCTGCGCCCAGCACGTTGATGACGTAGTGCGAATTGCCTGAAAAGATGGGCAGGCTATTGGCCGCGTTGCCCAGGCTCCATAGCACCAGCGGCGGGTCGAGCGAGACCGAATTGAAGGAGCTGGCGGTGAGCCCGCGGAAACTACCGTCGGCCAGCCGCGTCGTGATGATGGTCACGCCGGTGGCAAACTGCGACAGCGCGTGGCGGAACTGTGCCGCGTCAAATTCGCGCGTGCTGATGCGGGGGGAACTGGTGTTCATCATAAGCCTATCTATTTGTGCCATTATGCCAAACTTTGGTCCTTCCCGGCGGAGCCCCGGCCCGCGCCGATGTACCGCAAGCCACGTCCATCGCGGCCGCGGCACTGTTGAAAAGTCGGTCGGCATTCATAGGGCTTTCTGCTAATCTGGACTCTATCGGGAACCGATCACGGATCACGTTGGAAACGACTTATTCTGGGGTGAAAAATGCAAGCAGTAGCCAATGAAAACAAGGACGTGGGAACACAGACCGCCATTTTGGGCGGCGGCTGTTTCTGGTGCACCTAAACAATTAGTTATGTAGTTATATAGCAAAATCAAAGACTTAGCAATCCGATTTCGCCCTTTGGTGGATTTTTCGGGCGAATTTCACTCCTTTCAAATCTCCGTACGTCCTCCCCCTAAGCTCTCCAGCTTGTCAATAGTAGTATCCAAGTTGCTCATTTTTTGGCACAATATCCAGCAAGAAATACAGACTTTAAAGTCCGTTTATTAAACGTTCTCAATAGCTTTATCGTTGAGAATGCAAAATTTATATAATAAATTTTCTAGGGGTAGAAATGGCTTTAGTCAAGTGCAAAGAGTGCGGTTCGGAAGTAAGCACAGAAGCGAAAGCTTGTCCAAAATGTGGGGCGAAAGTGCCAAAAAAAGTTGGTCTTCTCGGTTGGATTGCTGTCCTATTTGTGGGGGTTTTTGTCTATCAATGCACTTCACAGAGTTCAAAAACTTCAGTTGCTGAGAAGCCTGCAGAGGTGGCGGTAGCATCTAAACCGAAAATGACGACCGAAGAGACTGCAAAAGCGATTGCACCAATACTTAAGAACTTCAAACTTAATCGCGACAAGATAGAAAAAATTTCGTTCTACACTGCACCTAATACAAATATTTTTGACGACCATTTATCTACTTATCTTGCGGTCACCGATACGGGGCAAACCTTATTGCGAGTTCAAATTGCATTTCACGGTGGAACTTGGATATTTTGGGATAAAAGTAAAGTTATGTCCGACGACATAATTTCTTATGAGAAGAATTTTTCCCATGGTCAAGTTTCAAGAGACAACAACACGGCTGGCGTCTTTGAGTCAATTGATATTCCAGCGAAAGAAATTGACATTGCTTCTCTTAGAGTGATAGCAAACTCAAAAAAATCAACAATTCGCTTGTCTGGTCGTGACAAGCAAGAAGATTTTGACCTTTCGGAAAAATCAATAAAAAATATTAAAATTACTTTGGAAGCTTACGACAAAATAAAAGCTCTGTAGTTCTATGAAGCCAGAATATAAAGGGATTTGCTATGTCTTTGACTAAAAGATTTATGGAAGAACAGAACGAAGCAGAGAGCCGCAACGAAGCTTTGCAAGCATTGCTTGATCACGATTTGATTGAGGGTGCGGCGGCTGGAATTGCTAAGAAAGTGATAGGGGAAAATAGTCTTGAAGGACTCTCGGCAAAGCAAAAAGGAGTCTATCAAACTGTCATTTATCCGCATTTTGAAATCGCTTGCGACAACGAAGATTGCGGACAAATGATTCCTATAGATATGGTAGCGGACGCCATTAGAAACGAACAAGCGGGGGAAGACGTGCATTGTGTAGATTGTCAATACACATTCCGCGACAGAGGCGACGACTAAATTTTTAATCCCAATCGGTGATTGGGATTTTTTGTATCACTTGTATTCCATTTGTTTGCAAGAGGGTGCGAACTTCTTTGGAGCATTCCAAGTGTAAGCATGCGGTTTGTTGATTTCCTTCTTAAAGCTCTTGCAAAACTCGGTGTCGTTTCCGACAGCGATACGAGTGTTTGTGTAGGTCCAAAGGCCAAATTCAGGGCGCTCTAAAGTTTCTAAAGTCATTAAATTGCATAATCCAGCGGGTTCGGCATGGCTCGTCCAGGTCCCTTGACCTGTCTTCTTGAATGCAGTTTCCCATGTCGTTGTATGTATCTCGCAAGTATCCTCCCCAAGTTTGCTCATGGAAGCTATGAACTTTCTAAATTCTTCTTTGTTATTGGAAGTAGGAACAGTTTTAGCTAACTCCGCATACATTCTTGCAATCGCTGCTTTTTCGGGCGACAGCTTCTTTACATTTTCGTCCAGCTTTGAACCTGAAAGCTCTTTCATTGCAGACCTGAGCTGCTCCATATCTTTGTCTGTTCCTAGATTGTCTTGGGTGAGCATTTTTTGTGTATCAGCTTTGAGTCTTTCCCTAACATTCCAAATTGTAATCATCACGAACTTACAATTCATTGTGTAATAGGGTTCTTGCCCGTCACAGTCTATATACACATTATCGTTGTTCTCCATAGCGCCTAAAGAAATGGAGTGAGGGAAAACCATATCAGTAGCAGCCTTCTTCTTTTCTGTTTTCTCCGCTGTTGTGCCTGTGCCAGCAATCACCAACAGCCCCAAGGCGAACAAGACTTTCTTCATATTACCCCCTCGATTTTTGGTTCCTAATGGTAACATACCATTTTACTAACAGTCCAGAAAATTCGATATCGTTGGTTGTCTTGCGTTTGCTTTTGTGTTTTTTATACTTATATTACACAAACAAAAAAAGGACAAAGTATGAGAAATATAAATATAAAAAATAAGAACGGATTTTCAATTCTGGCTGTAATTTTGGTGATCGTTGCTGTAATTGTTGCAATCGGTGTTTGGGCTTTATCTGGTGAAAGCAACACAAGCTCAAGTTCTTCAAGTAGCGCGAAAATTGCGGCGTCTGCAATCATAAACAATGCAAGCTCTATAAAGCTCGCTTACGATACCGCTGTAATCAACGGGGCTTCACCTGCTTCAATCACATTTATGCCCAATGTTGCAGGCTCTACAAACATTCTTGACCCCGTGAATGGTATCAATTTGCCGAAAGAGTCCGCAAATATCTTTAAGGCTGACTACTTGGAACCCAATGGAATTTGGACATTAAACAAGAATTTTTATGCAATTTTAGGCAGTCCAGGGCAACCAGAAATCGCGGTCACTTTAGCGGGTATCAAAGACAGTGTCTGCCAAGAAATCAATAAAAATGTGAATGGAAGTGACTTTATTCCTGTCTATCCGCCATTCAATAATAGTGAGCAATTTGTTGTCGGCTCTACTGCTTCAAACCCAAATACTACAACTCAAATTGATTTCTCTACTGGGGGAACTGATACAAATTCTCTAAGTTGGGAGTTAGGTTGTATCAAAGGAGCGAATGCAAATGACAATAATGTTTTCTATAGAGTTCTAAAAATTAACTAATCACTAGACGAAAAAAAGCCCTCGTTTGAGGGCTTCTTCTTTTATAAAACTTCTTCGCAAATTTCTGCATAATTCTCATTAAAGACATTTTCTATCACTTCCTTTGCTTTCGTTTTATCAATCTCGGCGGTCAAGTCATAGTCAAGATAATTATAGATTTCCAGAAGTCCCACAAACTTACCATTGTATTGTATGAGTGCTTGAGTTATTTGCACTAGCAAACATAGAGCTTGATTGTGCTCGTTCTCCTCTTGCGTTCCGTCCGTGTAATGACCCCACTCATTGATAATTTTTAAAGCTATTGCTCTACAATTTTCATTAAGTTCGTCACGAACAAATTGGGGTAAGTGAGTGAGTCTGTCTGTGATATTGAATGATATATCGTCGTAAATTGTGTTTAATTTTTTCATTTGTTCCTTTTTAAGTCGTTGAGGTTATTATATTATCATTGTAATTATCTTAAATAAACAAATTTCTAAACATTAATTGCTAATGTTGTTAAAATACATAATATTTTATAATTTTCTCTACCTTTTAAGTTTAAAATCTTGGTATTTAATATTAATTTTAGTCTTTTCTTCAATTTTAGAATGAATTTTTGATTTTTCTATCTTCGGATTGTTCGGCAGAACCGTTTTTTCTTGAATAAGGTTGTTTAAGTGTAACTGAACAACCTTATCAGGGGTTGCAGTTGCTTTTGACTGTGATTTTTCATTGCAAAGGAAATTGACAGCATAATTTGATTTTCTTGAGTAGTAAAATTCCTCAACAACTTCAAGTATGGAAATTCCTCTCTTGTCGCAATCGTCAATAAATTTATACTTTTCATTGTTATAAAGCTCTTGCTTTTGCTGCACAAGCTCATAAGCGAAGTTCGCCCCCTTGTTAGAGAACTTAGATAAATCAAGACCGTCTATGCTGTCGATTTCTTGATCTTCTGTAGCAGCTAACTCAAAAATACAATATTGCTTTTTCTCAATGAAAACTTGCGTTGTGCATTTGCTCAGGTATTTGTCTTTAAGTTTGGACTTCATATCTTTAGAGCCAGAAGTATCAAAAGTCACTCCAAGAAATTTCTTCTTGCCGTCGATCTCGCAATAGACATTTTCAAAATATTGCTTGAATTTTGTGATAAATGTATAGTAGTCGCCTGACACAAACATTGTTCTGATCTCCTTAGAAAAATATTTTTTGTAGGTGATATGATTAGTCACTAAGAAATTGAATTGAGTGAGCGAGTTCTTAATGCCAAAAAATGCGAAGCTTCTAACACCGTAGAGCGCACGACAAGCCATATTCTTTATAGCGTTGCTGTCGTCACTGTCATACGGACTATGAGTCTTTGTAATATATTTGAAGACATAAGTTGCTCCGCTTGCTCTGCCGTCATTCAAGCGAATGTCAAATTTATGTTCTTTCTTTTTATTTCTAATCATTCTTGTTATGTCGCCGTCTGCTTCTTTGTTGTAGTTCTCTGCAACGGAATTGATAGCACTGTGTATCTCAACCGTATCAAATTTTGAATGGTATAAAACCGCGTGTAGGTGCAAAGTTGAGTCGGCTTGACACTCAATCACTTCAAGCCCGAAATAATTTTCGCCAACGATAAAGCCGCGTTTTGCAAGCTGTGCTCTTATCCTTTTCCATAGCTTCATTATTTCGTGTTGTGCTTCTTTCGGTGTCGCTCCGTTATAAGAATTCTTGTCCGAGCGGGTTGGGTTGGGGTGAAAGCAGGGCGGGAGTGTCACTGTGCAAAGGCTATATGTGAAGCCTTTATCTTGTGCAACCCTAGACAAGACACTACTAATTTTGAGAATTTGTGCAATCTTTTGTTTTTGCTTTTCGGACTGCTTAACTAACTTCAAAACTTGACCGTTGCTTCTTACTAATCTATGTTGAGAAATGAAATCGTCTGTTCGTTGCATTTCTTCTTTATAGTATTCTGTCAAGCTATTGCATAAAATTTTTGACCGGAAGAAATCGCCCTTGCCGCCCATAAGCTTGAGAAGCTGTGCAGCCCATAACAATAAATTTTTCTTCTTTCTCTTGTATTGCTTGTTTTTATTCTTATCTTCGTTCGCAATCGCTTCGTCACAAATCAATCTATCTTTCTTAGTGAAATTTTCAAAAAATAGCGGGATTGTCTCAATGTATGCAAGCGGGTCGTTGTTGAACTGTGTCTTGATAATGTGCAGAACGTAGCCGTACAATATTTTAGGGCATAGGTTTGATAGAGGTTTTAGTTGCTCTTGAAAATAAAGATATTTTTGATATTCTCTGTCGTCGTCTTTTTCAGCTTCATTTACTAAATTTAAAAATACTTCGTGAAAATCATTGACATTTGAATTATTATTTCTTAATATGGTATTATTCATTTTGAAATCCTTTTAATTGTCTGTGTGAGAACTTATAATATAAAAGAATTTTCGTTAAAGTAAAGAGCCAAGATTAAAATCTTGGCTTTTTTTCATTTTGCGTATAATCTCATTTAAGCTTTTTGTGAAAATTTACCTTATTCGCTCGTGTAGTGTTAGCTCCTAACTCTAGGAAGCTATGGTAATGGGCGCGGTTCATAGTGCAGAAAATAAAATATAATTCTATGAGTGCCATATTTTTTAGTTTGCCTTCAATCAGTTCTCGTTCTTCCTGCTCTTCCTTTTCATAATTTTCAATCATTAATATTTTTCTTAATCTCCGTTTTTCCATGTGGCGCTTTAGTTGCTCGTAGTTGATAGCTGTGAATATTTCTTCCAGTGAATACAAGTCAAGCTCTTTTTCAATTGCCCATTTTTCACGAAGTAGCTTTATTCTTGTAAGCACTGTATTGCTGTCAAATTTCCAAGAGCTTAATCTCTGGTCTATGGTCATTTTTTGTTGTAGTAGCCCTAGAATTTTTTTTCTCATATCTTCACCTTAATTTTATTTTTCTGTTCTAAATCTGCTTCTTGTGCATTGTCTAGAGCGAGCTTTGCTCTAAATAGTTCTTGTTGTGCTCGTATTCGCTCAATGTGAGATTTGGCATTTCTAAGCTTCGCTAATGCACTGTCGTAAGCACTTTGAGCACCAGCCAAACCAGCATTAACCGAGTTACCGCCAGTCGGCTCGGGATTGTCTGTAGAAGCCTTGCTAGTAGCGGCTTTGGGAAGAATTGGGGCTGTGCCAGGGGAAGAGTTAATCGGCTCGGTAACCGGCTGTTGCGGTGCTGTAGCTGGTGCGCTCTTGACTTCGGGCGCTTTTTTTGTTGGCAGTTCTAGCTTCTTACTGCCATACCTTTTATTGTTGTATTCGCTTCGCTTTGCAACGATTGCAAGCAATTTTTCGCTTGTCTCCTGACTTGAGAACCTCGGTTTTTGGTTTGCTAACTCTTTGACTTCTTTGTAATCTAAGCCGTTATTTTCTGCAAAAATTCCTCCACGAAAACGAATATTTCGCCCGCCGTTGGGGTTCTCAATACTTAGATAATCCTCACCTTTTCTTGCAATTATGTATCCCTCTTCTTTTAGAAATTCTACTAGTTCCTTGCGATTCGTTATTTCACCAGACTTGACTAAATCATTTAGAGCACTGTCAATCGATTTCTTAGTCTTGAGATTTTTTATTCCGTGTCTTTCTTTCCTTAAACACTTCATCTCATTTTGCGAGTATTTTGTTTTGAGTGGTTTTTCCTCTACTTGCTTAAAGCCGAACTTGTTGTTTAAGTCGGCGCTAAACAACTTCATTAAATTTTTGGTCTGTTCTCCAGGGCTAAAAGGATTTATGTATTTCCCATTGGATAAATCAACTCTATTAATTACATAGTGGATTTCACAGTTGTTCTTGTCATTGTGTTCAACAAAAAACACATTTATTCTGTCTTCTAGTCCGTGTAAAAATGTCTTCTTGAAGTGTGCGATTGTTTCGCGTTTTTGCTCGTCTGTTGGCTGTTCGTCGTCTCTAAATGAGATTACACCTGAGACAGTTTTATTCTTGAAATGCGAACAGAATTGCTTGCAAATATCTTTCGTTAGGTCTGGATCGCCCTCTAAGATTTTCGGCTTAACGCTCCGCAATTTCCCTTCGTGATCGTGCATTGATAAAATATAATTTACCGCACCGTCCGCACTCCCGTTGTTTTTAAAGTTCGTAATTATCATAATTTCTCAATTGTTTTAATATTATTTTTTGGCTATTTCTAATCTCTTCAAGTAGCTCAATCGCGTAATTGTCAATCTTCTTTTCTGTGTTCGTGTGTCTTGCAATTTGGTTCAAATTGTTCCCTTGCATTGCGATTTGTCTATAAATCTCACGATATAAATTTATGTAAACATAGTCGCCGTTTGCAATCGCATTGACGAACTTCACATTTTTCTTGAAACCGAGTTTTGCTTTTGTGTCCAGAAATTTGTTTGCTGCTTCGTTCTGTAATGGTATGTAAGTTTTGTTTTTTATCATAAATATTTTCCTGTAGTTTTTTTGTCTCAAAATAAGTTCAGCGGGACAGAGTTTTTCCTGATCTCGTCTGCGAGTATTTTGGATTTTTCGGCAAGTTCTTGTAACGAATTCCAGTTGATACACTGTATGAAATAATCAAACTCTGCGAAATTTATCTTTAAAAATGGCTTGCTTATTTCTTCCCTAATATCATAAGAAGTGAAAAAATCTTCAGTTCTTATTTTTGTTTTGTATTGTATGCAATAGCAAATAATCGCAAACTCTAAAGAATGGGAAAGCCTTTTGCTCAAATATTTTCCGACAATCAAATGTGAGATTTCGTGAATGGCAGCTTTGAGAATTTGTGGCTTATAGCATTTTGATAGATTGAAAGTGATTGAGTTTTTTGAGTAGTTCGCCCAGGCTAAATAATTATTGTTTTCGTCTTTTGTAAAATATAGTTTAATGTTTCGCAGTTCTTTCCCTTCCTCTTCTTCTATAAAGGTCGTTGTTGCGTCTAAAGCTTCTTCGTATTGCTCTCTTATCGTTTCTTCAATCAATTTATATAAGTCCCTCTCTATATCGCTTTGATTGTCGTTAGACAAAAATACCTCGCTTTCAGCGAAAGGGTTTTCGTTTATCTTTAGTTCGTCGGTTTCAACATAGTTCAATATCTTCTCGTTCATTCTCTTTTATCTCCTTTTTCTATACGGTCATAGGTGAAACCTATAAGGGTCAAGGGAGTATCCCTTGCGAGTCCAAAATCTAACGAAAGTTAGAGTTTTGGGTTGGCTCGCCTACTCAATATTTATATTAAGAATTTTTAATATGAAATCAAGTAAATGATAAAAGTGGATATCGGAGCACACATTGACATTGCGTGAATATTTAGGAAAATAGTAGAAATAAAAGGAGATTGACGAAATGAAAAATAATGAAGAATTGACGGACTTGGAAGTAATGGAGATATTGTTGGGAGTGCAGGAGAGACACGAGCATATTGTTGATATTGCTGGCTGTGTGTTGAAGTTAGAGAAACTGGTTAAGGGTATGCAGAGCGATATAGAAGATAGGAAGAAAAAGCTGTTTGGGGTCGGTGTTCATGAATTTGACGACTTTATAAATATTCTTGAGAAGTCAGTTGGTAGCATGAGGAAAGATATAGGGAAGAGAAAGGAATATCTCCTAGATTTGAGTGGCCAGGGCTTTGACGACTTAATAGAAATTCTTGTGAGCTTGGGGGAGACTTTAGATAATGACTAAATCACATTATGAGAGATTGCTGGAAGCAAGAACGGAATTAAGTGAAGTAACAGAAGACGCAGAACATGCGTTGATCAAGAAGATAAATGACGAATATGAGGAAGCAGCGGGGGCAAGAATAGGTTGTTTTTGTGTATTTATATTTGGCTTGTTTTTTGTTGGGTTTATCTTGGGCGCACTGTTCGGAAAGCCGTTTCTTGATTGGGGAAGTAATTTAATAAGATAATTGAAGTTATAAGGAGAAGTTATGTTAAGAGTAGATTATAGAGAATTGAGCGAACTAAATAAGCAGAAGCAGGGCGCGAATAGTTGGTATGTCGTCTTGACCAATAAAGACAAAGAAATGTCGTATGTTGTGCTTATTGGAGCATTGAGAGTCCTAAGTTGGAGACATAGAGACATACTTGAATACTTGCTTAATGCTGACAATGAGTTGTATGAATTAAACGAGCGAAACCCAATCAACAATACACAGTTGAGCAAAATAGTGAGCAAGTGGAACACTAAAGGATTGTTGGCGAAGTTAGAGCAAAGAATTTTATTGGAGGTTAAGAAAATTCAAAGTCATAAAACTGAGGAGCAAATTGAAGAAGAACTTATAAACGACTTTAGGGGGATTTGATTTTATGGAAGACTACGAAGAAGAATTTATCAACAAGTATATTGTCAATTGTTGTGTGAATAACTTAATAAAAAACGAGATTGAAACGAGATTTTTGACGATAGATTTGGACAAGCTCTCTGTTGATAATTTGGACAATTTGCAAGCGGCGGTGCATATGTTTTTTATTAGAATTAACAAAATGCGGGCATTCAAGGTCAATAAGTTAAATGAAAAGATTGCATATTAAGACGAAAAAAAAGCCCCGAAATTCGGGGCTTCTTCATTAAACTTGTTGATTACTTGAACAATGCTTCAACCCAAGCGGTGCCGAATGCTTCGTTGTATTTTTTTCCTTCTTCGGTGAAGCGGGTCATAAAGTAGTCTTTGCCTTTAGCTTTCAAAGCCAGCCAATTTTTCTTAGCTTCGCCTTGCAAAGCATTCAAATCACGACCGCCCCAAATTTTGAAGGTGCTGTCACGACCTTCTTTTGTCTTGATTGGTTCTTCAACCAAAACAACTTTATCACTTTTTGCCGAAGTTTTTGGAGCCGAAATCAACTCTTTTTCAGCAAGCGCGGCATAAAGTTTAGCGGGGTCAATCTTCGCTTTGCTGATAGTATCAATAAGTTTGTTGAACACTTCTTCCGCTTTCTTTTCTTGCTCGGCTTCTGCTTCATACAGTTTTGCAAGTTGGTCAAAGTCGGCTTTAACAGCAGTTTTGTTCGCGATTTTTGCGAGAATTTCGGCAACAGTCGTCATGATTTTTCTTTCAAAAGGTTTGAGGAAGTCAGCCTTTTTCTCTAGCTGATAGCTCATCATATCAAAAATTGTTGCCGTTGCGTACTACTTTTTATGAAAATTGTCTTCTTTTATGGTTTCTTTTTTATCTCAATATTCGGCATGTTGAAATATATTTTTGTTGTCTGTGGAAGCGTATGTCCAAAGTTTTTTAGTGCGGTGGCTTGAGTTGTTGGTGCATAAATCAACTTGGGATTGTGCAGTTCTTCAAATTTGTTGACATTGGAAATTCCCAAAAATTCAGTAATGAAAACAGAATTTTCTGCACCGATTTGTGCGATTTTTCTACTAATCGCAAGACGGCGTAAGTCGTGGAAACTAAAGCGTCCTTGTAGCTTGTTGTCGTCTAAGAACCTTCGGAAATTTCCTTCGAACCCCATTACGGTATGGGAAAATAGGCGACCGTCACTCGTGACAGGCTTCAAAGTGTTAAGAAAATCCTTTGCTTGCTTGTCTATGTAAACAGTCCTTGGAGTCGTTTTTGTTGTCTCAAGCTCTATATAATTATCGTGAATTTGGTGCGTTGTGAGATAAATTATTTCGCTTCTGCGAAGTGCAGTAAGAGCGGAAATCATTGCAATTTGATACATTGCTTTGTTGTTCTTCTCCTGCAATTTTTTGAAAATTAATTCCTCTTCCTCTTTGGTAATTTTTATTTTCTTCTTGGTTGTTCTATCTTTAAGTAAATTTTTATTGTATTTCAAGCACGGATTGGGAAGGCTTGCAAGCTCAGTGCTGATATTTTGTAAATTATTAAAAACATTGGAAATGTGCGTAATTTCACGACCGACAGAGGATTTTTTCAATCCTTTTGCTAGTCGTTCTTTAATATAACTATTAATATCAACATTGCTGATTTTGCGAATGTCAAAACCTTTCATAAAGGTATGGACTTTTTTGTCGCCAAGTCCTCCGAGTTCCTCTTCTTTTTCTTTGTACGTCAAACCCGTATTTTCAATGCTTGTGTTAAGAATTGTCTTGTAAAATGAAAGAATATTTGTTCTGTTTCGTTTTTGCATTTCTGTTGTAATCGGCTTGGAGAGAACTTCTTCATTGATATACCGATTTACAAAATAACCGAATGTATAATTGTATGGGTCTTCTTCCTGCTGGTGCTTCTTTAGTCGTTCTTCTTCTGTAATGTTGAAAATAATTTCTTTACCTTTCTTCAATTTTGAAAGGTTCAAGAATTCGCTTGCTTCTTGGAGATCGTCGAATCGACGGTCTGCTTTGAAGCCTTTGCGAACAATGCGAACTCTGTATTTTTTGGTGATACTATTATCAGCATTGGTATGCTCTACGACTTGGATACCGCGAGGAATTGTTGCCATTTTGTAAGCTTCCAGGGTTAATTGCTGGGTAAATTTTACGGCAATTCACCCAATCGGAGACGGCTTTTTGATAAAATTCACCCGAAGAACACCCACCGCCAGAGGTAGTAAAATGAACCAAATCAATGACTTGGAAGCGAAAGGAGGTTCCCGCATTGAGGTTGCAATACTCGGTGCGGGCTGTTAGCTTCTGGTGCCTGGAAGCGGTGTATCAGGAGGCGCGCGGGGTGATCAAGGTCGAGTCCGGTTACATGGGCGGGCAGGACCCCGAGCCGAGCTACGAAAAGGTGTGCGCCGGCACCACCGGCCACGCCGAAGTGGTCAAGGTCAGCTTCGATCCCGCCGTGATCGCTTACCGCGACTTGCTGGAAATTTTCTTCACCATCCACGATCCCACCACCCTGAACCGCCAGGGCAACGATGTCGGCACTCAGTACCGCTCAGCAATTTTTTGCACCTCGCCGGAACAGGAAGCCACCGCGCGCCAGGTCATCGGCGAAATGGCGGGCGTGTGGGATGCGCCCATCGTCACCGAAGTGCTGCCGGCCCAGACCTGGTACAAGGCCGAGGACTACCACCAGAATTACTTCCGCCAGCACCCCATGCAGGGCTATTGCGCCTTCGTGGTGGCGCCCAAGGTGATGAAATTCCGTAAAACCTTCGCGGAGCGCTTCACCTGAGCTCGGCCAGCGCGCCGGACTGCGGGTACATGTAGCGGCGCGACCACGGAATGACGCCGGGATCACGCCCGGCCTTGCCGCACACGATCTGGTACACGCTGATCCAGTCATGCGCGAACGCGTGGGCGCAGCCAGCCAGATACACGCGCCAGATGCGAAAGTGCCTGGCATCGGTCAGGCGCCGGATCTGGTCGGCGTGGTTTTCGAAGTTCTCGGCCCAGCGCGCGCAGGTGCGGGCGTAGTGGCGCCGCAGGTTTTCCACGTCGCGCGCTTCCAGTCCGCCTTCCTGCATCGCGTGCACCACCGTGCCCAGATGGGCCAGTTCGCCGTGCGGGAACACGTAGCGCTGGATGAACTCGCCGCCGCCGTGCGGCACTTCGCGGCTGCGCACGTCGGTGCTGGTGATGCCATGGTTCATGGCCACCCCATCGTCGGTCAGCAAGTCATGGATCTTGCGGAAATAGGCCGGCAGGCGGGCGATGCCGACATGCTCGAACATGCCCACGCTGGTGATGCGGTCGAAGCTGCCGCTGACGTCGCGGTAATCCTCCACGCGGATCTCGACCCGGTCTTGCAGGCCGGCGCGCGCCACCTGTTCGCGCGCCAGCCGCGCCTGGTTCTCCGACAGCGTGATGCCCACGCAGCGCGCGCCGAACTGCTGGGCCGCGCGGATCGCCAGCGTGCCCCAGCCGCAGCCCACATCGAGCAGGGTGTGGCCGGCGCGCAGACCGATCTTGCGCAGGATGTGGTCAATTTTTTTCTCCTGCGCCAGGGCCAGCGCTTCGTCGCCGTGTTCGAAGTAGGCGCAGGAATACACCATGCCGGGATCGAGCCAGGCGGCATAGAACTCGTTGGAAATATCGTAGTGGTAGCGGATCGCCTCGGCGTCGAGCCTGCGGGTATGGCGCCGCTTAAACAGGTTCAGCCGCGACGGCCGTTCCGCCGGCCCGGCAGTGCGCGCCAGCGCATTGACCATGGCGATCATGTCGCTGGCGCGGCCTTCGACCTCGAGTTCGCCTTCCACATAGGCTTTGCCCAGGCTGAACAGTGAAGGCGACAGCAGAAACCGGAGCGCGCGCGCGCACGGCACGCGGATCGTCACGCGCGGCGGATCGGACGAAAAATCCAGTTGCTGCCCGTCCCACAGGGCAATCCGTAGTGGCAGCGCGTGTTGCTGGCGCAGGCCGGATGACCATGCGCTCAATCGGGTCTGGTAAAACATGGCGCCCTCGCTGGTGCTGCGTTAATGCTGCGTGAATGCGGCTCGAACGCGCGCGGCAAGACGAAGGCGCGGCGCGTCCGCTACGGTTGCAAACGTTGCCGTATCCAGCTGCCGTCGGCCTGCAGCGTGTATTCGATACGGTCATGAAAACGCGAACGGCGCCCCTGCCAGAACTCGAAACGTTCCGGCACGAGCCGGAACCCGCCCCAGTTGGCCGGACGCGGCGGCTGTTCGCCGTACTGCTGTGCTACCGCTGCATACTGCTGTTCCATGCTGGCGCGGTCGGCGATCGGACTGCTTTGCGCCGATGCGATCGCGGCCAGCCGGCTTTTCAGCGGCCGGCTGTGGAAATATGCGTCGCTTTCCGCCGCCGAGGTACGCTCCACCCTTCCTTCGATGCGAATCTGGCGCTCAAGTTCACTCCAAAAGAAGAGCAGGCAAGCGTTTGGATTTGCCGCAAGCTCGCGCCCTTTCTGGCTGTCGTAATTGGTGTACCAGGTGAAGCCGCGCGCGTCGTATTGCTTGATCAGCACGATGCGCGAACTCGGCCGTCCGCGGACGTCCACGCTGGCCACGCTCATCGCGTTCGGCTCGTTGACGTCGGCCTTGAGGGCTTGCTCGAACCACTGGTTAAATTGCATGAAGGGGTCGTCCGCCACCATGCTTTCGTCCAGCATGGCCTGGCCGTAATCCTTGCGCAGCGCCGCCACCGCCTCGCCCAAGGTCGGCGCCGGCGCCGCAATCCCGCGCCGTTGCTGCATGGCCTGGCCCAGCTGCGCCATCTGTCCGGCCGAAAACAGGCGCTTGGCCATGGGCGCGATATTGCCTTCCTCGATTTCCATGTGGCGCGCATAGGTGTCGCAGAAGCGCCGCACCGTGTGCTCCGACAGCTGCGCTGGCTTGCCGTCGGCGATCTGCCTGAGCTCTTCATGCAGGCTTTGCCACATGCCATCCATCTGCTGGTGTTCGCTCAGGATTTGCGGCACCAGCTCGGCCAGCAGGGCCGCGTCGGCCCCGGCGGCGCTGGCCTGCAGCATCGGCACCAGGTCGTGCTCCTCGTCCTGGTGGTGCAGCGGCGCGGCCTTGTCGAAATACTTGATGAGCGCGCTGGCGGCCTGGCGCGCCTGGTCGTCGGCGCCGTGCGCGGCCAGATGCGGCACCAGCCTGGCCAGCGTGTCGAGTTGCTTGCGGATGCGGTCGTGGCAGTGTTTCAGCACGGCGATCGGCTGGTCGAAGCCGGGTGCGCTGTCGGGCAGGGCGTTGAGGGTCATGGTCATTCCTGGGTTGCGTCGATTGTCAGGCTGTACAGCGCTTCATTTTAGAGCAGCGCGCCGGCCCGCGTCCGTTAAAATGTGCGGATGAACACGCTTGATACCCCGCTTGACACCTCATTGCCGCCGTCGCCCGAGGCCGACCCGGTCGACATGGAGCGCCGCTTCGGCGGCATTGGCCGCCTGTACGGCGCCGCCGCGCTGGCGCGCTTCCAGGCCGCCCACGTGTGCGTGGTCGGGGTCGGCGGGGTCGGTTCCTGGGTGGTCGAAGCGCTGGCGCGCAGCGCCATCGGCCAGCTGACCCTGATTGACCTGGACAACGTGGCCGAATCGAACATCAACCGCCAGATCATGGCCTTGACCGGCACCATTGGCCAGCCCAAGGTCGAGGCCCTGGCCGCGCGCATCGCCCAGATCAATCCGTATTGCAAGGTCAACCTGATCGAAGATTTCGTCGATCCCGACAACCTGGACCGGATGATCGCCGGGCGCGGCTACGATTTCGTGGTCGACGCCATCGACAGCGTCAAGGCCAAGGCCGCGCTGATCGCCCACTGCCGCGCGCACGGCTTGCCCATGGTGATCATCGGCAGCGCCGGCGGCCAGCGCGACCCGACCCAGATCGCCATCCGCGACCTCGCCCGCACCGAGCAGGAACCCTTGCTGAAAATGGTGCGCAAGCGCCTGCGCAATCAATACGGTTACCCGCGCGGCGAGAAAACCAGGTTTCACGTCGACGCGGTGTTTTCGATGGAGCGCCTGAGCCTGCCGCAAGGCGAGGAAAGCTGCGCCATCGACGGCGTCACCGGCCTCAATTGCGCCGGCTTCGGTTCCACCATGGTCGTCACCGCCACCTTCGGCATGGCGGCGGCGGCCCACGCGCTGCGCCACCTGGCCGCCGACGCGCTATCATAAAGCAGCATCCCTCCACCGTTCACGAAAGAGTTCATGATGATTCGTCGCACTTTGAGCGCCGCCCTGCTGCTGGCAGCCGGCGCCGCACTGGCCCAGAACACCACCCAGCCGGCGCCCGCCGCCAACACCGTCGAGCCGGTCTCGGCGGCTGCGCCCCCAGCCCAGATGGCGGCTGCCGAAGACCAGCTGGCCGTCACCGATAACCTGATCGGCAAGGGCGCCGAAGCCCAGGTCGGCACCACCGTGTCGGTGCACTACACCGGCTGGCTGTTCAAGCCGCTGGCCACCAAACAGCACGGGCGCCAGTTCGATTCCTCGCGCGAGCGCGGCGAACCGATCGAATTCGTGCTCGGCGCCGGCCGCGTCATCAAGGGCTGGGACCAGGGCCTGCAGGGCATGAAGGTGGGCGGCAAGCGTACCCTGATCATTCCCGCGCGCCTGGCCTACGGCGCCCGTGCCTTGCCCGGCATCCCGGCCAACTCCGACCTGATCTTCGAGGTCGAACTGGTCAAGGTCAAATAAACTGTCAAGAGCACTGTCTAAGAGGCTGTTTCAACATGGGCAGGGCTAGGCGCAGCGACGAAGACGGTGCGGCTGCACGGCAAGGAGCTGCAACGCCGCCATGGCCATCTTGAAACAGCCTCTAATCAATGTCCAACCCTGGGGAACCAATATGAGAGTCGCAAACGATGTCACCGAACTGATCGGCAATACTCCGCTGGTGCGTATCCGCAAGCTGGTGCAGGGCGCCGGCGCCGATGTGCTGGCCAAGCTGGAGTTCTACAACCCGGCCCACAGCGTCAAGGACCGCATCGGCCTGTCCATGATCGAAGCGGCCGAAGCGGCCGGCAAGATTGGCCCGGACACGGTCATTGTCGAACCCACCAGCGGCAACACCGGCATCGCGCTGGCGATGGTGTGCGCGGCGCGCGGCTACCGCTGCAAGCTGGTCATGCCTGAAACCATGAGCAACGAGCGCCGCATGCTGCTGCGCGCTTATGGCGCCGAACTGGTCCTCACGCCCGGTCCGGAAGGCATGCTGGGCGCCATCCGCGTGGCCGAGGAACTGGTGGCGGCGCATCCGAACTACCTGATGCCGCAGCAGTTCAACAACCCGGCCAATCCGGATGTGCACCGCCGCACCACCGCCGAGGAAATCTGGCGCGATACCGACGGCAAGGTCGATATCCTGGTGGCCGGCGTGGGCACCGGCGGTACCATCACCGGCGTGGGCGAAGTGATCAAGGAGCGCAAGCCGGGCTTCCAGGTCATCGCGGTCGAGCCGGAAGCATCGCCGATGTTGTCCAAGGGTACCAAGGGGCCGCACCCGATCCAGGGCCTGGGTGCCGGTTTCGTGCCGGCCGTGCTCAATACCCACGTGTACGACGAAGTCATTTGCGTCAAGAACGAAGACGCGTTCACGACCGCGCGCGCGGCTGCCAGCCAGGAAGGATTGCTGGTCGGTATTTCGGCAGGCGCGGCCTTGTGGGCGGCGGCGCAGGTGGCCAAGCGTCCGGAGAACGCCGGCAAGGTGATCGTGACGGTCATCCCCTCGTTCGGCGAGCGCTACCTGTCGACGGCGCTGTTCGCCAACCTGGCCGGCTAAGCCTTAGTGCGCTGCGTGCGCCTCGGCGTGCAGCGCGCAATCGTGCACCGTGGTGCCCTGCTCGACCTGCAGGGTGCAGTGGGCGATCGCGTACTCGCTCTTTAACTGGGCGACGATGGCGTCGATGGCGCGGTCGCCCGGATAGCCGTCCGGCATCACCAGATGGGCCGTGAGCGCCGTTTCGGTGGTGCTCATGGCCCAGATATGCAGGTCGTGCATTTCCGACACGCCAGGCTGGGCGCGCAGAAAAGCGGCCACCCTGGCCGAATCCACATTGGCCGGCACCGCCGCCAGCACCATGCGCAGCGATTCCTTCAGCAGCGACCAGGTGCCGATCAGAATAAACAGCACGATCAGGATACTCAGGGCCGGGTCGATCCAGGTCCAGCCGGTGAACAGGATCACCACGCCGGACACCACCACCCCCAGCGAGATGGCGGCGTCGGCCGCCATGTGCTGGTAGGCGCCGCGGATATTGATGTCGTCCTTGCTGCCGGCCATGAAAAGCCAGGCGGAAATGCCGTTGACCAGCACCCCCACCGCGGCCACGATGGACACGGTCTTGCCGGCCACCGGTGCCGCCGTGTTCAGCCGGTGCACCGCTTCCCAGCCGATCGCGCCGCAGGCCAGCATCAGCAGCAGGGCGTTGAGCAGCGCCGCCAGGATCGACGAGCTGCGCAGGCCGTAGGTGTACCGTTTGCTGGGCTCGCTTTTGGCCAGCAGGGCCGCGCCGAAGGCCAGGATCAGCCCCAGCACATCCGACAGATTGTGGCCGGCGTCGGCCATCAGCGCGGTGGAATTGGCCACGAAGCCGTAGCCGAACTCAACAGCCACGAACACGGCGTTCAGGCCGATCGCCAGCGTGAAGGCGCGCGTGCTGCCGTTCGGCGCCGCATGGTGATGGTGGTGCCCGTGTCCGTGTCCGTGCCCGTGTCCGTGCCCGTGGCCATGATGATCGTGGCCATGGTGCTCATGATCGTGGTCGTGATGCTTGCTCATACTGTGTCAGGGTTTTTGCATTTCGGTCTGGATGGTGGTGCGGGTCTTGCTGTCCAGCCTGGCGATAATCTTGTTGAGTTTCTCGGCCTGCTTCAGCGCCAGCGCTTGTTCGCCCGTCAATTCCTTGGCGACCAGCACCGGTGCGGGCGGCGCGGGCTGCCGGAACAACACCGCCTGGCCCAGCAGGACCAGTACGGCGCCCAGGGCGGCCGCCGCGCCGGCGACCATCATCATGCGCTTTTCCGGCCCGCCTTGCACAAGCGGTCTGGACGGCGTCACGGCCGGCAGCACCGGCTGCCCCGTCACCGCCTGGGCCAGGGCCGCGCTGGCCGCGTCGATACGCGCCACATGGCGCTCGACGGTTTCCTCCAGCACCGCTTCATTGAGCGCCACCAGCGCGAAGATGGGGTCGTCGAGGTCGACCTTGACGCCGGTTTTCTCGAACACCAGGGTGCGCAGTTTCTGCTGGTCCATGGCGGCCTACCAGTTGACCTTGTCGAGCTGTTCGAACAGATCGCGGAACACCACCTTGATGCGCTGCTTTTCCATCACGTTGAACTTTTCGCTTTCCTTGACCTCGTTGGCGGTGAGGCGCGCAATGTTCATTTTCTTGATGTCGGCGCCGAAGGTGTCGGCATTGCGTTGCGCCAGCACCACCCGGCCGATCACGCGCTGGGCATGGTCGGCATAGGTCTGCGATTCGGTGAATTGCTTGCCGGCCGCCGATTGCAGCAGGCCGAAGTGCTGGTTTTCCCACAGCACCAGCGGCACATCGGTCGACTTGGCGGTGGAGACGAATCCCATGGCCGTGTCGTGCAGGGTGTCGCCGCCGCCGACGATGGTGTGGATATACACCTTGCGCCCGGATTCCTTGAGCAGGTCGAAGCAGTCGTTTTCCAGCAGGTAGCCCATCAGCGGCGAAAAGGTATTGGCGCCATTGTCGATGACGCAGTTGCCTTCTTCTTCCAGCAGATCGATCATCAAGGCGTCGAAGCGCTTGGGATCGATGTTGCGGCTGTCCGTCATCACCGGCACATGCTTGACGTTCATGGCCTTGTAGCGCGAAAACGTGGCGTTTTCCTGGTCGGTGTCGTAACAGCGTAGCGGCTGCTCATCCTTGCTGGCCAGCCATTGGGCCAGGATGGTCGACACCAGCGTCTTGCCGATGCCACCCTTGCCCTGCAGGATGAAGTGGACCGTGTTGTGCATCAATTAGCTCCCGAGTATCGTGTCATTAGTCGTGGCAGGTCCCGCTGCCGCGGTCGGGCGGCTGGCCGTTGGGAAAGCCATCGTATCTCGCTTCCAGAAATTCCCAAGTGTATCCCTGTTCGCCCAGCACCAGCTTCAGCACGCCGGTACGGTTGGCGTCGCGCATCTCGCTGTGGGGCCGTGGCCACCGGAACGGCGTGATGTAGGCGCCGCCCGTGCCCACCACGAACTGGCGCACGCCGCGCGCCGGATCGGGGTGGCCGTCGGCGTCCTGCGGCGCGAAGCGCTCGAATTCGTGATCGTGGCCGGACAGCACCAGCTCGGCGCCGGCGCGGTACAGCATCGCCCAAGCCGCGTGCATGCGCGCATTTTCAGCATGCCCGCCAGAACTATACAGTGGGTGGTGCCAGTAGGCGAGGGTGCAGCGTGCCGGATTGGCATCCAGTTCCCGCTGCAGCCACCCCAGCTGGGCGTCCATGGCCCCGCCGCCCAGGTTGCTGTCGAGCGAAATCACGCGCCAGCGGCCCAGGGTGACGGCGTAATAGCCGGGCCCGGCGCGGGCGCCGAAATAGCCGAAATAGCCGGCGGCGCTAGCTGTGTTGTATTCGTGATTGCCGGGCGAAGGGAAAGTGCGCTCTTTGAAGCGGCCCCAGGTAGGATGGTAGCAATCGCGGTATTCGGCGGCGGTGCCATCGTCGTAGACATTGTCTCCCAACAGCAACACCGACGCGTGCGGATCGGGCGCCAGGGCCTGCGCGACCAGCTCGGCGGTGCCGGCCGCGGCGGTGTAGGCCGGACGGTTGTGACGGCAGTCGGCGATGTCGCCAGCCGCGTACACCGTCCAGGTAGCAGGCTCGGCCGCCGCAGTCCGGGCGGCCAGCATCAATGCCAGCAGGCAGGCGGCACGCGCCATGGCCGGCCGGCCTATTCGATGAAGCGAAGCAGCCCCTGCAGGGCGTGGCGCACGGTCTGTTCGCGCACCGCGTGGCGGTCGCCGGAAAACACCAGGCGCTCTGTATGTACATGCTCGCCGCGCGCCCAGCCGAAGCAGACGGTGCCCACCGGTTTGCCGGGCACGGCGCCGGTCGGGCCGGCGATGCCGGTGGTCGAGATCGCCACGTGCGCATTGCTGTTGGCCAGCGCGCCGGTGGCCATGGCGGCGGCGACTTCCTCGCTGACGCTGCCGACCTGGGCGATCAGCGCGGCCGAGACGTCCAGCAGTTCGGTTTTCGAGGCATTCGAATAGGTGATGAATCCGCAGTCGAACCAGCCGGTGGAGCCGGCGATTTCGGTAATGGCCTGGGCCGCGCCGCCGCCGGTGCAGGACTCGGCGGTGGTGAGTAGCAGACCCTTTTGTTGTAGCGCGTGGCCAACTTTGGTGGCAAGATCGATGATGTCGTTCGTCACGGGAGTCTCCTTTGGGCGGGTCGTCGTTCTGGCGCCGACACGGTCGTCGACGTCGATTCTACTTTACCATGCGTGCCTGAAAATTGAGTCACGCATTCTTGCAAGAGGAAAAAATTTTACCGAACAGTTCAAGCGGCGCCAGCCGTGCGCCATGCGATTGTTTCCTGCTGATATGCTCAATGAATACCCTTCGGGGTGCGCTTTCCACGTTGCAGGTCTCCCATGAATAATGCGCTCCGCCTCCTTGCCGAACGCGTCCAGCGGACGTGCGTGGGCAGCCGTGCCGGGCGCGGGCGGAGGGGCGCATGACCGGCCGCCCCCTGCGCCAGAAGCTGCTGACGGTGGTCATGCTGACCACCCTGGCGGCGCTGGTCGTGTCGATCGGCGCGGTGATCGCCTACGATTTGCGCGGCTACCACCGCGCGGTGCTGGGCGACATGGCGACCCAGGCCGAACTGCTCGGCCATCTGAGCTCGGCCGCCCTCAGTTTCGACGACCGCCGCCTGGCCACCGAAAACCTGGCCTCGCTGCGCATCCGGCCCACCGTGCGCGCGGCCGCCATCTACAATGCCGGCGGCACCCTGTTCGCCAGCTACGCGGCGCCGGGCGAACGCGGCGCCATCCCGCCGCGCCCGAACGCCGAGGGCGCCCATGTGACGGGCAACGACCTGGAAACCTACCAGCGCATCGTGGAGAATGGCGAATTTCTCGGCACCGTGTATCTGCGCGCCGACTACATTCTGCTGGCGCGCGCGCTCGACTACCTGAGCATCGCCGCTGCCGTCATCTCGGCGGCCATGCTGATCGCCTGGCTGATCACGCGCCGCCTGGGCGCCATCATCACCGCGCCCATCGTGGCCATTTCCGACATCGCCCACGAAGTGGTGGCCACGCGCGACTATTCCCAGCGCGCCGAGCGCATCAGCGACGACGAGGCCGGCGAACTGGTCGACTCGTTCAACACCATGCTCACCGAAATCGAGCAGCGCACGCGCGAACTGGAAACCTCCAACCGCGCCATCGCCGGCGCGCGCCTGGAAGTGATGCGCCTGAACGAACAGCTCGAGCAGCGCGTGCACGAACGCACCATGCAGCTGGAACTGGCCAACGCCGAACTGGAACTGGCCATGGACGCGGCCAAGAAAGCCAACCAGGCCAAGTCGGCCTTCCTGTCCTCGATGAGCCACGAACTGCGCACCCCGCTCAACGCGGTGCTCGGCTTCGCCCAGATTCTCACCTCCGACCACATGCCGTCCACCCCCGTGCAAAAGAAGGAGTTCGCGGGCCACATTCTCAAGTCCGGGCGCCATCTGCTGACCCTCATCAACGAGATTCTCGACCTGGCCAAGGTCGAATCGGGCACCGTCACCCTGTCGATGGAACCGGTCGGGCTGGACGACATCCTGGTCGAATGCCGCAACATGACCGAACCGATGGCCGAGCAGCGCAAGGTGCGCGTGCTGTTCCCGGACGCCACCGGGGTGGTGGTGATGGCCGACCGCACCCGTCTCAAGCAGGTGCTGCTCAACCTGCTCTCGAACGCCATCAAATACAACCGCGAAAGCGGCGCCGTGGTGCTGGCCTGCGCGGTGGAAGACGACAGGGTGCGCATCTCGGTGCAGGATACCGGCATGGGCCTGCGCCCGGACCAGGTGGCCAGCCTGTTCCAGCCGTTTAACCGCCTGGGCCAGGAAAACGGCAGCGAGGAAGGCACCGGCATCGGCCTGGTGGTCACGCGCCGCCTGGTCGAACTGATGGGCGGCTCGATCAATGTCAGCAGCAGCGCCGGCGTCGGCAGCGTGTTTTCCGTCAGCATGCCGACCACCCGGCCGCTGCCCTCGGTCACTGAAACGGGCCAGCTGCACGCCCCCCTTTCCCGCGCGCCCGCCCATCACGCCCGCCACACCGTGCTGTACGTCGAAGACAATCCCGCCAACCTGCGCCTGGTCGAAGAAATCGTCGGCTTCCGGCCCGACCTGCACCTGCTCTCGGCGCCCGACGGGCACCTGGGCATCGAGATGGCCAGGGCGCACCTGCCCGACGTGATCCTGATGGATCTCAACCTGCCCTGCGTGAGCGGCACCGACGCGCTCAAGACCTTGCGCAGCGATCCGCGCACCGCCCACATTCCCATCATCGCCCTGACCGCCAACGCCATGCCGCGCGACGTCGAGCGCGGCATGGCCAGCGGTTTTCACCGCTACCTCACCAAGCCCATCAACATTGACGAATTTGCCGAAGCGATCGACAGCACCCTGGCGCTGTCACGCGCGAATCGCAACGCAGTGAAGGCGCCATCATGATCGACAAAGACGACATTCTCCACGCCGCCATCCTGATCGTGGACGACCAGCCGGTCAACGTGCAGCTGCTGGAATTTCTCCTGAGCGGGTCCGGCTACACCAATGTGCACAGCACCACCGATCCACGCCAGGTGGTGGGCCTGCACGAGCAGCACCATTACGACCTGATCATCCTCGACCTGCACATGCCCGGCATGAGCGGCTTCGAAGTGATGGAAGCGCTCAAGCCGCTCGAACACGATTACCTGCCGGTGCTGGTGGTCACGGCCGAACCGGACAAGAAACTGGCCGCGCTCGACACCGGCGCGCGCGACTTCGTCAGCAAGCCGTTCGACCCGGTCGAGGTGCTCACGCGCATCCGCAACATGCTCGAAGTGCGCCTGCTGCACCAGGAATCGCGCAATTACGGCAGCCTGCTGGAGCAGACCGTGCGCGAGCGCACCGCCGAACTGCAGCGCTTTCGCAGCGCCATGGACGCCACCGCCGACGCCATCTTCCTGATCGATACCGGCAGCATGAAGGTGGTCGACATCAACGACGGCGCCTGCCGCATGCTGGGTTACCGGCGCGAGCAGCTGCTCGCGCTGGACCCCACCAGCTACGGGCTGGCGCACCAGGCCGATCCGAACCGCGCCAAGGCGCGCGACCCGAACCTGGTCGACACCGAACTGACCCGCTCGGATCTGCTGAGCATTCCGGTCGAAATCTACTGGCAGGTGCGCACCGTGGGCAGCACCCGCATGCTGATCGCGGTGGCGCGCGACATCAGCGAACGCATCGAGACCGAGCAGCGCCTGCGCCGCCTGGCCGGCTACGACAGCCTGACCGGCCTGCCCAACCGCGCCCTGTTCTACCAGACCCTGCGCGAGACGCTCGAGGCCGGCGCCGACAACCCGCCCCGGGTGGCGGTGCTGTTCATCGCGCTGGACCGCTTCAAGATCGTCAACGATTCGCTCAGCACCAGTTGCGGCGACGACCTGCTGCGCCAGTTCAGCAGCCGGCTGGCGCGCTGCGTGCCGCTGCGCGACACCGTCGGCCGGCTGGGCGGGGACGAATTCGCGCTGATCCTGAAGATCGAGCACAGCCAGCAGGACGCGGTCAACGTGGCCAACGAAGTGCGCGAAGCGCTGCGCGCGCCGTTCGACCTGCAGGGCCAGCAGATCCTGCTGACGGCCAGCATCGGCATCGCCCTGTATCCCGACGACGCCACCGATCCCGACACCCTGATCCGCTACGCCGATACCGCCATGGGGCGCGCCAAGGAGGCCGGGCGCGATGGCTACCGCTTCTTCACCTCCGCCATGAACGTGCAGGTGCTGGCCCGGCTGGAGCTGGAGCTGGCGCTGCGCCATGCGCTCGAGCACGACGAATTCGAGCTGCACTACCAGCCCAAGGTGGACCTGAACACCGGCCAGATCAGCGGCGCCGAAGCGCTGCTGCGCTGGAACCGTCCCGGCCACGGCATGGTGTACCCGGCCGAGTTCGTGGGGGTGCTGGAGGAGACCGGGATGATCGTGCGCGCCGGCGCCTGGGTGATCGAGGAAGCCTGCCGCCAGATCGCCGCCTGGCAGGCCGAGGGCGTCGGCGACGTGCGGGTGGCGGTGAACGTGTCGAGCAGCCAGTTTGTCGAAGGCGACCTGGAACTGGAAATCCGCCGCGTCCTCGACCGCCACCAGATCGACGCCGCGCTGCTGGAACTGGAGCTGACCGAAAGCGCGCTGATGGCCAACGCCGAGCACACCATCGAAGTGCTGGGCAACCTCAAGCTGCTCGGCATCCGCGTGGCCATCGACGACTTCGGCACCGGCTACTCCAGCCTGGCCTACCTGAAGCGCTTCCCGATCGATAAGCTCAAGATCGACATCGCCTTCGTGCGCGACGTGACCGTCAATCCGGACGATGCGGCCATCGCGCTGGCCATCATCAGCATGGCGCACAGCCTGCACATGCAGGTGATCGCCGAAGGGGTGGAATCGGGCGCCCAGCGAAACTATTTGCGCCGCAACCGCTGCGACGAAATGCAGGGCTTTCATTTCTCGCGCCCGCTGCCGGCCGGGGACATGGGCAAGCTGGTACTGGCGAACCGCGCAGCGCCGGTCGAGCGCGACCCCGACCAGATCTCCCGTCCGACCCTGCTGCTGATCGACGACGACCCCACCGTGCTGGCCGCGCTGCACCGTCTGTTCCGGCCGGAGGATTACCGCATCCTGACGGCGGCCTCGCCGGCCGAGGGCTTCGAAATGCTGGCGCTGTACCCGGTCGAAGTGATCCTGTGCGACCAGCGCATGCCGGGCATGAGCGGCACCGAATTTCTGAGCAAGGTCAAGGAGATGTACCCGGACACGATCCGCATGATCCTGTCCGGCTATGCGGGCCTGGAGACGGTGCTCGATTCGATCAACCGCGGCGCGGTCTACCGCTTCTACACCAAGCCGTGGGACGACAACGCGCTGCGCGCCAGCGTGCGCGAGGCATTCCGCCATTACCGCCTGATGAGCCGGCGGGTCCAGCCGCAAGCCACCGAGGCCGATTCGCCTTAAGAGGCGAAGTGATCGAAGCCGGCCAACTGCAAGTCGAGCGGCGCGCCGTCGGCACCTACGAGGCGCAGGCCCGGTTGCGCCTCGATGCTGCCCACGCGGGTGACGCGGGTGGCGCCCGCGGCCTGCTCGATGGCGGCGCGCTGTGCCTGGGGGGCGGTGAAGCACAGTTCATAGTCGTCGCCACCGGCCGCGCAGAAGCGCCGCCGCAGCGCCGCGTCCTGGGTGGCCAGTACCGGGCCGGCCGGCAGCAGGTCGACGTTGAGCGTGGCGCCCACATCCGACGCGGCCAGGATGTGGCCCAGGTCGCCCACCAGACCGTCCGAAATATCGATGGCGGCGTGCGCCAGCGGCGCCGCGCCCAGGGCCAGGCCGAGCGCCACGCGCGGGGCCGGCATGTGCATGCGCGCCGCCGCCAGCTCCATCTGCGCGCCCGGCAGCGCGTGCTGCCGCCAGTAGCACGCCAGCGCCAGGCGGGCGTCGCCCAGGGTGCCGGAGATCCAGATGTCGTCGCCGGCGCGGGCGGCGTCGCGCCGCAGCGCGTGGCCGGGCGCCACTTCGCCGAACACGGTGATGCAGATGTTGAGCGGGCCCTTGGTGGTGTCGCCGCCGATCAGTTCGCACTGGTGTTCGTCGGCCAGGGCGAACAGCCCCGCCGAGAAGGCGGCCAGCCAGTCGCGGTTGGCTTCCGGCAGGGCCAGCGCCAGGGTGAAGCCGAGCGGGCGCGCGCCCATGGCGGCCAGGTCCGACAGGTTCACGGCCAGGCATTTGTGGCCCAGCATGCGGGCGTCGGCGCCGGCGAAGAAATGCCGGCCTTCGACCAGCATGTCCGAGGAAATGGCCAGCTGCATGCCGGGGGAGGGCGCCAGCAGGGCGCAATCGTCGCCGATGCCCAGCACGGCCTGGCCGGGACGGTTGCGCTTGAAATACTGTTTGATCAGGTCGAATTCGGAGAGCATGGGCGCGATTGTAATGGATCGGCCCCTTACAGCTCCGCCAGCAGCCTGGCGCGCAGCGCCGGCGTATGCGCCGACAGGCCGAAGCCGCGCACGCTGCCTTGCGCGTCGATGAAGCGGGCGATGATGCGTTCGCCGTCATGTTCGTCGACCCAGTCGCCGCTGGTTCCCGGTGGCGGCGGCGCCAGCGCCAGCTTGTAGCTCGGCGTCTTGACGATCACCGCATCGGCCTTGATTTCGATCCTGGTGGGCGTGCCGGCCAGGGTGGCGGCGATCGCGCGCGCCGCCGTCAGCAGCGGCGCCACATACGGCAGCACGCTGCTGCCGCCGGCGGTGGCATATTCGGCGCAGTCGCCCAGCGCGTAAATGTCGCTGGCGCTGGTCTGGCCGAATGCGTCGACCAGAATGCCGCGCCGGGTTTCCAGTCCCGCCGCCTGGGCCAGCGCCACTGAGGGGCGCAGGCCCACCGCCGACAGGACCAGGTCGGCCTCGACCACGCTGCCGTCGGCCAGGCTCAGGGCCAGGCTATCGCCGGCGCGCGTCACGCTCGCCGCCGTGGTGCCAAGGCGCAGCGCCACGCGCCGTTCCCATGCCGATGCCAGGCCGTGCGACAGGCTGGGGGCGGCCAGCGCCGCCAGCGGCCGCGGATTCGGATCGATCAGTGTCACCTGATGGCCGCCGGCCGACAGGTCGTCGGCGAACTCGCAGCCGATCAGGCCCGCTCCGAGGATGGCCACGCGGGCCGGGCGCTGGAAGGCGTCGAGCTTCTCGCGCAGGACGGCGTAGTCGTCGATGTGGTTCACCGACAGCACCTCGGCGGCCGCGTCGCCGCCCAGCGGCAGGCGGATCGGCTGCGCGCCCAGCGCCAGTACCAGCCTGGTGTAGTCGATCCGCTCGCCCTGCCCGGTGGTGATGCTGCGCGCCGCGCTGTCGATCGCGTCGATGCGGGTATGGGGCAGGATGCGCGCATTGAGCTGCGCGGCCATCTGCGCGGCGCTGCCGGAGACGATCTGGTGCGCGCCCTTGCCCAGCGCGATGGCGTTCGACAGCATCGGCTTGGCGTAGGAGGCGGCCGCGTCGCTGGCCACCAGCAGCAGCGGCGTCTCCTTGTCGAGTTTGCGCAGCTCGCGCGCCAGGCTGTACGCGGCCATGCCGGCGCCGATGATCACGATGGGAGGGGCCGCCGTCATGATCAGATCTCGACCATCTCGAAGTCGCTCTTGGCCACGCCGCAGTCGGGGCATTCCCAGCCTTCCGGGATGTCGGCCCAGCGGGTGCCGGCGGGGATGCCTTCGTCCGGCATGCCAAGCGCTTCGTCGTAGATGTAGCCGCAAACGATACATTGATAGGTTTTCATGGTGGTCCTCTTTGCTTTTGTTTGAAGTGATTTAAAGGGTGCTCAGGCGGCGTTGAGTTTGTCCAGCGCGGCCTGGTAGTGGTTGGCGTGGCGTTCCTCGACCTTGGCCAGCGCGGCGAAGCGCTTGGCGGCCATTTCCAGGGTGCGCTTGAACTGCGCCGCGTGCACCTTCGATTCCTCGATCTGCTCGTCGTATTCGGCCACCGCGGCGCTGTTGCCTTCCTCGACGGCCAGATGACGGAACTTCGGATACATCTCGGTGTACTCGTAGGTTTCGCCCTCGATGGCGATTTCCAGTGCACGGGCCGGGGTCATCCGTTCTTTCGGGTACAGCAGGTCGAGGTGGCCGAAGGCGTGCATGACTTCCTGGTCGGCGGTCGCTTCGAAGGCTTCGGCGACCTCGATGGCGCCGGCGGCGCGCGCCAGCCTGGCGAAGTAGCGGTACTTGATATGGGCCATCGATTCGCCGGCGAAAGCGGCTTCGAGGTTCTCGATGGTGACGGACTTGATCTGGTTTGCCATGCTGTTCTCCGGTGCGGTTGGTATGGAAGAATAATAGCTAAAATAAATTAATTTGCAAAATTGATAGTTTAAATTGATGCGATAGTTTTTCTTATGCAAGCGATGAAAAATCGATCGATTCGGCCAATCAAACCGGTATAGGTGAAATTACGTAATGGTCAACAACTTATCGTCTGCTAAAATCATGGGCCTCCCCCGCATCGTTTGGAAGGCCGCATCAGCATGGATTCGTCATCAGACAAGAAAGAAGAGCTGCGTCAGCAACTGCGCCAGGCAGCTCTTGAGTACCACGAAATTCCCCGCCCCGGGAAAATCAGCGTCACTCCCACCAAGCAATTACTCAATCAGCGCGATCTGGCCCTGGCGTATTCGCCGGGCGTGGCGGCGCCTTGCGAGGAAATTGTCAAGGACCCGGCCAACTCTTATAAATACACTGCGCGCGGCAACCTGGTCGCGGTGATTTCCAACGGCACCGCCGTGCTGGGTCTGGGCAATATCGGTCCGCTGGCATCCAAGCCGGTGATGGAAGGCAAGGGCGTACTGTTCAAGAAGTTTGCCGGCATCGACGTGTTCGACATCGAAATCAACGAGTCCGATCCCGACAAGCTGGTCGATATCATCGCCTCGCTGGAACCGACCTTCGGCGGCATCAACCTGGAAGACATCAAGGCGCCCGAGTGCTTCTATATCGAGCGCCAGCTGCGCGAGCGCATGAAGATTCCGGTCTTTCACGACGACCAGCACGGTACCGCGATCATCGTGGGCGCGGCCATCCTGAACGGCGTCAAGGTGGTCGGCAAGCACATCAAGGAGTGCAAGCTGGTGGTGTCCGGCGCCGGTGCGGCCGCGCTGGCCTGCCTGGACCTGATCGTCGACCTGGGTTTTCCGATCGAGAACATTTACGTGACCGACCTGGCCGGCGTGGTCTACAAAGGCCGCACCGAGCTGATGGACCCGGACAAGGAGCGTTTTGCCCAGGACACCCCGCTGCGTACCCTGGCCGAAGTGGTGCCGGGCGCCGACATTTTCCTCGGCCTGTCCGCCGGCGGCGTGCTCAAGCAGGACATGGTCCGGCAGATGGCGCCCAATCCGCTCATTCTGGCGCTGGCCAATCCGCATCCTGAAATCCTGCCGGAAGACGTCAAGGCGGTGCGCAGTGATGCCATTATTGCCACTGGTCGGTCGGATTATCCGAATCAGGTCAACAACGTGTTGTGTTTCCCCTACATTTTCCGCGGTGCGCTCGATTGCGGCGCCACCACCATCACGCGGGAAATGGAAATTGCTGTCGTGCACGCGATTGCGGACCTGGCACATGCCGAGCAATCCGACGTCGTCGCCACCACCTATGGCATCAGCAATCTGTCCTTCGGGCCGGAATACCTGATCCCGATGCCGTTCGATCCGCGTCTGCTGATGCAGATCGCGCCGCGCGTGGCCAAGGCCGCAGAGGAATCGGGCGTGGCCACCCGGCCGATCGCCGACCTGGAAGCCTATGCGGCCCAGCTGCAGCAATTCGTGTACCGCAGCGGCACTTTCATGAAGCCGCTATTCGCCATGGCCAAGGCCGCCCCGCCGGAGCTCAAGCGCATCGTCTACGCCGAAGGCGAAGAAGAGCGCGTGCTGCGCGCGGTGCAGGTGGTGGTCGACGAGAAGCTGGCCCGGCCGATCCTGGTCGGCCGTCCGGGCGTGCTGGAAAAACGCATCGAGCGTTTCGGCCTGCGCCTGAAGCTGGGCGAGCATTTCGATGTCATCAACCCGGATTTCGACGAGCGCTACCGCGATTACTGGCAAAGCTATTACGCCATCACCAACCGCAAGGGCGTGACGCAGGAATACGCCAAGCTGGAAATGCGCCGCCGCCACAGCCTGATCGGCGCAATGATGATCCACAAGGGCGACGCCGACGGCATGATCTGCGGCACCTTTGGCGCCACCAATCTGCACCTGCACTATATTGACCAGGTGCTGGGCAAGCGCGCCGGCGCCAACGTGTACGCGGCGATGAATTTCCTGATCCTGCCGGAACGCCAGATGGCCATCGTCGACACCCACGTCAACGAGAATCCTAACGCTGAGCAACTGGCGGAAATCACCGTGCTGGCCGCCGAAGAAATGAGCCGCTTCGGCATCGTGCCGCGCGCGGCCTTGCTGTCGAGCTCGAATTTCGGCAGTTCCAACAGCGACTCGGCGCGCAAGATGCGCGAAGCGCTGGCGCTGGTGCAGCAAAAGGCGCCGGAGCTGGAAATCGACGGCGAGATGCACGGCGATTCGGCGCTCGATTCCAAGCTGCGCCGCCAGATGATGCCGCATTCGACCCTGCAAGGCGATGCCAATCTGCTGGTCATGCCGAACATCGACAGCGCCAACATCGCCTACAACCTGCTCAAGACGGCGGCCGGCAACGGCATCGCCATCGGTCCGGTGCTGCTCGGCTGCGCCAGGCCGGTGCACATCCTCACGCCATCGGCCACCGTGCGCCGCATCGTCAATATGACCGCGCTGTGCGTGGTCGATGCGGTGTCGGAACGCTGAGATTAGTCCCCATTGCGGCCAGTTCCATGCGGAACTGGCCGTTTCTTTTTGGGCGACGCGTTAACTTCGTAACGATCCGCCTACACTTAAAGACATCTCAATACACAAGTAACAATGCGTAATGCCGAATCGTGCGCGCATGAATTCAAGGCATAATGATGGCGAAATAGTTATTGATATAGCACGAATTTCTTGTTGACCGCGAAGTAGCAAAGTCGCTTCTGTTACAATGCTGCGTTGTTCAAAAGCCATTTGGCATTTCACCAGGCCCGTGCCCCTGAGTTTCAAATACGACCAACTAAATGCAAACAACAAAAAAAGCCCTCATTACCGGGATCACTGGCCAGGATGGCGCTTATCTGGCGCAACTGCTGCTGGAAAAAGGGTATGAGGTAACGGGCACGTACCGTCGTTCCAGCTCCGTCAATTTCTGGCGCGTCGAAGAACTTGGCATTGCCTCGCATCCCAGGCTCAAGCTGGTCGAGTACGACCTGACCGACTTGTCGTCGAGCATACGCCTGATGCAAAGCGCCCAGCCCGACGAAGTCTACAACCTGGCGGCGCAAAGCTTCGTTGGCGTGTCCTTCGAGCAGCCCGTCGCCACCGCCAGTATTACCGGGCTCGGCTGCGTCAACCTGCTCGAAGCGATCCGCATCGTCAATCCCAAGGCGCGTTTCTACCAGGCATCGACCTCTGAAATGTTTGGCAAGGTGCAATCCATTCCCCAGGTCGAGAACACCCCTTTTTATCCGCGCAGCCCCTATGGGATCGCCAAGCTGTATGCGCATTGGATGACGGTAAACTACCGTGAGTCCTACGATATCTTCGGCTCGTCCGGCATCCTGTTCAACCATGAGTCGCCCCTGCGCGGGCGCGAGTTTGTCACCCGCAAGATTACCGACTCGGTCGCCAAGATCGTGCTCAATAAGCTGTCCGTGCTGGAGCTGGGCAATCTGGATGCCAAGCGCGACTGGGGTTACGCCAAGGAATATGTGGAAGGCATGTGGCGCATCCTGCAGGCCGATCAGCCCGACACCTTCATCCTCGCGACCAACCGCACGGAAAGCGTGCGCGATTTCGTCACCATGGCCTTTCGCGGCGCCGGCATTGAGATCGAATACAGGGGCAAGGGCGAGGACGAAACCGGTCACTGCGCGCGCACCGGCAAGCTGCTGGTGAAAGTCAGCGCCAAATACTACCGTCCGGCGGAAGTGGAATTGCTCATCGGCGATCCGAGCAAGGCTAGACGCGAACTCGGCTGGGAGCCCGAGACCACACTGGAAGAGCTGTGCCAGATGATGGTCGAGGCCGACATGCGCCGCAACGAACTCGGTTTCTCTTTCTAATATGAAACGGATAGGTATACAGAACGTCTCGACCCTCGCCCTGGCCGGCGAGGGCGTGGGCAAGCGTGCCCTGATCACCGGCTTGCACGGCTTTACCGGCCGCTACCTCGCGCGCGAACTGGCCGCGGCCGGCTACGAAGTATTCGGCACCGCGCTGCCGGGCGAAGCCCATGGTCCGAACGTATTCACGCTCGACCTGTGCGACCGGGCCGCCGTGACCGCCATGGTCGAACAGGTGCAGCCGGACGTCGTGGCGCACCTGGCCGGCATCGCCTTCGTGGCCCACTCGAACGCAGACCTGATTTACCGCGTCAACATTCTCGGTACCCGCAACCTGCTCGAAGCCCTGGCGGCCCAGCGTCACCTCCCCTCGGCCGTGTTGCTGGCCTCGTCCGCCAATGTGTACGGCAATGCCTGCGCAGGGGTGATCGACGAAAGCGTGGCCCCGGCCCCGGCCAACGATTACGCCGTCAGCAAGCTGGCCATGGAACACATGGCCCAGCTGTGGACCGATAAGTTGCCAATCATTATCGTCCGCCCCTTCAATTACACCGGCGTGGGCCAGACCGAGAATTTCCTGCTGCCCAAAATCGTTTCCCATTTCCGCAAAGGCGCGCGCGCTATCGAATTGGGCAACTTGAAGGTCGAGCGCGATTTTTCCGACGTGCGCATGGTGGCGCAAAGCTACCGCCGCCTGCTTGCGGTCAGTCCGGCCGGGGAATCGTTCAACGTCTGCTCCGGCCTGGGGCATTCGCTCAGCGGCGTCATCGACGTCATGGCCGACATCGCCGGTTACGGCATCGATGTGCAGGTCAATCCCGCCTTTGTGCGCCCCAAGGAAGTGCTGACCCTGGTCGGCAGCAACGATAAGCTCAGCAGCGTCATCGGCGCCATCGCTCCTACCCCGCTGCCCGAAACGCTGCGCTGGATGTATCAGGCGTGAGCCTGGTGCGGGTCGGCCTGGGAACGACCATGATCGAACCTGGCTTGACCGGAGGACGCCTCGATGGCATCGGCGTCTACACCGATGCCTTGCTGCACCATCTTCCCCAGGCCGGCTGCACCGTCAACGCGTTTTCCTATCCGCCCGCGCGCGGCGCCGGTGCGATCAGCGTGGGCCAGGCGCTGCCTCGATCGTTCGAAGCGGCCACCCTGACCGATCTGCTGACCCCGGCGGTGCACCGCATGCACATGCCGACCGATATTTTTCATGTGACCGACTACCGTGTGGTGCGCATGGACTGCCCCGTGGTGGCAACCCTGCACGATGCCTTGCCAATCCGTTATCCGCAGTGGTGCAGCCCGCGTTTGCGCCGTTTCAAGAACTGGATGCAGAAACGCGCCGCGCAGAAGGCCGACCACATCATCGCCGTGTCGCATTTCGCCATCGACGAGCTGGTCGAGTGCTTCGGCGTCGACCAGCGCCGCATCAGTGTCGTCCATGACGGCGTCGATGCCGCCTGGCTGACGCCCTGCGACCCGCAAGCCGTGGCGGCGGCTCTGGCAGCCCACGGACTCACGCCCGGCTACTTCCTGTTCGTTGGAACCTTGCAGCCGCGCAAGAATGTCGAGCGCCTGCTGGACGCCTATCTGGCCCTGCCCGCCGCCGTGCGCGCCGAGCACCAGCTGGTCATTGTCGGCAGCGCCGGCTGGCGCTGCCAGGAGCTGCTTGCCCGCATCGCCGGCGCCCGCCACGATGGCGAACGGGTCATCTGGCTCAATCAGCTGACCGGGGCCGCCCAGCTGCGCCATCTCTACGCCGGCGCCGGCGTATTCGTCTTTCCCTCGCTGTATGAAGGCTTCGGCATTCCCGTCGTCGAAGCGTTCGCCTCCGGCGTGCCGGTGGTCGCGTCCACGGCCAGTTCGCTGCCCGAGGTGACCCAGGGCGCGGCCGTCGACGTCGATCCGGAAAACGCTGGCGAGATCGGTGCGGCCATGCTGGCACTGACCCGTGACAATGCCTTGCGCGAGCGCTGCATTGCCGCCGGGCGGCGCCGTGCCGCCCAGCTGACCTGGCAAGCCACGGCGCATCAGACCGCTGCCGTGTATCATGCTGTCCTTTCACATTAAGTAACGCCGCCGAGCCGCCTTTCTATGCGTGTCCTTCATTTTTACAAGACCTACTACCCGGACTCGGTTGGCGGGATCGAACAGGTCATCCGCCAGATGTGCGTGGGAACCGGGCGCCTTGGCGTGGACAACCAGGTCCTGACGCTGACGCGCCAGAAGTCCGGCTTCGATTTCCAGTTCGAGGGCCATCGCGTCCATCGCGCCCGCCAGGACTTTGAAATCGCCTCGAACAGCGTATCGCTGAGCGCCGTGGGCAAGCTGGCGCGCCTGGCCGCCGACTGCGACGTCGTGCATTACCACTTTCCCTGGCCCTTCATGGACCTGGCGCACTTTCTGGCCCGGGTGAAAAAGCCGACCCTGGTCACTTACCATTCCGACATCGTGCGCCAGCAAAAGCTGCTGCGCCTGTACCAGCCGCTCAAGCATCGCTTTCTGCAAAGCATCGACACCATCGTCGCCACCTCGCCCAACTACCTGGCCTCGTCCACGGTGCTGGAGCGCTACCGCGACAAGACCCGCATCATCACCTACGGCCTCGACAAGACCATTTATCCGGCCGCCGACGCCGCCCGCCTGGACTACTGGCGCCGCGCCACCCAGGGCCGGCGCTTCTTCCTGTTCATCGGCGTCTTGCGTTATTACAAGGGCTTGCAATTCCTGCTCGACGCCATGGCCGGCACCGAGTTTCCGGTCGTGATCGTGGGCGCCGGCCCGATCGAGATGGAACTCAAGGCCCAGGCCGAACGGCTGGGCTTGCGCCACGTGCTGTTCGCCGGCGCGGTCGACGAACTCGACAAGGTAGCCCTGCTGACCCTGTGCTACGCGATGGCATTTCCCTCGCACCTGCGCTCGGAAGCGTTCGGCATCTCGCTGCTGGAAGGGGCGATGTACGGCAAGCCCATGATTTCATGCGAAATCGGTACCGGCACCAGCTACATTAACGTCGACGGCCAGACCGGCCTGGTGGTGCCCCCGTGCGACCCGGTGGCGCTGCGCGCCGCCATGCGCATCTTGTGGGAGCAGCCCGAGCTGGCTGCCGCCATGGGACGGCGCGCCGAAGCGCGCTACAGCGAACTGTTTACCGCCGAACGCATGGCCAGCAATTACACGGCCCTGTACCACGATCTGGCGGCGCGCCGTGCCCCGGCGCCGCTGGCGCACGCGCAACCCGAACGCATGTAGGTGCAGCAGCTACGAGCCAGGGGGGGCAGGGCTGTCAGCCGGCTGGCGTGACGATGGGAATGGTGCGCCGGCGCGGAGAGGCGGCGCGGGCGCGCAGCTGGCCGCAGCCGCCGTCGACATCCTGCCCGGCCGAATCGCGCAGCTTGGTCAGCACGCCGCGCTGATGCAGCACCTGGGCGATGGCGCGCGCCTTTTCCCAGCTGGGGCGGCGAAAGGCCAGATCGGGGATGGTGTTATACGGAATCATGTTCAACACGGCGTATTTGCCTTTCAACAGGCGCACGATGCCATCGAGTTCGTCGGCGCCATCGTTGACGCCGTCGAGCAAGGTCCACTGGTATTGCACTGGATAAGCGGTCAGGCGCGCGTACGCTTCGCCCTGCTCGACCAGTTCGTCGGGACTGATGCGCGGCGCGCGCGGCAGCAGCTCGGCGCGCAGTGCCGCCTTGGTGGTGTGCAGCGACAGCGCCAGCGCCGGCTTGACCGCGCCGTGCGGCAAGCGTTCGAACACGCGCGCGTCGCCCACGGTGGAAAACACCAGGTTCTTGTGGCCGATATTGCCCTCGGTGCCGAGCAGGTCGATGGCCTCGAGCACATTGTCGAGATTGTGGGCCGGCTCGCCCATGCCCATGAACACCACCTTCTTGACCGCACGCAGGCTGCGCGCCAGCACCACCTGGGCAATGATCTCGCCGCTGCTGACCTGGCGGATCAGTCCCTCGCGTCCGGTCATGCAGAACTGGCAGCCGACCGCGCAGCCGACCTGGCTGGACACGCACAGGCCGTCACGCGGCAACAGCACGCTTTCCACCATCTGGCCGTCGGCCAGGCCCACCAGCAGGCGCGCCGAGCCGTCTTCGCCCGGATGCATGGACACCAGGCTGGCCATCGCTTGCAGCTCGGCATCCAGGCCAGGCAAGCCGGTGCGCACCGGCAGCGGCAGGAAGTCGCCGGGACGGCGCCGGCCCTGGTCGCGCGGACGGCCCAGCACCCAGTCGCGCAGCACGCGCTGTTCATGCAGGGGCAGGGCGCCCAAGTCGCGCAGGCGCTGACGGATCGATTCGAGCTGCATGTGGCGGGAGTTGGCGTGAAAATGGGCTTGCGGACAACAAAAAACCCGCAGTCTCGCACTGCGCGACGCGGGCCATCAATTTTGCTGAGCTTCTAGGCTCACGTTGGTGCCGGGAGCCGGAATCGAACCGGCACGCTGTCTCCAGCGCGGGATTTTGAGTCCCGTGCGTCTACCTATTCCGCCATCCCGGCAACGCGACCCGCATTATGGCCGATTTGGCCAGCTTGGGCAACTCTTTCGCCTGTCGCCCGCATTGCCTAGTGTCATGAGCGGCGGGATCGGCGTATCATCTCGGCTACTCTTGGCTTCGACGCTGGCTTCCCATGCCGGCGCGCACGATGAAGAACACAAAAATCCGCGAAATAATCCTCGGTAAAGCGCTCGACCCGATGAAGAGCGAAACCCGTCATTCGATGGCGCTGGTGGCGTTCCTGGCCTGGGTCGGCCTCGGTGCGGACGGTTTGTCCTCCTCCGCATATGGTCCGGAAGAAACCTTCCACGCCCTTGGCGGCCACACCCACCTGGGGCTGTACATGGCCATCGCCACCGCGGTCACGGTGTTCGTCATCGCACTGGCCTACAACCAGGTGATCGAACTGTTTCCGACCGGTGGCGGCGGCTACCGCGTGGCCACCAAGCTGGTCGGCCCCTATCTCGGCCTGGTGTCGGGCTGCGCGCTGGTGCTCGATTATGTGCTGACCATTGCCATTTCGATCGCTTCCGGCGTCGACGCGCTGGCCTCGTTCCTGCCGCTCGGCTTCCAGCCCTATAAGATATGGGCGTCCGCCTTCTTCATCGGGCTATTGATCATCATGAACCTGCGCGGCCTGAAGGAGGCCATCCAGATTCTGCTGCCGATCTTCCTCGGCTTCGTCGCCACCCACCTGGTGCTGATCGTCTACGGCATCGTGGCGCACGCCTCGCACCTGCCCGAACTGATTCCCGCCACCATGGCCGAGACCTCCCATCTGGCCGACGGCATCGGCTGGACCGGGGTGGCCGGCATGCTGCTGCTGGCCTATTCGCAGGGCGGCGGCACCTATACCGGCCTGGAAGCGGTGTCGAACAACGTCAACCTGCTGGCCGAGCCGCGCGTGCGCACCGGCAAGATGACCATGCTGTACATGGCGCTGTCGCTGGCGTTTACCGCCTCCGGCATCATCCTGCTGTACCTGCTCTGGAATGCCCAGCATGTGCCGGGCCAGACCCTGAACGCCTCGACCTTCAAGGCCATCATCGAAAGCATGGGCCTGGGCGGAGCGGTGGTCAACCAGGTCCTGCTGGTGGTGGTGCTGGCGTTCGAGGCCGGCCTGCTGTTCGTGGCGGCCAATACCGGCTTTCTGGGCGGCCCCTCGGTGCTGTCGAATATGGCCAGCGATTCCTGGGTGCCGCACAAATTCCGCTACCTGTCGACCCGCCTGGTGACCCAGAACGGCATTCTGGTCATGGGCATCGCGGCGCTGGCGATCCTGTTCTGGACCGAGGGCAAGGTCACCCTGCTGGTGGTGCTGTACTCGATCTCGGTGTTCCTCACCTTCGCCATCTCGCTGTTCGGCCTGTGCCTGTACTGGTGGCAGGGGCGCGCGACCCACGGCAGTGGCTGGGTGCGCCGCCTGCTGCTGTCGGCGCTGGGCTTCGTGATCTGCGCCGGCATCCTGACGATCCTGCTGATCAAGCGCTTCGCCGAGGGCGGCTGGGCCACGGTGGTGATCATCGGCGCCATCGCGGCGCTGTGCATCACCATCCGCAAGCATTACCGCGAAACCAAACAGGCGATCCACTCGGTCGACGAGGTGTTCGCCAACCAGCCCTTCGGCCCGGTCGAAGGCGCGGTCGAACCGAACCCGGATGACCAGACGGCGGTGTTCATCGTTGGTTCCTCGCGCGGAGGCGGCCTGCATGCCTTGCTGTGGGTGCTGCGCATGTTCCCGGGGCACTTCAAGAACTTCCTGTTCGTCAATGCCCGCACCGTCGATTCGCATGCCTACGGTGGCGAAGGGGCGATGGAGAAAATGCGCGAAGAGGCCGCCCAGACGCTCGAGTTTTTCGTCGATTTCTGCCACAGCCACGGCATGGCCTCGTCGTCCTACCTGAGCTTCGGCACCGATGCGGTCGACGAGATCACCAAGCTGTGCGAAGAGATCAACCGCGAATACCCCAACTCGATTTTCTTCACCAGCAAGCTGATTTTCGCCAGCGACAACTGGTTCACCCGCGTGCTGCACAACCAGGCCGCCCTGGCCGTGCAGCGCCGTCTGCACCTGGAAGGGCTGCAGATGGTGATCCTGCCGATGAAGGTATAGGCTTACTGCGGCGCGGGACGGCGGCGCTGGTAGAGCTTGAAGCGCTCGTCGTGGTCGGTCGCGCGCTTGCCTTCCCATAGCAGGCCCCAGTCGGCCGCGCCATGCGGCAGCAGCGGCTCGCGCTCGTCGCGCAGCCTGACACTGTCCTGCAGCAGCAGCACGTCGCAGCTGCCGGCCTTATCGGCGCCGGAAAACGGCAGCGCGCCGTAAAACGCCAGCGAGGCGCGCTGTGGCCGCCCGACGTTCGCATCGATGCAGCGCGTGCCCGCCGGTACCTGCTGCGCCAGCTGGCGCGCCACCGTGGCGTAGCTCTTGCTGTAGTTCAGATCGGGCAGGAACAGCGTCATCAGCATGACCCACAGCAGGATCAGGCCGCCCGAGGACAGCACCACCGCGCGCCATAGCACCGAGGGCTGGCGCGACAGGCGCCAGTGCACCAGCGCGATCCAGCCGACGCTGGCGGCGGCGGCGACGATGAAGGCAATCGCGCCGAATTCCGGTGTATACCCGGGCAGCAGTTTGAGCACGTTCCTGGCGAACTGCGCCGGCCAGCCGGTCAGGCGCGCGGCCCAGAACAGCCACACCACGCCCGCGATCATCGTCAGTACCATCACCGAGAACCAGTCGATGGCATTGATGGCGCCGCGCTTGACGGTCGGCAGGCCGAATGCGGCCATGATGGCCAGCGGCGGCAGCAGTCTGAGCAGGTCGCCATTGTCCGGTGCCGGGTCGCACAGAATCAGCAGCGTCAGGGCGCCGACGAAAAACAGCGGCAGCACGATGTGCAGCAGGTGATTCTGGCGGCGCCACGCATAGATGGCCCAGGCGGCAAACGGCCAGGCCGGCCAGAAGAACCACAGCCCGACGCGCAGGAAGAACTTGACCGAATTGATCGACGGCAGCGCGATTTCGCCGGCGTTCCAGTTGAGCCAGGTAGTCACCGGCGCCAGCCCGTAAGGGCGCGCAAGGCTGGCCGGCACGATCCAGACGGCGGCGATCGCCAGCGCGGCCAGCACGGCCACGCCCAGGTGGGCCAGCGCGCGCGCCGGGGGCATTTGCAGGAAACGCGTCGACAGGAAGAGGGTCAGCAGCAGCACCACCGGCGTGGGGATGCCGCGCGCCAGCGCCAGGCCGCCCAGCGACATGCCGATCAGCACCGCATTGCGCGGCGACGGCGTCTCGACGTAGCGCACCGCGCGGTACAGGAAATAGGCCAGCAGCGCGCCTTGCAGGGTCACGGCCAGGGTTTCGTGGCTGAACATCAGCAGGCCCAGGCAGCCGAGGTAGATCAGCAGCGCGGTGTCGGCCAGGGTACGGCCGTAGTCGTCCGGTTCGGGCTGGCCGCCGAAGGCCAGGCGCAGTGGCTGGGCTTCGGGCCGGCGGCCCAGATGGAAAGCGGTGTACCAGACCGAGGTGGTGCCGATGGCGAAGATGGCCATGGTGGACACGCGCGCGGCCATGACGTCGCCCAGCAGCCAGCCGAACAGCTTGATGCAAAGCGCGCCGAACCAGAACGCCAGCGGGCCCTCGTCGGCCGTCGGCAGGCCGGCGATGTTGGGCAGCAGCCAGTCGTTCAGGCTGCCGTGCGCCATGGTCCACATGATGCCGAAACCGCTGGCGTCGTCCTTCCACAGGTCGCGCGCGATCAGGCCCGGCAGGATGTACAGCAGGCCCAGGGCATACAGGGCCCAGCGCGGCAAGGCAAGGGTGGCGGCGGCGGCGAGACGGACTGGTTTCATCGATAGCGTAGGGCGAGTCGGGAATGGTAGAGCAGGGCAGCCTCGGTAAGCCGTAGCGAGCGGCGCAAGTTTCGTTCGAGAAGCGCAGCCGTACGAAGGTACGGTGAGCATCGCAGGGCGGAAATTACGCCGCGCAGTAGGTTTTCGAGGTTCCCCGTAGTATCAACGAAAAAAAAGCAGCCGTGGGCTGCTTTTTTTGTGCGGCACGGTAAAACTTAGCCGTTGGCGACGGCGGTCTTCGAACCGACTGCGCCGAATTTCTGGCGGAATTTCTCGACGCGGCCAGCGGTGTCGACGATCTTGTGCTTGCCGGTGTAGAACGGGTGCGATTCAGCCGACA
>CAMLIL010000013.1 GCA_946480015.1 uncultured Oxalobacteraceae bacterium | reverse complement strand
GCGGCGCCGAGGAAGCCTGGTCGCTGGCGATCGTGCTGGCCGAGCAGCAGCTCGATGCGCGCACCGAGATTTTCGCCACCGTTTCCAACGAGGAGCTATTGGCCGAGGCGGGGAACGCCTTCATTCCGGCCGCGCGCCTGCCCGAGTGTGCGCAGCATTACCGGCACATGGGCGGGCTGGCGCCGCTGGAGGATTTTTTCGAGATCGATGGCGGGCGCGCGGTGCTGCGCGCGCAGCTGCGCGAGCGCATCACCTGGGCCCAGTACAACCTGGTGACGGATGCATCGTTCAACGAATTCCAGATGATCGTCTGCCCGCGCGCGCTGGGCGACTTCGGGCCGCTGCTGCGCGGACGCACCCTGCGCCTGTTTCATGAGAGCCTGGCGCTGTTCGGGGTGCTGGGACTGGATCGCGAAATGGACGCCGGCGATCCGCTCGGCGCCCTGTACCAGCCGCTGTTCCCGCAGCGCAGCTGGTACAAGCGAATCGCCTGACCGGACCCGTTACTTGGCTTTGGACGAGGGCCGTCCCGCGACGCGGTCGCGCCACTCCTGCAGCTTGTCGAGGGCGTCGTCGGACGGACGGTATTTCATCAGGCCGCGCGCGAATTCCAGTGCACAGAAAGCGGTAATGTCGGCGATGGTGAAACGCCCGCCGGCGATATAAGGCTGGCTGGCCAGCCTGGTGTCAAGCCAGCGCGCGCCCTCGCGCATTTTTTCCGCCTGGGCCGAGGCGAACTCCGGCAACTGGTTCGACTCCAGCGCCGCCAGCGCCGGATGGCCGTGCCGGGTCCAGTTGGCGATACACATGAACAGGTGCAGTTCGACCTGGCGGTCGGCCATTTCGATGAAGGCGCGTTCCTCGGCGCCCTCGCCCATCAGGTTCGGTTCGGGACGCAAGCCTTCCAGGTAGGTGCAGATGGCGCGCGTTTCGCACAGCACGCGGCCGTCGTCCAGTTCCAGCGCCGGGATGCGCGCCAGCGGATTGAGCGCCTTGTACCGCTCGGTCAGGTGTTCGCCCTTCATGATATCGACCGGTACGACCTCGATGCCTTCGATCCCCTTCTCGGCGATGAACATGGTGACGCGGCGCGGGTTGGGCGCATAGGTGGCGCTATACAGCTTCATGGCACTCCTTGACGATCGATGTTGAAAAATTAACCAGGCCAGCCATCTTAGTCGGTTTTCCGGGCGCCTGCACGGCAGCGTTCATGCCACAATCGAGCTCATGAAAAGACTTTGCACTTCCCTCGTCCTGCTGGCCGGCCTGTGTGCCTGCGCACCGGCACCGCTGCGCCACGCCGTGCCGGCGGCCAGCGCCGATTACAGCGCGTGGTACCTCGCCGCCAGCGCGCGCGAGCCGGTCTACCGCATCGATGCGGCGCGTTCGCTGATCGCCGTCACGGTGCGGCGCGGCGGACCGTTCGCGCGCTTCGGCCACGACCACGTGGTGGCCAGCCGCAGCGTGAGCGGCTGGGTGGCGCCGCGCACCGGCCGGACCGATTTCCAGTTCCGCCTGGACCAGTTGAGCGTCGACGAAAAGCCCCTGCGCGACGCCGCCGGACTCGATACCAATCCATCCGCAGACGACATCGCGGGAACGCGCGCCAATATGCTGGGCAAGGTGCTCGATGCCGCGCGCTATCCGGTGGTGAGCCTGCATGCGCAGCGCATCGCCGGGGTGCCCGGCAGCCTGCGCCTGACGGTGACGCTGCACGGCGTCACCCGCGTGCTCGATGTGCCGGCTCGGATCGAGACCAGCGACGCGGCGGTCAGCGCCGAGGGCACGCTGCGGCTGCTGCAGTCGGACTTCGGCATCACGCCGATGTCGATCATGGGCGGCGCGCTGAGCGTGCAGGATGCGATGGAGATGCGCTTTTCGATTGTGGCGCGGGCGCGCTAGCCAGGCAAACTCCTGGCCGGAACTTTCGACTGCTGGTTTCTGTCGAACTGGCATCGAGACGATTCGCACGGCCAAACGATGGACGATCTGGCGCGGTATCTGGAACCCGGCACGGACAGCGACGAACTGATCGTGCTCCTGCATGGGCTTGGCAACGCCAGCGAGCGCCTTGCCGCTGTCCGGGAGGTGATCCGCGCGGCACGTCCGCATGCCGCCATGTTCGCGCCGGAACTGCCTTTTGGGCAGCACGCGTTCTGCCTTGAAAAAGCGGAAGACATCGTCGCACGCTTGCTCGCAGCGATCGACAGTCTTGTCATGCACGGTCCGCATGGGAAACGGTACACGTCCATTACGCTGATCGGGCATAGCTTTGGCGCCGTTCTGGCACGGAAAATTGCGGTTGTCGCCTTCGGCGAACAGACCAGTCCTGAGGGCGATACCCCGGCGCCCTTCGAGCCTGAATTCAGCGCTTACCGCGCCCCCCGCGTCTGGGCGCCTTCGATCAGGCGGATTGTGCTGCTGGCGGGGATGAACCGCGGGTGGTCGGTCGCCTCGGCGATGGATTGGTGGACAGGCGTGCAATGGATGGCTGTCGAACTCATTGGCGAAACGCTCCTGGCCGGCAAGCCGACGGTCTTTGCGCTTCGGCGCGGTGCGCCATTTCTCGTGCAAACCCGCCTTCAATGGCTCGCGATGATGGACCCGGACTACGGCCCGCGCCCCGACATCATCGCCGTTCAGCTGCTCGGCACGGCCGATGACCTGGTGGCGCCCGATGACCACGTCGATTATGCGGTCGACCTGTTCGGCGGCCGCGAACGTCAGGCGTACTTCTACCTTGAAGTCAAGGCATCCGACCATCGCAACGTCGTTGACGTATCGGCTACGGGATCGCTTCAGACCATGTCGGCGCGCGCTCAACGGCGCCAGCAATTGCTGATCGCGCTACATGCGAGCCGCGCAGACCTGGCGCTACAGTGCATTCCCCGCGACGAAATGGCTGACGTGCTTCCCGCCATGCCCGATCCCTCCGTCACCGACGTCGTGTTCGTGGTGCATGGAATCCGCGACAAGGGATACTGGACCCAAAAAATCGCGCGCACCATCAAACACCATGCGGCTGCCGGCCAAAAGTTCGAGTCATGGACCGAGAGCTATGGATATTTTGCCATGCTGCCCTTCGTGTTCCGCGCGGCGCGCCAACGCAAAGTGGAGTGGCTCATGGATCGCTATGTCGACATGCGGGCGCGCTTTCCCAGGGCCAGGATGCATTACGTCGGCCATTCAAACGGCACTTACCTCGCGGCGCAGGCATTACAGGATTATCGCGCCGCGCGATTCACACGGATTGTCTTCGCCGGCAGTGTCGTGCGGCGCGACTATGACTGGATGAGCCTGATGACGCCGGCACCGGGAGCACTACCCGGCGCCCCCCGGGTGGCGCAGGTTCTGAACTACGTGGCCACGCGCGACTGGGTCGTCGCACTCTTTCCAAAGGGAATGCAGCCATGGCGGCGTTTCAACCTGGGTAGTGCTGGGCATGATGGATTTATCCAGGGTAGCGAATGCGGGCCGGTGCACCAGATCCGCTATCTTGCCGGCGATCACCGCACCGGGCACGAGGAGTCGAACTGGAACGACATCGCGCGTTTCATCGTGTCTGGCGCCGTTCCCACCATGCGTTTCCCGCCGTTTAGCAAGACACAGAGCCGGCTTTGGCGTTGGATGGGCGCGGCCTCGTTTGTCCTGTTCCCGCTCCTGGTGGCGATCATCGTGTCACTTGGCATCGTTCTGTTGTGGTCCATGTTCGCCTCGTTGCCATGCGAGTTTTCCCTTGCCTGGCGCCAGCTGGCATGGCACTGCGCTGCGCCACGCGCGTCCGAAGCGGCCTGGTACGCGATCGGATTCTTCGGGTATCTCTGGGGACTGCGCCTGCTGGTGACGCGCTTTTAGCGAGCTGCGCGCGCAGCCAGCCAGGCATCGAGGACGGCGGCGCTGCCGGCGGGCAGGTGCAGCCCGAGCTTGGTGCGCCGCCACAGGATGTCGGCCGCGCTCATCGCCCATTCCTGCTCGACCAGATATTCCGCTTCGGCCGCGTACAGCCCAGGCACGATTTCGCGCCCCAGGTCGCCGATGGCGGCGCAGCCGGCCAGCAGGCAGCTGGCGCGGGTGCCGTAGGCGCGCGCATAGCGCGCCGCCAGCGCGGGCGGCAGCCACGGGTGGCGGCGCTGCAGGCCAGCCAGCCACTGGTCGAATTCGAGCACGCCACGGCTGGACGGGCGTTCGCCGAACAGATCGCCGCCGGGCAGGCAGGCGCCCGCGGTCCAGCCGGCGGCGCGCACGCCGAGCGCCGGCGCGATCCAGTCGAGCGCCTGTTCGGCCAGGCGGCGGAAGGTGGTGATCTTGCCGCCGTAGACCGTGAGCAGGGGCGCGCCATCGGTGTCGTGGTCGAGGCGGAAGTCGCGCGTGACGGCGGCCGCGCTGGCGCCCTCTTCCTGCACCAGCGGACGCACGCCGGCATAGCTCCAGACCACGTCGGCGGGGCTGGTCTGGCGTTCGAAGTAGCGGTTGACCAGCTGGCACAGGTAGGCGATTTCGTCGGCGCTGATGGCGACCCGGTCCAGATCGCCCTGGTAATCGAGGTCGGTGGTGCCGATCAGGGTGAAGTCGCGCTCGTAGGGTATGGTGAAGACGATGCGGCCGTCCGGGTGCTGGAAGATGTAGGCGTAGGGATGGTCGAACAGGCGCGGGACGACGATGTGGCTGCCCTTGATCAGGCGCAGCGGCTGGGCGCCGCTCAACAGGCCCGGCGCCCACGGCCCGGCGGCATTGACCAGGCAGCGCGCGCTCACTTGCGTCGCCTGCCCGTCCGGCCGGGTCAGGGTGGCCTGCCAGTGGGTGGCCGTGCGCCGCAGCGCGCCGCAGGTGGTCCGGGTCAGGATGCGGGCGCCGCGTTCGCGCGCGTCGAGCGCGGCCAGCACCACCAGGCGGGCATCGTCAACCCAGCCGTCGGAATACTCGAAGGCGCGCGTAAAGCGCCCCTTGAGCGGGGCGCCGGCCGGGTGGCCTGCCAGCGCCAGCGCGCGCGAGCCGGGTAGAAATTCGCGCCGCGCCAGGCTGTCATATAAATACAGGCCCGCGCGGATCAGCCAGGCCGGGCGCTGGCCTTCGTCGTGCGGCATCACGAAGCGCAGCGGCCACATGATGTGGGGCGCGCTGCGCAGCAGCACTTCGCGCTCGATCAGGGCCTTCCGGACCAGGCCGAATTCGAAATGTTCCAGGTAGCGCAGGCCGCCGTGGATCAGTTTGCTCGACGCCGACGAGGTGTGGGAGGCGAGATCGTCCTTTTCGCACAGCACCACCGACAGCCCGCGCCCGGCCGCATCGCGGGCTATGCCCACGCCGTTGATGCCGCCACCGACGACGAGCAGGTCGCAGTCGATCCGCGCGCCCTGGTGTTCCATGGTGCTGTGTTGCATAAGGGGTGCTCCGGCGCGCCGCCAGTGGCGCTGTCGAGTCGATTGTCACTCAAACCCGTACTCGCCTCAACTTTTTCGCCGCCCACGCCGACCTCTCACAATGGTGTGGACACAACACCAACTAAAATTTCCCAAAAAAATATAGATTTACTATTGGAAATAATGATAACCTGAAGAAATTGTCCAGAGATCCCGCATCCCCATGACTATCAGTGCCTATCGCCATTTCCAGTCCAGGTCCAAGCTACGCAAGTACTTGCTGTCCGTGCCGGCGATCGGCCTGGTGGTGGCTGGCGCGCTGGTGTATGTGAATGATCATGAATTTGCGGCGCGCAATCCCCGGCCGATGACCGTTTCCGCCTCGGCGGCCCCGGCCGTGACGGCCGGCGGCGCTGCCCCGGCTACGGCGCCAGCGCGCAGCGCACGGCTGATCTATCCGCATTCGGTGGTTGCCGGTGGCGTGCACAGCAAGAACGAACTGATCAATGTTATCAAACAGGACAGTGTCGTCGCCGCCCACTATGCCGGTATCAATGTCGCCGCGGCGCGCGTGACCCGGGTGGAGCATGCCCGCGCGGTGCATGTGTCGTACCGGATCGGCGACAAGGTGTACTGGACCGCCAGGAAAGTCATGCTGGCCAAGGGGGAAGCGCTGCTGACCGACGGCACCAGCGAAATGCGCACGCGCTGCGGTAACCGGATTTCCGACGTGGCGCGCTTGCCGGTATCGAACGACGAGCCGTCCGTCGAGTTGCTCGACAGCGCCCTCCCCCCTGACTCGGAAGGCGTCTACGTGCCTGCTCCGGCCGGGCAGTCCGGCACGGCCGGCGGCGGCAACCCGTCCGCGCTGTCCCTGGGCGGCGGATTTGATTCGGGCACGCGGGCAGGCGCGCCGACCATTAACCTGAGCAGCACCGGTGGATTTTTCAACGGCATCGGCTCGACCGCCGGCACCCAGCCGGTGAGCGGAGCTCAAGACGGCCCGCACAGCACCGCACCGTTGCCGACGATTGTGGAAATTAACACGCCGGCCGGTCCGGACGCGAGCAACGGCAGCATGAGCGGCACTTCGGGCACCACGCCCGCGCCGGACGCGCCATCGCACACGGACGACACCGTGCCTGAGTCGGGGGACCGGCAGGACGATGTCACCAGGCCGGACACGGCGCCGCCGAAAACGGTCGACAAGGAACTGGTGTCGCTGCTGGCGCCGGGAACGCTGCTGGAAACAACGGATCAGGAACGGCTGGCCGATCAAGGCTCCGTGCCCGAACCAACATCGTTCTGGCTGATCGCGGCGGCGCTGGCCGGCATGGCCTTGCTCCGCCGCCTGGTAGCGGCCAGGCTCCATTCGAGCCAGCCGCCGTCGAACACGGCGATCTGATCCCAGCCCATGGCGCAGGCGCAAAAAAACGCCAGCGACGCGCGCCAGCCCGTGCCGCAATAGAACACCACCGGCCCGTCGCGGCCAATGCCCTGCGCCTGCCACATCGCTTCGATCGTTTCGGCGGGCAACATGACGCCGTCCGCGTCCTGATAATCACTCATGCTGTTGACATCACCATCGGCGCCGGCGCGGCCCCAGCGGGCGCCCGGGATATCGCCGCGCGCCGGGATGTAGCTGTAGCCTGAGACTTCCCCCTGGAATTCGGCGCGCGTGCGGATGCTGGCCAGCGTGGCCCCGCCCTCGTCCACGATGCGGCGCACCTGGGACAGGCTGGCCAGCCATGCCGGCCGGGCCGGGAACGGCGCGCCGAATTCGGCCACCGGGACGGCGCGGCTGCCGGCACCGCTGGCGCAGTCACCGCCGGCGCCGCACCATGCGGCGAAGCCGCCGTCGAGCAGGCGCACGTCGCGCACGCCCGCATACAGCAGCAGATGGGCGGCGCGCGCCGGAGCCAGCATGCCGCGGCCATACAGGATGACCGTGGTGGCGGCATCGATGCCGCGCGCCAACAGCAGCGCCAGCAACTGCGCGTCGTCGACCTTGTTCCACAGGGGGGGCCGCTCCAGCTCGCTGGTATCGAGGTAACTGGCGCCGGCGATATGGCTGCGCTCGAACGACGCGCGGGCGCCGCAGCCGACTTCGAGCAGGCGCCAGCGGCCAGGCAGACCTTGCACGGCGGCGATGCAGGCGGGCGTGGCCAGCCGTGCCGCGCGCGGCAGCGCTGCGCCTTCATCGAGCAAGGTCACAATGGATGGGAAGAATCAAAAATCGAAAGGCGCTATTCTACGCTAGCCGGATGGGGCGCGGCCGCGGCGGCCGGGCGGGTAAGATAGAGGCATGACGAATTTTGACCTCTTCAATAAACCGGACGGACGCACGGCCATCCTGCTGCCGTCGGGCTTTGTGTTCGACCTGACCCAGCCGGATGCCGGCGGGATGCCGATTACCGATATTGCGCACTGCCTGGCCTCGCAACCGCGCTGGGGCGGCGCAACCCGTCCGTGGTATTCCGTGGCGGAGCATTCCATCATGGCTTCCTATCTGGTGCCCGATGCGCTGGCCTACGATGCACTGATGCATGATTGCGAAGAATTCCTGGGCGATTGGCCGTCGCCGGTGAAGGTCATGCTGGGCATCGAGTTTGTGAAGGAGCGTGTGCTTCCCATCAAGCAAGCGCTGCGGAAAGAATTCCAGTTCGACGACAGCCATCCCGACGTGAAACGCGCCGATCTGATCTGCATGGCGACGGAATTGCGCGACCTGCTGCCGCGCGCCTGGATGGATTGGGGCCATTTGCCGCCGCCGCATGCCGAGCAGATCGTGCCGCTCGGGCCGGACCGCGCCTATACCGCATTTCTGGAACGCTATGCGGAACTGCGCTCCCTGCGCGCACCACGCACCAAGCGGGTGCGCGGCGCGGGTCGCCAGGATCGGGCCGGCAGCTGACCTCCAATTTCATTAAGTGATTGATATGTTTGGACTTTTCTGTCTATCCACAAAATATGTGGATAACTTTGTGGACAAGCACCACTTGACAAGCCGCAAAGCCAGCATTTATGCGGCTTTCAACAAAATGCCCATTTCAGAAGCAAAAATTAATTCTCGAAAAATCAATGACTTAGCATGGGGCCTTCAGAGGGTGCCAGCGGGCCGCTAGGCAGATTCCTACATTGTTGCTTAGCGGGGGATAACCCGTGGTGCGCACTCCCTATTTCCAGGCGCTGCGGGCCCGCTCGCGCACCAGCATGCGTACGCTGTCGGGCATCGGTTTTTTGCTTTTGGCGGTGTCGGCGGTGAGCCAGACGCATTCCTCGAAATGCTTGAGCATCGCGGGACTGATGAAGCGCGTGCGGGCCGCATACACGTGGCGGTCTCCCATGTGGGCTTGCTGCTTGATGAAGAACCGGTTCGGCACTACCAGGTGCAGGTGTTCGCGCGCGCGGGTCATGGCCACGTAGAGCAGGCGGCGCTCTTCTTCGATGTCGGCGGCATTGCCGGTGCTCATGTCGGACGGGATGCAACCGTCGACCACATTGAGCACGTGCACGGACTTCCATTCCTGCCCTTTGGAGGAATGGATGGTCGATAGAATCACGTAATCTTCGTCCAGCAGCGGCGGACCGGCGCGGTCGCTGGTGGCTTCGGGTGGATCGAGGGTGATTTCCGTCAGAAAGCTTTCGCGCGAACCATAGCCGTGCGCCAGTTGCGCAAGCTGGGCCACATCGGCCGAACGCACCTGGGCGTCGTCGTGCAGGCGCTCGAGGTGCGGCAGGTACCAGTTACGCACCAGTTCGATGTCGGCCGGCCAGCGCAGGCCGGGCGCGCGCAGGGCCCGGTACAGTTGCACGAAACTGCCCCAGTCGGCGGCGCTGCGGGGCGGCGCGGCGAAATCGTCGATCGCCTGCATCGGGTCGGCCGCCTCGCCGACCGCATCGAGCAGGCGCGTCGCCGTGGCCGCGCCGATGCCGGGAATCAGTTGAGCAACCCGGAAACCCGCCAGGCGGCCGCTGGGATTCTGGGCAAAGCGCAGCACAGCCAGCACGTCCTTGATGTGCGAGGCTTCGAGAAACTTTAATCCGCCGAATTTAACGAACGGAATGTTTCGCCGCATCAGTTCCAATTCCAGCGCAGCGCTGTGGCTGGCGGCGCGGAACAGGACCGCCTGGGCGGTGAGGCGGATGCCGGCTTCGCGGTGTTCCAGAATGCGGTTGCAGACCCAGCGTGCCTGCTCGGCTTCGTCGGGAATGAGCACCAGTTGTGGCAAGGCGCTGGCGGCCTTGTCGGTCCACAAGGTCTTGGCGTGGCGCTCCAGCGCGCCGGCAATCACGGCGTTGGAGGCGTCCAGGATCGGCTGGGTGGAGCGGTAGTTGCGATCCAGGGTGACGACGCTGACGCTCTGGCTGAACTGCTTGGGAAAGTCGAGGATGTTGCGGACCGTCGCGCCGCGAAAGGAATAGATGGCCTGGGCGTCGTCGCCGACCACCATCATTCCCTCCCCGCCGGGCTTCATCCCCAGCAGGATGGCCGCCTGCAGGCGGTTGGTATCCTGGTACTCGTCCACCAGGACGTAGTCGAACAGCGCGCCGATTTCCGGACCCAGCTCCGGGTCCGAGGCCATCTCCGACCAGAACAGCAGCAGATCGTCATAGTCGAGCACGTTTTGCTCCTGCTTGGCATCGACGTAGGCGCCAAACAGGGTCTTCAGTTCAGCCTCCCATTCGCTACACCACGGAAAGGTCGATTGCAGCACCACGCTCAATGGCTCCTGGCTATTGACCACGCGCGAATAAATCGCCAGGCAAGTTCCTTTCAGCGGAAAACGCTTCTGCGTCTGCGTCAGGCCGATGTCATGGCGCACCATCCCCATCAGGTCTTCGGAGTCGCCCCGGTCGTGGATCGTGAACGAGTCGTCCAGACCGATGCGGCCCGCATATTCGCGCAGCAGGCGCGCCCCGATACTGTGGAACGTCCCTGCCCATGGCAAGGTGGTGGGCGCCTGGCCGCTGCGCATACCCATCAGGCGCTGGAGCACATTGCCGGCGCGCTGGGTCATTTCATTGGCGGCGCGGCGCGAAAAGGTCAGGAGCAGCATGCGTTGCGGGTCTGCGCCGCTCATGATCAAGCGGGCGACGCGATGCGCCAGGGTATTGGTTTTGCCGGATCCGGCTCCCGCGATGACCAGCAAGGGGCGCGAAGCGGCCGGCGCCATGCCAATGTCATGCTCGACAGCGCAGCGCTGCTCGGGATTGAGGCTGGCGAAGGGATCGTCAACGGTATCGACGGTGGTGGCGGTGGCGGCGGTGGCGGCGGACATGGCGGGCAGGTTGAAGCGGCAAATGCGTGAGCGTACGGAACTGTACATTTATCCAGTAGGTCGATGCAAGTTCTTTCGCCGGTGCGCGGCCCGGCCGGGCGGCCTGATATCGTTGCCACCACCTGGCCGAGTCCCCTTGATCAGCCATCGGAATCACGTAAGTGGCCGTTTCTAAAGCGCTTTTTCGGATATCCACAATCGTTGTGGATATCTTTGTGGATAAGAAGCTCTTGACACCCCCAAAGCGTGTACTGATGCGGGTTTCAACAAACTGCCCGTTCGGAAGGCAAATTTATTGACGTGTAAAATCAAGCACTTACAAAGTCAATCTCAAAACCCGGAAAAAAGATTAGGATATTTCCTACAGGATTCTTTTGTGCATAACCGGGCCCCTCGGCAGACTGTGCAGTTCGCGAAAACGATGATATTTTTACATCAAAAACAGCGCCATCGGCGCAGGAGAAGGGCGCCATGGGACTGCCACGCAGCGCACGGCACATGGCACTTTCCGCAACCGGGATTGCGGCATCATTTTTTGTAGCGCTGCCGGGCCGTGTCAATGCGCGCGCATGTCGCGGCGGCGATGCGGTTCCAGCAGTACCCGCTCGATGACATGCGGATCGATGTCGTGGGATTTGAGATATTCAATCGCAGACACGGTATTAATGCTGCGTTGCACAGCAATCGCGTGGTTGACGATGTCGCGGCGGTGCAAATCACGCCGCTGGTAGGAGGCCTCGGCAAGCGCGAGCGTGGCGGAGCCATCAGGGTGCTGTCGGGTCATGGAATCCTTGTGAATATGTTGACATATGTCATACGGAGCGTCTGCCTCATCGAGTATCCACCAATCAAATACAAAGTCAATGGCACATTTCCATCGAAATGAGGGATATCGCCGCTTTTCGACGCCGCCGCAGGCGTTCGATTTTCCGCCTTGCAAAGTAGCGCCGGCGCCTGGCCCGCCCGCCTAGAATGAGCAGACCACCCACCTCTAGAGGGAACACCATCATGGTTACACCATCCGAGCCTGTACTGCAGCCGGGCGATGAGGCCAAGCCCGGCACGCCGGGTGCCGCCGAAGATATTTGCGAGAAGTGCAGCGGGAGCGGCAAGCTAAGCAATGGCACTCCCTGCCCGGAATGTGGCGGCAGCGGCCGTGTCATGCGGGGGATAGGCGGCGGCTGAACCGACGCGGCCAGGCGGCGCAATGCATGCGGCGCCCCCGCCCTTGCCGGGGCGGGCCGGCATGGACACGCCGAGGCCGGCACGCCATAATGGGACATGATCCAAACGTCCCTGCCGGAACGGCCGCGCCCGCGCTCCCTGACTGATCTTTTCCTGTCCTTCACCGTCCTTGCGCTGCAAGGGTTCGGTGGCGTATTGGCGGTCGTGCAGCGCGAGCTGGTCGAGCGCAAGCAATGGCTCACGCACGAAGAGTTTGTCGAAGACTGGGCGGTCGCGCAAATCATGCCGGGCCCGAACGTCGTCAATCTCTCGCTCATGATCGGCTCACGCTATTTCGGACTGCGCGGTGCGCTCACGGCCATGGCGGGGATCATCACCGTGCCCCTGTTGGTCGTCTTGCTGCTGGTTATCGGCCATGCGCGCTATGCCGACCATCCCGGCGTCGCGGGCGCTTTACGCGGCATGGCGGCCGTATCCGCCGGCTTGATCGGGGCGGCGGGATTGAAGCTGGCGCGGGCCTTGAGAAGCAATGCCATGCCGCTGTCCTGGTGCCTGGCCTTGTGCTTCCTCGGCTTTACATTTGTCGCGCTGCTGCATGTGCCGCTCGCGTACGTCCTGTTTATGATCGGCGGGCCCGGGTGCTGGCTCGCCTACCGCCGCCTGGCGCCCGAACGGAGCACGCCGTGAGCTGGTCGCGCGCGAATTTCCGCACGCTGGCGCTGGCACCGCAAGGGAGCGTCCACGACGCGCGCACCGCCCCGACGGCGGACGGAGGGACAATGTTCTCGGGGAATCCGGTATGAGCGCGCCCCTGGTGCTGGGATGGCATGACTGGGTCAGCCTGTTTGGCCATTATCTGATGCTGTCGATCTTGTCCGTCGGCGGGCCAATCGCCACGACCCCGGAAATGCACCGCTACCTGGTGGACCAGCAGCACTGGCTCAGCGCCAGCCAGTTCAACCAGTCCATCGCGCTGGCGCAAGCGGCACCCGGGCCGAACATGTTGTTCGTTGCCTTGATGGGCTGGCACATCGGCATGAACACCGGCAGCGTGGCGGCGGCGCTGCTTGCCGTCACCGTCACCATGCTCGGCATTCTGCTGCCCTCGTCGATGATCATGATCGCCACCGCACAATGGGGTCACCGTAATCGGGAACTGCGGGCCGTACGTGCTTTCCGACAAGGCATGGTGCCGGTCGTGATTGCCCTGCTGCTCTCGACCAGCTGGATCCTTGGCAGCGCCAGCGGCCAGTGGCACAAGGACTGGCCCCTGTGGCTGCTAAGCGGCATCAGCGGCCTGGTACTGTGGCGCACCAGGCTGCATTTGTTATGGGTGCTGGCCGCAGGTGCCGTGCTCGGTTGGCTGCAACTGGTCTGACTGGTCGGCAGGGTTTGACCGGCCAGCGCTGCGAGGCCGGCACGCTTTGGTACGCAGCATCGTGTTTGTTCCATCCCGTGCGCCGCTGCACGGTCAAAAACGATGAAAGGAGTAATATGGGCAACGGTATTTTCTCCGGCAATCCACGCACCGAATGGCTTTCGGCCAAAGGCGACGACCGCGACATGCGCCTGATCGAAGCCTTCTGGTACCTCGACCCACAAGGGCGGCGCTGGGACGTACCGGCCGGAACGGTGATCAGTGGCGCCAGCATCCCCCGCACGCTGTGGTCGTCGGTCGGCAGTCCTTACACGGGCGATTACCGGCGCGCATCGGTGGTGCACGATGCAGCGATCAACACGCCAGGGGTCATCCGCGACGACGCCGATACCATGTTTTACTTTGCTTGCCTGGCCGGCGGATGTTCCCAGTTGCAGGCCAAATTACTGTATGCCGGCGTGCGGCTGGGATCGTGGGCCTCGGCGAAGCAGTTTTTCGCCTTCGACGTGGCGTCGATGATGCCGGACGCTTACCGCTTGCCCGGGCAACTTTCGCCGAAAGAACTGGAGCTGCGCGCGCGCTACACACTGATCGCCAGCCGCTTGCTTGCCACCAGCAATGAGTTCGACGATATCCGCGACACGGTCGACCGTTGCCTGATGGTGTGAACCGGCGCCCGTGACAATCCGCGTGCAGCCTCCCCTACGCCGTGCCCTGCCCTGCCCTGCCGTGCCGTGCCGAACCGCATGGAACCGTGCTGTGCTGTGCCGAACCGCCTGCCCACCCAATCGCCCACCTAATCCAATCGCCAGTGGCAAAAGGACTCCATGCTTGAACTGATCAGCGAACATGCCTGCTTCGGCGGCGTACAGCGCTTTTACCGCCACCGATCCGAAGCCATCGGCCTGCCGATGCGCTTTTCCGCTTTTATCCCCGCCCGCCCTGCAGGGACGCGCTTGCCCGCCCTGTTCTACCTTGCCGGCCTTACCTGCACCGAAGAAACCTTTATGATCAAGGCCGGCGCCCAGCGCGTGGCGGCCCGCGAAGGCATGATGCTGATTGCGCCCGATACCAGCCCGCGCGGGGCCAATGTGCCGGGCGAAGCCGATGCCTGGGACTTCGGCGTCGGCGCGGGCTTTTACCTGGACGCCACCTCCGCGCCATGGAGCGAGCGCTACCGAATGTACAGCTACCTGCTCGAACTGCGCACGCTCGTGGTCGACGCACTCGACGTGGACGATGCCCGCGTGGCCATCAGCGGCCATTCCATGGGCGGCCACGGTGCACTGGTGCTGGGCTTGCGCAACCCGGACCGTTTCCGCTCGGTCTCGGCGTTCGCCCCCATCGCCGCCCCGTCGCGCTGCCCGTGGGGCCGGAAAGCCTTCAGTGGCTACCTGGGCGGTGATAGCGCGGCATGGCGCCAATACGACGCCACCGCCTTGATCGAAGACGGCGCGGCCAGCAGCGCGCATCCCATCCTGATCGATCAAGGACTCGGCGACCAGTTCCTCGCCGAGCAGCTCCACCCCGAGCTGTTCGAGGCCGCCTGCAAGGCGACCGGCCAGGCCCTGCAACTGCGGCGCCACGCGCTGTACGACCACGGCTATTACTTTATCTCGACGTTCATCGAAGACCACCTGCGCTTTCACCGCGACCAGCTCGGTTGAACCCGGAGGCCGCACGCAACCGCCCTGCAGCACCTCTACAGCGCGCCTGCAACCGGCCCCGAAGGCTGGTGCTGCAGGCGCCTCCAACTTCGGACCCGCCACGACAGCGACAGTAGCAATACACCCGTAAATAGCGCATACAGGCCGACCCACCAGGCCAGCGCAAGCGCGCCCGCCCCCAACGGAAACAGCAGTACGAAGGCGCCGAACAGGCTTGAACCGACGCCGCTGAGCACGAGCAGCCATTCGTTGCGGATGTACCGGCGCAGGCGCACCGCAACGATAATATCCATGACGCCGCTGACCAGCGCGTTGGCGCCGACCAGCATCACCAGCACCACCGTGGTGAGGCCGGGATGCAGCATGGCGATGGCGCCGGCCACCAGGCTGGCCAGGCCAAGCAGCAGCAAGGCCCACCAGCGCGTGTCGGCCTTGCGGTTTTCCAAAGCGGCGAAGGTCCAGACCGCGCCCCCCACCAGCGCAAACGCGGCAAACAGCGCCGCCAGCGTCAGCAGCGTGAGCCCCGGCCACATCAGTGCCGTGAGACCAAACGCGATGGCGATGGCGCCGCGCACCGCGGGCAACCACCAGTGCCGTAGCAAGGTGTCAGTCATCTCTCCCTCCGCTCTCCCTTCGTTTTCCTTGTCAGACTGGACTCGCCGCGAATCATTCGCAGCCGATGTCTTGCCTTTGCGTCAGATCAAACAAGGGCATAGCGGACCTTATTTCTTCATTTGGCTGAGCTTGACACTGATCAGCCCCGGGCCAAAACTATCTTTCCGATATGCGGGAATTGGTCCGCATTGTGCTGATGAAAGGAGAGTGAGATGAATATCATACGACGCAGCGGTTCCCCGGTTGCTTCCTACCGCCCGCAGGGGATCGAAGACCAGTTCGGCCGGCTGGTCGAAAGCATGTTCGAAGACATGTTCGCGCCATTCGGGCTGGGCCAGGGTGCGGCGCTGGCCCCGTGGCAGAGCGCGGGGGCCGTCCAGGCACGCCTGAACGTGACGGAGAACGAGAATGCCTTCGATGTCGAAGTTGAGATGCCTGGCGTCAAGAAAGAAGACGTCAAGGTGACCGTCGAAAAGCAGCGCGTAACGATCGAGGGCGAATCCAGGCGCGAGAGCGAGCAGCGCGAAGGCGACAACGTCGTCTACGCCGAACGCAGCAGCGGGAAGTTTATTCGCAGTTTCATGCTGCCCACCAACGTGGACGAAGCCAGTGCACAGGCCCAGATGGAAAACGGCATCCTCAAGCTCACCCTGCCCAAAAAGCCGGACGCTGGCGGGACCAGGCTGGCCATCCAATAAGCATCAGGCGTGCAGCGCCGCCGGGCGGCGGGTCAGCGGGCAGGCTGGCCTTGCCGGAGGACGCGCCGCACGCCGATGCGCAAATCGATGCAACCTCCGCGGCCTTTACCTGTCAAATAATTATGAGCCAAGCACGCTTCCACAATCGCCTCCACGCCGGCAAGCAACTTGCCGCAGCCCTGTCGGCCTACGCCGCGCGGCCGGATGCCGTCGTCCTGGCCTTGCCGCGCGGCGGCGTGCCGGTGGGCTTTGCCGTCGCCAGGACGCTGAAGCTGGATCTGGACGTGCTGCTGGTACGCAAGCTCGGCCTGCCGAGCCACCCGGAATTCGCCATTGGCGCCATTGCCAGTGGCGGCGTGCGCGTCCTTAATCACGCCGCCATCGACGGCTTTGCCGTGGAGCCTGCGGCGCTCGCCGCGATCTGCGCGCGCGAACAGGCCGAAATCGAGCGCCGCGAGCGCCAGTACCGGGGCGCGCGCGCGCCGCTCAATCTGCATGGCCGGACCGCCATTCTGGTCGATGACGGCCTGGCGACCGGCTCGACCATGCGTGCCGCCGTCAAGGTCGCCCGCCTGCTGGGCGCGCGCCGGGTGGTGGCCGCCGTGCCGGTCGGCGCACCCGACAGTTGCGAGGCGCTGGCCAGCGAAGTCGACGAGCTGGTCTGCATCACGCAGCCGCCGCATTTCCGCGCCGTCAGCACCTGGTACCGCGCCTTCGATCAAACTCCCGATGACGAGGTCCAGGACCTGCTCGCAGTGGCCTGGCGTGCGCAGGAGAGCAGCAAGAGCAGTGGCGTGATGCCGGCTGGCGGCAGCGCTGTGGGCAATCCGTCGCCTCTCAACAACCAAGGAGAACACCATGCGAACCGACTCTGAACAGGATCTGCAAATGGGCAAATGGCTGGCCAGCGCCGCCGTTGGCGCCCTCGTGATGTATATGCTGGACCCGGAGCGCGGTGCCAGCCGCCGGGCCGAGTCGGTCGACAAGCTGCGCGCGCTCGGCCACCAGACCGGCCAGGCGCTCGACAGCGCAATGCAGAAAGTGCGCCCCGGTGCCACCGCAACGGAGCCCTCCACCCCGTTGGACACCCAGCAGTCCAGCCCCCAGCAGTCCAGCCAGCCCGGCGAGTCCGCCGGCGTCAGTGCGCAAAGCACGGGCCTTGGCTCCCTGCTGGACGGGCCGGCCACCGGCATCAAGGCGATCGCGCGCGGCTTGCGCGAACGGTCCTGGGATCCCCAGGTCCGCACCGCTGCCCTGTGGGGCGGTGGCGCGCTCGGGCTGTTCAGCCTTGCCACCCGGCGTATGCCATTGGGGCTCATCGCCGGACTGGCCGGGGCGGTCCTGCTGGCGCGCCGCGCAAGCGGGCGCCCCATGGTCAACATGGCCGGCACCGCGGGCAAGCCGGTCACGATCGAAAAAACCCTCCGCATCGATGTGTCGCCGGAACAGGTGTACGACCTGTGGGCCAATTACGAAAATTTCCCGCGCTTCATGAACAATGTGCTTGAAGTACGCGACCTGGGCGGCATCCGCTCGCATTGGGTCGTCAAGGGTCCGGCTGGCACGCGCTTCGAATTCGATTCCATTCTTACCGAACGCAACCGGCCCGAACGGCTGGCCTGGCAAAGCGCGCCCGGCGCGGAAATCGAACAGTACGGCGAAGTGCGCATCGAGGAAGTGCGTGGCGGTTCACGCGCCACCGTCCGTCTCTCTTACAGGCCGCCGGCAGGCGCGGCTGGCGAAACTTTCGCCGAACTGGTCGGCCGCGACCCGCAGCGCCAGCTGGACGAGGATCTGCAGCGCATGAAGTCGCTGCTGGAACGCGGCAGTATTCCGGATGCCGCCGCCCAGGGGCGGCCATCGGACAGCAGATTCCTTCATTAGGGAATGGGATGGCACAGGCCATGTTCACCACTCGCAGCGCCAGTGCCGGCACGGCATTGCCGGCCCGGCAATTGCCAAGCCCCATAGCCCTGCATGGCGGCCCGGAGGACTACGATGCGCTGCTGGAGCTTATCGGTGACGCCCCGTATGTCTTGCTGGGCGAGGCGACCCACGGCACGCACGAGTTCTATGCCGAGCGTGCGCGCATCACCCGGCGCCTGATCGCGGAAAAGGGATTTGCCGCCGTCGCGGTCGAGGCAGACTGGCCGGATGCCTACCGCGTGAACCGCTATGTGCGCGCGCAGAGCCAGGACCCCGATGCCGCCGCCGCGCTGGACGGATTCAAACGCTTTCCAAACTGGATGTGGCGTAACACGGATGTCGTCGACCTGGTCGCCTGGCTACGCACCTGCAACGATGGGCGCGCACCCGACGCCAAAGCAGGCTTCTACGGACTGGACCTGTACAGCCTGTTCACCTCCATCGAGGAAGTTCTGCGCTATCTGGACCAGGTCGACCCGGCGGCCGCGCGCGAAGCGCGGGCGCGCTATGCCTGCTTCGACCACTACGGCGAAGACAGTCAACACTATGCCTACGCCACCGGCATCGGCATGTCCGAATCCTGCGAACAGGATGTGCTCGCTCAACTGCAGGATCTTCAACAGCGCGCCCGCGATTACATGGGCCAGGATGGCATCGATGCCGACGACGCATTCTTTTACGCCCGGCAAAACGCCCGTCTGATCAAAAATGCGGAAGAGTACTACCGCACGATGTTTCGCGGCCGTGTGTCCTCATGGAATCTGCGTGACATGCACATGGCCGACACGCTGGAAGCGCTGGCGCAGCACTTGTCCGCGCGCGACGCAAAGCCAGCCAAAATCGTCGTATGGGAACACAACTCCCATATCGGCGACGCACGGGCCACCGAGACCGGTCAGCTCGGCGAATGGACTGTGGGGCAATTGGCACGGGAACGCTATGGCGACCAGGCGTTTCTGCTAGGGATGACGACCTACACCGGCTGGGTCACGGCCGCATCGCGATGGGATGGTGTGGGCGAACGCAAGCGCGTGCTTCCGGCCTTGCCCGGCAGCTATGAGGACCTATTCCACCAAAGCGGCATGCCGCGTTTTCTGCTTGCGCTGGGCGAGAAAAGCCGGGCACTGAGCGCACTGCGCAAACGCCGGCTGGAACGGGCGATCGGCGTGCTCTATCTGCCGCATACCGAGCGTCAGAGCCATTACTTCAACGCATGCTTGCCCGCGCAGTTCGATGCCGTCATTCATATCGATGAGACGGAGGCGGTACGGGCACTCGAACCGGTCGGCCTTGCGTCGGAAGGCGACGCCCCCGAGACTTACCCGGCCGGTGTATGAGTGAATATTGCCTTGTGGCTACCGGGGATGCCCTGGCACTTGCAAACGCTGCCCGCTCAGGGAATGGCCGCACGAACACGCACCAACAGCCAGACCATCCGCTAACGCCTGGCATCGGGGTCGCGACCGCCGCACCGGTCGAGTATGGCCACGGCGCTGGCCGCAATGGCCGAATCGGCCGCCTGCACCGTTAGCACACAATGCCCGCGCTGCCGGGAATTTGCATAGTTGCGGTCATACGTGTGCTGTGCCGATTGCATCGGTAGATTGCCGACGGTGAAATTGCCCTGCACTGGTCCCGCTTCGTCATCGCGCACGCTCAAGTCCACCGACTCGCGCTCGAACCCTTCGTGCAGCAGAGCGTCCCGCGCGCGTTCGGCATAGTCGAAGACATCGAATACCCTGATGATTGCTTGCTGCATGGTGGCCTCCCGGGTCGACATGTCGTGACCCAAGAATAGCAAACATTCATCCACGACCCCGCCCCGTTACCGCGCAGACTCAAAGACCGGCAGCGCGGCACCGCTTGGCGATGCAGTGCCCGGCCCAGGAGTCCCTTAGTGCAGATCGTGCAGGCGCACCGGCCCGAATGCTTCCATGCCCGACGGCAGCTCTCCACCGGCGGCTTTCGCCCCCAGCGTACGCACCAACTGCGTCAGCTCTTCGTTCTGGATGAAACCTGCCGAGGAGGTAGCGGTGAGCAGCTTCTCCGGCGCCATCGAGCGCGCCACGGCCCAGCCCTGCACATAGTCCACCCCGATTTCGGCCAGGGTCTGCACCGTCGCCGTGTCTTCCGCCCATTCGGCGATGGTCTTCATGCCCAGATTGACCGCCAGGCTGACGATCGCTTCCACGATGGCCACGTTGGCCGGGTGGGCGTTGATGTTGACGATGAAATTGCCATCGATCTTCAACACATCGGCCGGCAATTCTTTCAGATACGAGAAAGAGGTATACCCCGCACCGAAATCGTCCAGCGCCACCTTCACGCCGAAATTGCGTACCTGGTCGATGAAGCGGCGCGTGTTGTCCAGATCGTGCAGGGCCACGCTTTCGGTAATTTCCATGCACAGACGACTGGCCACATGCACATGGCGCTTCAGGATGTCGATGGTGTCCTGCACAAAGCGCTCGTCATTCAGGGACGCGCCGGAAAGATTCATGCACACAAATTGCGTATTGCCCAGGCGCGCCGCGTGCTTGTCGATCCACGCCAGTGTCGTGCCCAGCACCCAGCGGTCGATCACGCCGGCGCGGCCGCTCTTTTCCGCCGCCGCGATGATCGGCCCGGCCGGCAGCACGCGTCCGTTGGCCTCGCGCATACGCAGCAGCACTTCGAAATTGAGCGACTCGGTCGGCGCCTTCAATGACATGATCGGCTGCATTTCGATAAACATGCTGGAAGTGGCGTCATTACCCGACAGCATTTCCACCAGATTGAGTTCGGCTTCGCGTTCCAGGAAGGCCGACGACTCACGGCCGTAGACCACCAGCCCTTCATGCTTGCCATCCTTGGCCTCACGGCAAGCACGGTCTGCGGTCGAGATTGCATCCTTCATCGGCATGCCGCTGCTCACTTCGATCAAGCCGATCGAGCCGCGCACGTGGAAGGCCTTGTCGCCAACCCGGTACGGCGTGGAGCTGATGCGTTCGACGATACCGCGGCAAATCAGGGTGGCCAGGGCGATGGTGGTATCGGGCATGACGATCACAAATTCGTCGCCGCCCACGCGGCCCACCTGCTGGCCGCCGGCCAGCATCATGCCGATGCGCTCGCACACCTGCTTGAGCACCTCGTCCCCGGCACTGTGGCCGAACAGGTCGTTGATCAGTTTGAAGCGGTCCAAGTCCAGATAGGCCAGCGCCAGCGGCTTGCCCAAGGCCAGCGGACCGGCCGCCTGCTGGAACATGCGTTCGATGCCGCGCCGGTTGAACACCTTGGTCAGCGGATCGTTATTGGCCATGAAGCGCAGCTGCTCGGTCGCCTTGGCCTGCTCGGTCGTATCCTGCAGCACCCCTTCGATCCTGCCGCGCGCCAAGGTGGCCCGCACCAGGAAGCGGCGCGACCCGTCGCGGTTCTCGATGTCGAGCTCGGCGTCGGTGACCGAATGCACCAGTTCGTGCAACTGGCTCCACACGCCTTCCGCGAAAAACTGTTTCCAGCGCGTGCGCCCGGCAACGATTTCACCGGTGCCCAGCATTTTGCGCAGGGCGGGGTTAGCACTGATAAAGTGGCCGTACACATCCAGGGTAAACAGGCCGACCGGCATCGCCTCGTAAGCGTGCTGCAGTTCCGCCTGGGCAGCGATGCGCTGCTGGGTTTCCAGGCGCATCTGCTCGGCCACGGCCAAGGCTGCCAGCAGGCTGGATGCGAGCGCCGCCGTGACGCTGTTGATTAAACCCATCAATTCGCGGATGCCCAGCGCCGCCGCGATCACTTCCGACAGCCCGGACACGAAGGTGACGCCGAACGAGGCGGCAAACCAGAACGCCACCCGGTTATTGGACTGAAAGATAATGCTGATCAAGCCCAAGGTCATCAGCACCAGCGCTCCGCCTGCCATCGGCCACATCAAGGGCAGGAACACGTTGTACGGCAGCACCACGGCCGCCACCAGCAATGGCAGGCACAGCCATTCGCAAATACGCAGGGGAATCCGGTAGCGTGTCCTGGCCAGCTCCTCGCGGAACAAGGTCAGGTACAAGGTCAAGGTGGTAATGCTGGCCAGGGCGATGGTCACCGAACGGCTCAGCAGCAGCCAGCGTTCCGGCACCGCCTGCCCCAGCCACTGGATATCCCAGCCGGCCGACAGCGCGCCAATGCGCAGATTCATGATCAGCCAGCCGGCAAACAGCACGTACAGCGGCTGGCGATTGATCACCGCCGTCACCAGCACGAACAAGGCCAGCACCACCATGCCGCCGTCCAGCAGCCCGGACTTGCGATGAAATTGCTGAACAGACAGTTCAAGCTGGTCAGCCGGCCATTGCAGAGCGCTCAGGCGGGCAGGACCGGCAAAGCTGCCCCGGCACAGCACGTTTTCCGGCCCCTGGCGTTCGAGTTGGAGCGCAAAGCCGGCCTTGAGCGGCGCCAGCGCACCTTCCGACCCGCTGCGCGAGGAGCTGCCCAACAGTTGCAAGCTGGCGGCATCCCAGCAGCTCAGTTCCAGAGCGTGGCGCGAGGGAAATTCCACGGTGACACTATTATCCGCATCGCCGCGCGAGGAAAAACTGAACCAGATCGGCTCGCTTTTGAGTTTGGTATCGTACACCGTGACCGGGCGGACCCGGGTCAGCAGGGTGCGCGCCTGCTCCGGCGTCAGGGCCTGTTCCCCTTCGGGCTGCACATGCAGCAGCATCTGGCGCTCGCCATTGGCGACGTAAGGATCGTTCCAGACCGCCAGGGCCACCAGCGATACCAAGGCGATAACCACAGGCACGCCGTAAAAAGACAGCAGGCGTAGAGTGGCCTCGAGGGCGCGGTGGGCGCGTCCCGGCGGCGGCAAGCGCGACGTAGACAGCGGCTGTGACATAACGGTATCCGGCAGCGGGGTCAAACGGATCCATCCATTGTATGCGCAATGGACGGGGCAATCCGGCAAGGATACAGTTTTACAATGATGCCGTCATGCAATATTTGATCAAACTGTAGCCATTTTGTAAAAGCCCTGTCCGGAAACCACCGCCGGGGCGGCCAAACCGGCATTTTTAGACGGAATTTGTACCGTATGGCGGGTTGTGATATCGATATCGGGATGGCGCGTGTGCCGGAAAAATCCCAGCAAGGGATGCTTGGCCGCTTCCCAGCGCTCCTCGCCGGTGCGGATGTCGAACGCCATGACCCGGTGCGGCAGGTTGCCGACGTGGCGCAGTGGAATGAATGCCTTGTTGGCGAAGACATCGGTAAACAACAGCTGCTCGTACTGGCGGTCGATCGGTGCGCGGCCCGTCACCACCGCGTACTCGATGCCGTTTTCCTCGCAATACGAAAAGCACGCCTTGATCAGGGCAGTCTTGACCAGGTGACCGACGCGGCCCTCGCCCACGCCCAGGCGGGTCACTTCGGCCAGGCGGCGGGTCTGCAGCCACAGCGGCAGCGCCACCGATTCCTCCAGATGCAGCGGCTGCAGCAGGTTGGTCTGGATGCGCGTGCTGCCCAGCGGCGAACCGTCCAGTTTCGATTCCGCCAACAGCACCACCACGTCGCTGTCGTAATCGGCTTCTTCCGGCACGGTCAGCGTTTGCGCAAACGCCGGGACATGGCGCGCATAGGCCGCATGCCGCACTTTGACCGCCTTGAGCATGTCGGCCTCGGTGGAGACGCGCCGGATCGTGAACGGCAGCCGTTCAACCGGTCCGGCGTCGGCAGCCTCGGGAGTGATCGCGGCAACATGGGCCATAAGGCGCTCGGCGGTATCGGACAGGGAAACATGCTCCATTTCGTACTCCTTAATGCAAGATGGTGGTAGATGAGTTGTTGGAATAATTATGTTCCCATAGGACAATTTTCAAACTAACAAATAAAGCCGCCTTTCCACTTCTGTTTGCGGGAAGAAAGAATGCTCTGCCGCAACCACCATCGCCCGCCTGTTATACTGCTGGCCTTTCAGCCAACATCGTGATGGATACAAGCATGAGCGCACTGCCTCCCTGCCCCGCCTGCAATTCGGCGTTCACCTATGAAGACGGCGGCTTGCTGGTATGCCCGGAGTGCGCGCACGAATGGCGGACCGGCGACGATGCCGTTGCCGAGGAAGGCGCGCGCGTCTACCGCGACAGCGCGGGAAACCTGTTGCAGGACGGCGATACCGTGACGGTGATTAAGGACTTGAAACTGAAGGGCGGCGGCGGCACCGTCAAGATGGGTACCAAGGTCAAGAACATCCGCCTGGTCGACAGCGACCACGACATCGACTGCAAGATCGACGGCTTCGGCGCCATGAGCCTGAAGACCGGGTTCGTCAAAAAAGTCTGAACGGCGCGGCCGCGCGCGGCCGGATCAGTCGGGCGCGCACTTCACGCCGATGACGTCGTTGTACTCGCCCTGGCGCCAGAACGTCGCGCGCCAGCGGTAGGTTCCCGGCCCGATGAACAGCAATTCCCACTCGCGCATCCCGGCAGGAATGCCGGTCAATGCGTCATCGTAGCGGATGACCAGCATGGTCGCGGTCTCGCGCACCACCTGCGCGCCGTACTCGCGCACCTGCTGGCCGGTACCGATTTTCCAGCTGCGGTCGAGTTGAAAGCTGAGGTGCTTGCGGTCCGCGCTGAGCGCGAAGCGGTGATGGACATTGTCGGCGCGGCAGCCGAACCGGTTGTTCACGCTCTCGGCCCACTGGCCGGCCAACAGGGAAGTATCGAAGGCCTGGGCGGCGGCCCCGCCACAGGCCAGCGCCAGCATGGCGCCATGGAACACGGACGATAAACGCATGTGGAGCGGGTAGAAAGCGAAGGTGGCCGATCATACCGCATCGGCCCCGTTGCGCCTACGGCTACGCCGCTTCGCGCGCGCGCGTCTCGATCAGGATCTGCTTGATCTCCGGGACGCACGAACCGCAGTTGCCGCCGGCCTTGACGCAGGCGGTCACTTCGGCCACGGTCTTCAGATCCTGCGTGCGGATCGCATTGCAGATGGTATTGCGTCCCACCCCGAAGCACGAACACACGGTCGGTCCGGTATCTTCGCGCTTGCCCAGCGACTGCCCGGCCAGCAGGCCGGCCCGGTCGGCCAGGCTGAGCGACTCGTTCGAAAACAGACTGGCCAGCCAGGCGCGCGAAGGCAGATCCGGACGCGGCGAGATGAACACGCACTGCTCGATGCTGTCGCCCACCACGTGCACGGCGCGGTACACGCCTTCGCTGCTGTCCTCATACTCCAGCCAGTCGGCATCGTCGGCATCGACCTTCAGTAACGCGCGCGCCCACGCCGCCTTGTCTTTCACCTGGCTGCGGCCAGCCATCTCATAGCGCGCAAAACCGCGCCCCTGCACGCGCGTCCAGTGCGCCACCTCGTCCAGAGCCAGCTCGGTACGCGACAGCACGAAGGCGTGCCAGCTCACCCCGAAGCGCTCGACGATCACCGGCGTGTGCTTGAACTCGGGCTCGCCCGACACCGGATCGACCGCCGGATTGACGACCGTGCCCACGCGCGCGTCCGACGCCGTCTGGCCGTTCCAGTGGATCGGAATGAACACCCCGCCGCGTGCAATGCCGCCGCTGTGCTGCACCCGCGCCACCATCGCGCCCCACTGGCTCGACACCCGCGCCAGCTCGCCCTCGCGCACGCCGCACAGCAGCGCATCCTGCGGATGCAGGTCGATGAACGACTCGGCCACGTGATCGGCCAGGCGCGGCGATTTGCCGGTGCGCGACATGGTATGCCACTGGTCGCGCACCCGCCCGGTATTGAGCACCAGCGGATACTCGGAATCGGTCTTGTTGGCCGGCGCGCGCGGCGTGGTGGCCACGAACTTCGCCTTGCCGTCCAGATGGGCGAAACGGCCATCGGCGAACAGGCGCGCGGTGCCGGCAAAGCTGCCGTCCGCATTGCGCCGGACCGGCCACTGCACCGGTTCGAACTGGTCGTACTCGCGCGCCGTCATGCCGGTCATGGCCGAAATATCGAAACCGCGGTACAAAGGCCCGGCCTCGTTGCGAAAGCCCGACAGGCGCGCATGTTCGTCGAAAATCTCCGCCGCCGACGTGAACTCGAACCCGGAAAAGCCCATCCGCCTGGCCACATCGCACATGATGCGCCAGTCGGCGCGGGCTTCGCCAGGCGCCGGCAGGAAGGCGCGCTGACGCGACACGCGGCGCTCCGAATTGGTGACCGTGCCGTCCTTCTCGCCCCAGCCCAGCGCCGGCAGCAGCACGTCGGCATAGGTATTGGTATCGGTTTCCTGGTTAATCTCGGACACCACCACCAGCTCGCACTGCTCCAGCGCGCGCTGAATCTGATTGGCGTCCGGCAGGCTGACCATCGGATTGGTGGCCATGACCCACACCGCCTTGACCTTGCCCGCTTCGATCGCCTGGAACAGGTCGACCGCCTTCAGGCCCATGCTGCTGGCGATGGCCGGCGAATCCCAGAACGTTTGCACCAGCTCGCGGTGGGCCGGATTGAGCACGTCCATGTGCGCGGCCAGCATATTGGCCAGGCCGCCCACTTCGCGCCCGCCCATGGCGTTCGGCTGGCCGGTAATCGAAAACGGACCCATGCCGGCCTGGCCGATGCGGCCGGTCAGCAGATGGCAGTTGATGATGCTGTTGACCTTGTCGGTACCGGACGACGACTGGTTCACGCCCATCGAAAACGCCGTGATCACCTTGCCGGTGGCGGCGAACGAGCGGTAGAAGTCCAGCAGGTCGTTCGGATCGAGCTTGCACTGGCGCGCCACCGAGGCCAGGTCGGCGCTGCCGGCCGCTGCCGCCAGGGCCTCGTCCAGACCGCCGGTGTGGGCCGCCACGAACCGCTCGTCGCGCACGCCGTTCTGCGCCAGGTACTGCAGCAGGCCGTTGAACAGCCACACGTCGGTGCCCGGCTTGACCGGCAGGTGCAGGTCGGCCAGCTCGCAGGTGGCGGTGCGGCGCGGATCGATCACCACGATCTTCACTTCCGGGCGCGCTTCCTTCAGGCGCGTGATGCGCTGGAACAGGATCGGATGGCACCACGCGGTGTTCGAGCCGACCAGCACGATCATGTCGGCCAGTTCGAAGTCTTCGTAGCAGCCCGGCACCAGGTCGCCGCCGAAGGCGCGCTTGTGGCCGGCCACCGCCGACGACATGCACAGGCGCGAATTGGTGTCGATATTGGCGCTGCCCACGTAGCCTTTCATCAGCTTGTTGGCAACGTAGTAGTCTTCGGTCAGGAGCTGGCCCGACACGTACAGCGCCACCGCGTCCGGGCCATGCTCGGCGATGATGGACTTGAATTTGCCGGCCACCTTGTCCAGCGCCTCGTCCCAGGACGCGCGCCGCAGCAGGCCGTCTTCGCGCAATTGCGGATACAGCAGGCGGCCCTCCAGGCCGACCGTTTCGGACAATGCCGAACCCTTGACGCACAGGCGGCCGCGGTTGGCCGGATGCTCGGTGTCGCCGGCGATGGCGACCGTGCCGTCAGCCTGCGGGGTAGCCGAAACTCCGCAGCCGACGCCGCAATAAGGACAGGTGCTGCGCACCGCGAGAGGGATCGGGGAAAGGTTCACGTTTGACTCCGTAAAAACTTAAGCTGCTTCGGCGCACAATGCTTCGCCAAACAGCAGGCGGTTGCGCATGGCGGAGATATCCGTGCGATTCTGAATCAGGTTGAAATACCATGGGCCGTCGGCGACATCGCCGTACAGGACGGCACCGGCGATACGGTTGCCGACCAGGACCAGGCGCTTGTAGACTCCGCGGCGCGGGTCGCGCAGCACCAGGTCTTCGCTGCCGTCGCCGCCAATGAAGTCGCCCACCGAGTACAAGTCTACACCGGTTACCTTCAATTTGGTGGGCGTGGCTTGCTGAACGAAGCGGCGCACGCCGGCACAGGCCAGATGGGCGCCGGCCACCTTGGCCTGGTCCCAGATCGGGGCCACCAGGCCGAACGTGGCGCTGCGGTGCTGCACGCACTCGCCCACGGCATAAATGCGCGGATCGTAGGTTTGCAGGGTGTCGTCGACCACGATGGCGCGGTCGCAGTGCAGGCCGGCCGACTTGGCCAGCGCAATGTTCGGACGCACGCCGGCCGTCATCACCACCAGGTCGGCCGGGATCTCGGTGCCATCCTTGAAGCGCACCGCGCGCACCCGGTCTTCGCCCACGATTTCCGAGGTGTTCGCTTCCAGCATGAAGTGAAAGCCGCGCTTTTCCAGCGCCTGCTTGAGCAGCAGCGCGGCCGGCTTGTCGAGCTGCTGGTTCATCAGGCTGTCGGTCACGTGCACCACCGTGACTTTCATCCCGCGCCGCAGCAGGCCGTTGGCCGCTTCCAGGCCGAGCAGGCCGCCGCCGATGACCACCGCGTGGCCACCGCTCTTGGCCGCTTCCAGCATGGCGTCGACGTCGTTAATGTCGCGAAAACCCAGCACGCCGGGCAGCTTGTGGCCGGGCACCGGGATGATGAACGGGGTCGAGCCGGTCGCCAGCAGCAGGCGGTCGTACCACACCTCCAGGCCCGAGGCCGAGCGCACATAGCGGCGCTTGCGGTCGATGTGCACCACCGGGTCGCCCGCGTGCAGGGTGATGCCGTTCTCGGCATACCACTCGCGCGTGTGCAGCATGATGTCTTCGATCTTCTTCTCGCCGGCCAGGACCGGCGAGAGCAGGATGCGATTGTAATTCCCGTGCGGCTCGGCGCCGAACACGGTGATGTCGTACATGTCCGGCGCCAGCTTGAGCAGTTCCTCGACCGTGCGCATGCCGGCCATGCCGTTGCCGATCACGACCAGCGACTGTCTCGCAGCTGGGCTTGTCATACAGCGACCCACACCTTTCCGCCCTCGATGCGGGCGCGGTAAGCGGCCACCGAATTGACCGGCTCTTCCAGGCATTCGCCGGTGTTCAGGTCGAAGTGGTGCTTGTAGATCGGCGAGGCGACCACGACGCGTTCGCCCAGGTTGCCCACCAGCCCGCGCGAAATCACCGCCGCGCCGCTGTTCGGATCGTAGTTACCGATCGCCAGTACCTTGTCTTCGGTCCCGCCGAGGCGGAACACGGCGATCTGCTCGCCATTGACCAAAGCCGCAACGCCGGTGTTGGGCACGATCTGGTCGACCGTGCAGATGGCGGTCCAGTTATCCAGTTGAATATCGCGATGCATGAGGTTCTCCTAAATAAGTGGTGGATTAAGCGGTTTTGACTGCAATGGGAATCACGCGCTTGCGCTCTTCGATCGTGGCCGGACGGATCTGGCCGCGCTCCGGCATGAACACCACGTTGGCGTCAGGCTGGTCGGTATTGACGAAGTGACGGAAGCGCTGACGGGTCGCAGGATCGGTGACGGCGTTCTTCCACTCGCACTCGTAGGTGTTGACGACGTGCTGCATGTCCGCTTCCAGTTCGGCGGCCAGGCCCAGCTTGTCGTTGATGATCACGTCCTTCAGGTAGTCCAGGCCACCCTCCAGGTTCTCGCGCCATACGCTGGTGCGCTGCAGGCGGTCGGCGGTACGCACGTAGAACATCAGGAAGCGGTCGATGTAGCGCACCGCGGTTTCCTTATCCAGGTCCGAGGCGATCAATTCGGCGTGGCGTGGCTTCATGCCGCCGTTACCGCACACGTACAGGTTCCAGCCCTTCTCGGTGGCGATCAGGCCGACGTCCTTGCCCTGCGCTTCGGCGCACTCGCGGGTGCAGCCGGAGACGGCGAACTTGATCTTGTGCGGCGAACGCAGGCCCTTGTAGCGGTTTTCCAGTTCGATGGCGAAGCCGACCGAGTCGTCCATGCCGTAGCGGCACCAGGTCGAACCGACGCAGGACTTCACGGTGCGCAGCGACTTGCCGTAGGCGTGGCCGGACTCGAAGCCGGCCGCGATCAGCTCTTCCCAGATGGAAGGCAGCTGGTCGATGCGGGCGCCGAACAGGTCGACGCGCTGGCCACCGGTGATCTTGGTGTACAGGCCATACTTCTTGGCCACCATGCCCACCGCGATCAGGCCATCGGCGGTGACTTCGCCGCCAGCCATGCGCGGCACCACCGAATAGGTACCGTCTTTCTGGATGTTGCCCAGGAAGTAGTCGTTCGAATCCTGCAGGCTGGCCAGTTCGGGCTTGAGCACGAAATCGTTGTTGATCGAGGCGAACACGCTGGCGGCGACCGGCTTGCAGATGTCGCAGCCCATCCCCTTGCCATGCTTGGCCAGCAGTTCGTCGAAGGTGCTGAACTTGCCCGATTTGACCAGGTGGAAGATCTCCTGGCGCGAGTACGGGAAGTGTTCGCAGATATGGTTGTTGACGGCCATGCCCTGCTTCTTCATCTCCGACTTCATGACCTGGGTGACCAGGGCCACGCAGCCGCCGCAGCTGGTGCCGGCGCCGGTGCAGCTCTTGATTTCGCCGATGGTGCAGGCGCCGTTGGCGACCGCGCCGCAGATGGCGCCCTTGGAGACGTCATTGCACGAGCAGATTTGCGCGCTCTCTGGCAGCGCGTCCACGCCCAGGCCCGGCTTGGCCACGCCGTCCGACGATGGCAGGATCAGAAATTCCGGCGATTCCGGCAGCGGGATCTTGTTGAGCATCATCTGCAGCAGGGTGCCGTATTCGGACGCGTCGCCAATGAGCACGCCGCCCAGCAGATGGGTGCCGCACTCGGACACCACGATCTTCTTGTAGACCTGCTTGCGTTCGTCGGTGAACTGGTAGGAGCGGCTGCCTGGCGCGGTCGCGTGCGGATCGCCGATCGAGGCCACGTCCACGCCCATCAGTTTGAGCTTGGTGCTCATGTCGGCGCCGTTGAATTCGGCGGCCGCTTCGCCCATCAGGTGGCGCGCGGCCACGCGTGCCATTTCATAGCCCGGAGCGACCAGGCCGAAGATCATGCCGCCCCACAGGGCGCACTCGCCGATCGCGTACACGTTCGGGTCCGACGTCAGGCAGTTCTGGTCGATGGTGATGCCGCCGCGCGGGCCGATGGCCAGGCCGCAGGCCTTGGCCAGCTCGTCGCGCGGGCGGATACCGGCCGAGAACACGATCATGTCGGTGTCCAGATGGGTGCCGTCGGCGAACACCATGCGGTGGGTGCCGTCTTCGCCGTCGACGATTTCCAGCGTGTTCTTCTGGGTGTGGACGTTCACGCCCAGCTGTTCGATCTTGCGGCGCAGCACGCGCGCGCCGTGTTCGTCGACCTGCACCGCCATCAGGCGCGGAGCGAATTCGACCACGTGGGTGTCCAGATGCATGTCGCGCAGCGCCTTGGCGCACTCCAGGCCCAGCAGGCCGCCGCCGATCACCACGCCGGACTTGGAGCGCTTGCCGCATTCGAGCATGGCTTCCAGGTCTTCGATGGTGCGGTAGACGAAGCAGTCCTTGCGGTCCTTGCCCGGTACCGGCGGCACGAACGGATAGGAACCGGTGGCGAAAATCAGCTTGTCGTAGCTGAGCGTTTCGCCGGTGCTGACGGTGACGGTCTTCGCTTCGCGGTTCACGTCGGTGGCGCGGGCATTCAGCTTGAGCAGCATGTTGCCCTTGTCGAAGAAGCCCGGAGCGACCAGCGACAGCTCCTCGGCCGATTTACCCGAGAAGAATTCGGACAGGTGAACCCGGTCGTATGCAGCACGCGGCTCCTCGCACAGCACCGTCACTTCCAGGCCCGGAGCGTTGGTCGCACTGAGCGATTCGAGGAATTTGTGGCCAACCATACCATGGCCGATGACGACGATTTTCATGCTGTATCTCCTTAAGCGATTGCGTTGTTTGCTGCTGCCGGGGCGTCGACGACGGACAGGCGGACCAGGATCGCGCACACTGCCGATACCATCACCATGCCCGAGAGGACACTCAGGGTTTGTTGAATGTCGCCGGTGCCCTTCATCAGGAAGCCCGCCGCGACCGCACCCACGTTGCCGCCGGCGCCGATGATGCCGGCCACGCCGCCCAGGGCGCTCCTGTCGACGAACGGCACCAGCGCGTAGGTGGCGCCGCAGGCCATGTGGGTGAACAGGCCGAAGACCAGCATGGCGATCACGGCGAACAGCACGCTGTCCGAATGCGAGAACCACCACAGGCCCAGGCCTTCGCCGATCATCATCACGAACAGCACGATCACGCGGCTGTTCAGGGTGCCGCGGGCGGCCATCTTGTCCGATACCCAGCCACCCAGGGCGCGGGCAAACAGGGCCAGCAGGCCGAAGCTGCCGGCGGCCATGCCGGCTTCTTTGAGCGACAGGTGGAAGTGGTCGACGTAGTACACGGCGGCGATGTTATGGATGAAGATCTCGACGCCGAAGCAGGCGCCGTAGGTGACGAACAGCAGCCATACGCGGTGGTTGCCGGCGGCTTTCTTGAAGCTGTCCCAGCCCCCCTTCTTGCCGGCTTCGACGGTCACGCCGGCGGCGCGCAGTTCGGCGTAGTTGCCTTCCGGGCAGTCCTGGGTGAACTTCCAGTACACCACGGCCATGACCAGCATCAGCACGCCCGGTACGATCAGGGCGGCGCGCCAGCCCATGGTCTCGGTCACGCCCATCATGATCATCGCGGCCATCAGCAGCGGCATCAGTGCCTGTGCCGCGCCGCCGCCCGCATTGCCCCAGCCGGCTGCGGCTGCGTTGGCGGTACCGACGATGTTCGGCGCGAACATCACCGAGGTGTGGTACTGGGTGATCACGAAGCTCGCACCCACGGCGCCGATGCCGAGGCGGAAAAACAGGAAGCTCTCATAGCTTTGCGCCGCGGCCACGCCGAGCACGGGAATCGCGCCCAGCACCAGCAGCGCGGTGTAGGCCTTGCGCGGACCAAAACGGTCGCACATGGGGCCGATGACCAGGCGAACCAGGATGGTGATGGCAACCGCGGCGATATTGATATTGGCGATTTGCGCCATCGTCAGGCCGAGCTCGCCTTTGATGACCGGCATCAGCGGGGCGCAGGCGAACCATGCAAAGAAGCACGCGAAGAATGCCATCCACGTGAGGTGGAAGGCACGCATCTGTGGCGTGCTCATGGAAAAGAGTGCGATATGGGTAGCTTTGTTTGCCATTTTCTTATTCCTGGTAAAAACAAAAAGGCATCCGGCCCGACGCGGCCGGTAAGCACCACGCTGGGTCGGACGCCGTTGTCCTTGCCGATCCGTCTTTAGATCAGCGCTATTGTTTGTTGGATCGCCTTTGATCCGATGCCACCAGTGAATGCAAGCACCGTGCCAGCTCGACTGAGCAATTGGGAGGGGGGTGTGAAGGATGAGGCGCTATATTGCGGTGCATCAAGCACCAAAATGGTGCATTTATGCGATGCGCGTTAAATCATTGTTAAGAAGGCGTGCACCACGCTGTCGCTCTCGCGCATGCCGGGATGGTCCCGCCACACCTGCCGGGTGATTGAACCGCCATACCACTCGTTGCCGCGCCCCGGGCGTTCAGCCCAGCAAGTCTTCGATATCCAAAATGCGCTGCGCCACTTCCGACAGCTTGAGATTCTTGTTCATCGCCATCGTGCGCAGCTTCTGGTAGGCCTGGTCTTCGGTGAGCGACTGCTTGCTCATCAAAATCCCCTTGGCGCGGTCGATCAGCTTGCGCTCGGCCAGCTTGTGGCGCGTCTCGGACAGCTCGGCCAGCAGCTTCTGCTCCTGCCGGAAGCGCGCCAGCGCCACGTTCAGCACCGGCTTGATGCGGTCCGGCTGCAGGCCCGCCACCACGTACGCCGACACCCCGGCGGCCATTGCCGCGTCCATCGCGCCGGTGTCCTCGTCCTCGGTGAACATGACGATCGGGCGGCGTTCGTCGCGCGTGGCGATGACGATGTGTTCAAGGATGTCGCGCGCATCGGACTCGGCGTCGACGATGATCATGTCGGGCTGCAGCTGGGCGATGCGCTCGGGCAGATACATGTCGGCCGGGAGCGAGGCGACGATGTCGTAGCCCGATTCGAGCAGGCCGATACGCAGCGCCTGCCCGCGCCGCACCTGCCCGGCAACGGACTCGTCGTCCTCGGCGCCCTCGTGAACGACGGGATTGACAACCACGATGCGCAAATTGCGCTGGGATTTGACCATGATAATTGTGAGAAAAGTAAAACGCTTGCCGGAAAATGATCACTACACAAGCAAAAAATGCGCCAACCGGATTCCGGCTGGCTACCGGCACCATTCTACAATCACACCGCCGCGTCCTCCTGGCGCATGCCGGCCGGCCTGCCGTGGCGCTCGACCAGCACATCGAGCGGCATCGGCCGGCCGGTCAGGTAGCCCTGCACCAGCTCGCAGCCGAGCCGGCGCAGGTGATGCAGCTGGGCGTCGGTCTCGACGCCTTCGGCGATCACGTCGAGCTTCATGTTGCGGCCGATGTCGACGATGGTCTGGACGATGGCGCGGTCCTGGTGGTCGCTCGGCAGCCCGTGCACGAAGGAGCGGTCGATCTTGAGCGAGGAAATCGGCAAGTCCTTCAGGCGCGACAGCGAGGAGTAGCCCATGCCGAAATCGTCGACGCTGATCTTGAAGCCGCGCCGGCGCAGCGCCCGCATCACCGGGATCACCTGCTCGGCGTGATTCATCATCATCCCTTCGGTCAGCTCCAGGCACACGTGGCACGGATCGACGCCGGCGCTGCCGGCGATCGCGGCCAGCTCCAGCGGCAGATTCACGTTGAGAAATTCAAGCGCCGCCATATTGACATTCATCTGCAGCCCGGCCAGCCCGGCGTTCTGCATGCGCGCCAGGTCGCGGCAGGCCTGGCCGATCACCCAGCGGCCGATGTCGACGATCAGGTGGCTTTGCTCGGCGATCGGGATGAACACGTCGGGGCGCACGATCTCGCCGTTGGGCCGGCGCCAGCGCACCAGCGCTTCGACCGCGCGCACGCGCCGCACGCCGGTGTCGAACACCGGCTGGTATTCGAGGAACAGCTGGCCGCCGGCCAGCGCATGCAGCAGTTCGGCTTCCACCGTCAGCTGCTGCAGCAGGGCCGCGTGATCGGCGTCGTTGGCGCCGGCGCCATCCTGCGAATAGTAGCCGACGCTGTTACGCCCGCCGCGCTTGACGCGGTACATGGCGCTGTCGGCATGGCGCAGCAGGTCCGCGCCGATGCGGCCGTTGTCGGGGAAGATGCTGATGCCGATGCTGGCCGAAATCACCAGTTCGCGGCCATTGACCAGGAAGCGCGTGCGCGCCGCCGCCAGCACCTGCCCGGCCAGCGCCTTGACGCTCGCCTGGGCGCCAGCGCCCTCGCCCAGCGGCAGGAACAGCGCGAATTCGTCGCCGCCCACCCGCCCCGCCCGGCCCGACGACGGCACCAGGTCGGACAGGCGCTGGGCGAACTGGCGCAGCACCGCGTCGCCGCTGGCGTGGCCGAGTCCATCGTTGATCGGCTTGAAGCGGTCCAGGTCGATGTACAGCACCGCCACCGAGCCGCTGCGCTGCACCGCGCGCTGGCAGGCTTCGTCGAGCAGATGGTGGAAGTGGCGCCGGTTGGCCAGGCCGGTCAGGCAGTCGACCTGGGCCAGTTCGCGGATGCTTTCCTGCTGCGCCATGCGCTGCGCGGTCTGGGCGATCAGCGCGCCGATGGCGGCCGACAGATTGGGCAGCTGCGCGGTGCGCTGGCGGCTCAGGCAGCTGAAGAAGATCAGCACGCCGGGCCGGTGGCGCTTGCCGTCGTCGCTGTCGTAGGCGACCGGGAACGCGTAGCCCGAATGGATGCCGGCCTGGCGCGCGTAGCGCGGAAACAGGAATTCCGGATCGTTGGCCAGGTCTTCGATCCAGCGCGCCTGGCCCGAGCTCCAGACCCCGCCCACCACGCCCTCGCGCGCGCCGATCGACAGCAGCTGGCCGCTGGCCGCTTCCGGCACCGGGCGCGGCCCGCCGCTCCAGAAGTGCGAGCACACCAGCCGCCCGTCCCTGCCGCCGCCGTGCTCCATCGACCAGTACATGCCGCAGTCCCAGCCCAGTTCCGTGCAGACCAGCTCGATCATTTTGCTGACCGCTTCGTCCAGCGTGTGCGTGCCGATCATCAGCTGGGTCGACTCGAAGCTGAATTCTTCGCGCATGGCGGCGTGCTTGACGGCGGTGATGTCCGATACGATGCCCTCGACCAGCATGCCGGCGCCAGGCAGCACCGCCAGACGCAGCCAGCGCACGCCATCGGTACGGCTCAGCAAGCGCAGCTCGCACTCGGCGGTGTCGCGCTCGTGGCGCGCGCCGAGCGCGGCGTGCAGCGCTTGCAGGTCTTCCGGCAGCGCGCCGGCAAAGCCGCCTCCCGGGCTGGCATGCAGGCGGCGCCGCTCCCCCAGGAGCCGGGCCGCTTCCAGCGACAGCAGCACCGCGCCGCTCAGGCGGTCGTGCCACCAGCGGCCGAAGCCGGCGGCGCGCGCGATCGGATCGGGCGCGCCCGCCTGGGCCTGCAAGCTTGCCGGCCATGCCAAACCGAGGACTTGGGCGGATGGCATAACGGCGCCGGCAAATTGTGCGGACATCTGTGAATCTCCAATACGGTAAAGCGGGTGAATCAAGCTACCTATCCACTTAGCAACATCCGGGCCATGTGACATCGTGGTCATCATGATGAGATTGTGTACTTCAATAGGGAGCGCGGCGCACCGGGCAAGTGCACATTGGCAACAATTGTGCTGTGGCGGTGCAATAATGAACACGGTCCGGCGGAGCTATCCCGGTAAGTATTGATGGAACCAGTGCGCCGCCAGGATGGCGACCTGATCGAGCGCGCCGGGTTCTTCGAACAGGTGGGTGGCGCCGGGAACCACCTCCAGGCGCCGTACGCAGCGCATGGTCTCGAGCGCGCGCTGGTTGAGCGCCAGCACTTCGGTATCCAGCCCGCCGACGATGAGCAGCGCCGGCGCGCGCACGTCGGCCAGCGCGGCCCGCCCGGCCAAGTCGGGCCGGCCGCCGCGCGATACCACCGCGCCGATCTGGCCAGGGCGGCGCGCCGCCAGTTGCAGCGCCGCCGCCGCGCCCGTGCTGGCCCCGAACAGGCCCAGCGGCAGGTAGCGCGTGGCGGGATGGGTCGCCAGCCAGTCGATGGCCAGGGCCAGCCGGTCGGCCAGCAAGGGCATATCGAAACGGGCGGCGGAATCCTGGTCCTCCCGCGCGGTCAGCAGGTCCATGACGAGCGTGCCCAGGCCGGCCTGGCGCAGCGCGCCGGCTACCTGGTTGTTGCGCGGGCTGGTGCGCCCGCTGCCGCTGCCATGCGCAAACAGCACCATGCCCCGCGGCACATGCGGAAGCCCCAGCACGCCCTCGACCTGCTCCGCGCCAACGGCGATCTCGATGATTTCCCGGTGATGCGTGACCGTCATGTTGGCCTCCCGTTCCAGCCGCAAGGTAAGATCGCGGCATGGATAATCTCACCCACTCGCTCTTTGGACTCGCCGCTGGCGAACTGGTTCAACGCAGCCTGCCCGAGGAAGCGCAGGAGCAGGCGCAGCAAACGCGCGGCAATCTGCTGCGCTTTGCCGGTTTTGCGGCCAGCAATTTTCCCGACCTGGATCTGTTCGCCACCGGCCTGCTGCCGGCGCCGCTGGGCTATCTGCTGCATCACCGCGGACACACCCACACGCTGTTGTTCGCCTTGCCGCAGGCGCTGCTGCTGGCGGCGCTGATCTGGCTGCTGTGGCCCGGCGCGCGGCGCCTGCTGCGCGCCAGCGCCGCGGCGCGGCTGGGGCTGGCGATCTGCTGCCTGGGCGGCCTGGCGCTGCACATCGGTTTCGATGCGCTCAATTCCTACGGCGTGCATCCCTTCTATCCATTCGATGCGCGCTGGTTCTACGGCGACCTGGTGTTCATCCTGGAGCCGGTGTTCTGGGTCGGTTTCGGCATTCCGCTGGCGATGGCCCTGCGCACGCGCGTGCTGCGCTGGCTGCTGCTGGCCATGCTGCCGCTGCTGGCCGTGCTGGCGGCCAGGGGTTTCCTGCTGTGGAGCGCGGTGCTTGCCTTGAGCGCGGCCGGCGCGGGATTGGCCGTGCTGGGCAGGCGCGCGGGCGAACGCGGCCGGCAAGCGCTCGCCGCCGGCATGGCGCTGGCCGTGCTGTTCGTGGCCGGCCAGGCCGCCGGCAGCGGTGTGGCGCGTCACACCCTGGCCGCGCGCCTGGCCGACGGCGGCGCGCTGGTCGATGCGGCGCTGAGCGCCTACCCGGCCAATCCCCTGTGCTGGAGTTTCGCCTCCGTGCAGCGTGACGGGGCGCACGGACAGATCCTGGTGCGCCGCGGCGTCGTCAGTACCGTGCCGGCCCTGGCGGCCGCCTCGGTGTGCCCCGCAGCGCTGGGCTCCACGGGCGACTGGGAACTGCGCGCCAGCCTGCCGCAATTGCGCCGGCTGGCCAGGGACGATTGCCGCTTCGCCGCCTGGCTGCGCTTCGCGCGCATACCGGCCGTGTCCGCCGGGAGCGCCAGCGATGCGCGCTACGGCGCCGGCGCCAACTTCAGCACCCTGCAACTCGGTAGCGGCCAGCCCTGCCCGGCCTACGTGCCGGGCTGGGGCATGCCGCGCGCCGACCTGCTTACTGGCTCTCCGGCGGCGGCTCGCTAGGTTCCGGCACCGGCACCGGCAGCGCGCGCTCGTGTTCACGCCGGCTGGCGTCGGTCTCGATGGCCGGTTCATCGATCACGATAACGTCGCCGTCGTCGGTACGCGCCGGTTCCGGTGGCGGCGCTGGCGGCGGCGCGTCTTCCTCCTCGATGCCGCCGCTTTCCTCCATCACCTCTTGCGGTTCTTCTTCCGCGTGCGGCGGCGGCGCGGCGACCCCGCCCGGGAACAGGGCGCTCACATCAACTTTCCGGCTGGCCAGCGCGGTCTTGAAGAAGTCGCCCACCAGCAAAATCGCATTGTGGCCGCCCTGCCCCCAATAACTGCTGCGCATGGCCACGCGGTTGTCGTTAAAGCCGACCCAGGCGCCGGCCACCAGGCTGGGGTGCATCATGATGAACCAGCCGTCGGCATTGTTCTGGGTGGTGCCGGTCTTGCCGGCCACGTCGCCGGTGATGCCGAAGCGGTAGCGGATGGCGGTACCGGTGCCGCGGTTGATCACGCCGCGCATCATGTCGATCAGGGTGGCGGCCGATTCCGGCGACATGGCGCGCTCGCCCGCCTCCCCGCCGAACTCGGCAATGGTCTTGCCGAAGCGGTCGGTGATGCGCTTGACGAAGACCGGCTTGCGGTACTGGCCCTGGGACGCGATGGTGGCGTAGGAACTGACCATTTCCAGCAAGGTCACCGGACTGGTGCCCAGCGCCAGCGAGGGGACGGCGGCGAGCTTGCTGTCGCGAATGCCCAGGTCGCGCGCCAGCTTGATGATGCTGGGCAAGCCCACATCCTGCATCACCTGGGCAGTGATGGTGTTCTTGGAATACACCAGGCCGTCGCGCATGGTCATGTCGGCGCCGGTGGTGCCGCTCATGTCGGTCGGGCGCCAGAGCTTGCCGTCGCCGGCCTTGATGCTGAGCACGGCGTCGCGATAGGTCTTGCTGGGCGACAGGCCTTTTTCCAGCGCGGCGCCGTACACGATGGGTTTGAAGGTCGAACCGGGCTGGCGCGCGGCCTGGGCCACATGGTCGAACTGTTCCTTTTGAAAATCGCGGCTGCCGACCCAGGCCCGCACTTCGGCCGTCAGCGGGTCGATCGCCACGAAGCCCGCTTCCAGGCGGGTCTTGGAACGGCGCAGCCGGGCCATGAATTCCTTGTCGGCGCGCAAATGCTTGAGCGCGGCATCGGCACCGTCGCCGTCCTCGAGCGCCTTCCTGTATTCCGGCGACTCGCGAATGAAGGCGTTGACCAGCTCCGGCTTGGACTTCCAGAAATACTCGAACGGCGCGACGGCGTGGTGCATGCCCGCGTAGGCGCCGGTATTGGGCGAGCTGCCGCTGTTGGCCTGGGCCCATTCGACGTCGGCCACCATTTGCAAGGCATCGGCCTGGCGCTCGACCGCCTTCAGGGCGGCCTGCTGCAAGCCGTAGTCGAGCGTGGTCTGCACCACCAGGCCGTCCAGCTGCAGGTTGTAATCGTTCTCGTCGGCCCACTGGATCAGCCACTTGCGCACATAGGCGGTAAAGTGGGTCTCGGTGGCGTTGCGCTCGGCGCGGCGGGCAAAGTGCAGGCGCAGGGGACGCTTTTTAAGCTGGGCAAATTTCCTGGCATCGATGACGCCGTGCTTTTGCATCTGCCCCAGCACCACATTGCGGCGCTCCAGCGAGCGTTCCGGACTGGTCACCGGATTGTAGTAGTTGGTGCCCTTGAGCATGCCGACCAGGGTGGCCGCTTCGTTCATGTCGAGCTGGGCGGCGGACTTGTCGAAGTAGGTGCGCGCCGCCATTTCGATGCCGAAACTGTTGTACAGGAAGGGAACCGTGTTCAGATAGGCTTCGAGGATTTCCGGCTTGCTGTAGGTTGCCTCGATCTTGATCGCGGTAATCATTTCCTTCAGCTTGCGGTTGAGGTTGCGCGAACGCCCTATTTCCTCGGGAAACATATTGCGCGCAAGCTGCTGGGTGATGGTCGAGCCGCCCTGCGCATCGCCTTTCAGACTGTAGGCAATGGCCGCAAAGGAACGCCTGAAGTCGATCCCATGGTGATCGTAAAAGCGGTGGTCCTCGGTGGCGATCAGGGCCGAGACCACATTGGGCGAAATATCCTTGAGCTTGACCCGCTCCTGCAAGCCCTGGTCCAGCGTGGCCAGCAGCTTGCCGTCGGCCGACAGCACGGTGGTGGCCTTGGCGGCGCGCGCCTGCTTGAGGTCGCTGATTCCCGGCGTCAGCGGAATGAGCAGCATCACATACGCCAGCAACAGGCCCAGCAGCGCCGCCACACCCCACAGTCCGGCCAGGACGACGCGCCGCAGCGGCGGCTGCGCCATCAGATACGCGTGCGCACGACCGCTCCCGGCCCGCACCCGGCGCGCGGCCGCGCCTGCCACGCGAGCGCCTTGCTGGCGCAATCGCTCCGCTTTGCTTCGATATTCGTCCACTATGACAGTTCCAAATTGCTCGTTGTGAACGCGAGTATAGCGGAGCGCACGGCAGTCTCTGTTGGCTGGCGCACCGAGGCGCACGCAAGAGCAGAAGGTGTCAAATTCCTACGTCGGCTGTGCGGGTGCACCTACTTTGTCCGCATTTGAGTTCGCCTACCATAAGGATTCCGCTGCGGGACGGCTGTTCAAAGCTTGCCCGGGCACCTTTCCAATGAGTATCAAGGGAGAAATCATGCGCACCTCATCCACAACTGGCAAAAGCAAATCGAAGTCCGGCATTCCAGCTGAAGGCGTCGACGCCATCACCCTGCTGACCGAGGACCATGACAACGTCAAGGCCTTGTTCGAGCAGTATGAAGGCTTGGGCGACCGTGCCAATGCCACAAAGAAAAAGCTGGCCACGCAGATCTGCGGGGAACTGACCAAGCACACCATGATTGAAGAAGAAATTTTCTATCCGGCCGTGCGCGCCGCCATCAAGGACGAAGACATGATGGATGAAGCGCTGGTCGAGCACGCTTCAGCCAAGGATCTGATTGCGCAGATCCAGGACATGGACGCGACCGACGATCTGTTCGACGCCAAGGTCAAGGTGCTGCAGGAAATGATCGAGCACCACGTCGAAGAAGAAGAGAACGAGATGTTCAAGAAAGCGCGCGGCGCCAAGCTCGATCTGGACGAACTGGGCCAGCAGATGGCCGAGCGCAAGAGCGAGATCACCCTGTAAGCCAGCCCCCGCAGTGGCGCCGCGCTAGCGGAACTTGCGTTCGTGCTTGCGGCGCGCCGCCGCGTTTTGCGCGCGCAGCAGCGAATCGACCCGTTCGGACGCGCTGCGCGCAAGTTCCTGCGCCAGCTCCACGCTGGGAAAAAACTCGGGCAGGCGATAGCTTAGCCAGGCGTAAGCGGCATACAGGCGGCAGGTATCCTCCACCTCCTGCAGGTTTTGCCACGACAGCTGGCCGGTATCGGCATGCAGGCGCGTTACCGTGCGCCTGGCCAGGGCGCGCGCCCACTGCTCCCAGGCGCGCTGCAGCGACGGCACCTTGGTCGACACCGGCACCAGCGAGAGCGTGAATTTTTCGGCCACGCTCAGCTCCAGGGTGTCGAGCCACAGGGCGCGTTCGGCCTGCTCCTCGGTGATGCGCGGGAAGAAGAAACCATCCGGCACGTCGATATTGTGGACGAAGCGCTTGAGCAGCTTGGCCAGCGCGCTTTCGCCGGTGACGGCAGCGATGCGGTGCAGCTGCTCCAGCGAGGGCGCCACCGAAAAGCCCGAGGCGTTCAGCGGCGCCAGCTTTTCCTTGAGCAGCGCGCGCATGACTTCATGGGTATCGTCGTCGAAGCCGGCCACCAGGCCCGCCTCGTGCACCCCGTAGCGCCCGGCCCGCCCGGCAATCTGGCGCGCCAGCGACGCGCTTATCTCTTCTTCCTCGACGCCGTTGAACTTGACGCTGGTGGTCATGACGATGCGCGCGACCGGCATGTTCAGTCCCATGGCCAGCGCATCGGTGCCGACCACGATATCGGCGCTGCCGTCGCGGAAACGCGCGGCCTGGGCGCGCCGCACTTCCGGCGACAGGTTGCCGTACACGGTGGCCACCGACAGCCCCAGCTCGGTGATCATGTCGCGCCACATCAGCACCTCGCGCCGCGAAAAGGCGATCACCGCGTCGCCGCGGCGCAGATTGCGCAGCTTGCGCACCGCGCCCGGCTCCATCGACAAGGGCCCCATGCGCTTGAGCATATGCACTTCGATCGGCAGCTCCATGCGCGCGGCCAGCGCCTCGACCGCCTTGCGCGCTTCCGGCGCGCCGACCAGATACACGGTCTGCGCCGGCGCCCCGCAGACCGCCGCGGTCCAGGCCGAGCCGCGGTCGCGGTCAGCCAGCATCTGGATCTCGTCGATCACCGCCACCTCGACCGGCGTGCGCGTATCGAGCATTTCGACGGTGCTGGCCACATGGGTAGCGCCTTCGGCCAGGCGGCGCTCTTCGCCGGTGACGAGGCTGACCTTGAGCGGTTTGCCGTGCGGCTGCATGGCTTGCAGGCGCTCGAAGTTTTCCAGGGCCAGCAGGCGCAGCGGCGCCAGATACACCCCGCTGCGGGCCTTGGCCAGCGCTTCGATGGCGCGGTGGGTCTTGCCCGAATTGGTCGGCCCCAGCAGCGCGACCAGGCGGCGCGGAAGGCGCCGCGCCACCTCGAAGGAATCGGGATACTCGGCCAGGTTGATGCTCTCGCGCGTGCGCAGCGCGTGGCGCTCTTCCTGGTCGCGCTCGACCGCGTGGTCGAAGCGCTGGCGGATACGCTCGAATACATGGCTGGCCGGCTCGCTGGTCTCGACGTCGGACAGCGTGTTGAGAAACAGCGCCGCGTCCAGATCATGGTCTTCCGCCTCGAGCGCGATTGCGCGCACGAAGGCGCGCACGCTCGCGTCCAGCTCCTCGCGGGCGGCGGCGGTGACGCGTTCCCTGAGCAGCGCGCGGCGCGCCTCGGTATCGAGCTTGCGCCATTTGCCGGGCTTGGCGAGCACGCCCTGGGCCGGTACCAGATCGTAGGGAACGCGCAGGCCGGCCTCCTCGACTACGCCGGAGAACTGCACGAACACCCGTCCTTCCAGCTTGACCAGGCGTGCGCGCGCCACCTGCGGCGCCAGTTCGGCGATCAGGCTGTCGTCGTCATCGGGAGAGTGATGCTTGTGTGGTTCGTTCATGACCGCACTATAACGCGGAACCGGGACGGCCCGAGTGGGTCACTTGAAAGCCAGCTGCGCCTGCACACGCAACTGGCCGGGATGCGGTTCAGCGGCGGCGGCTGGCCGCCAGCGCCCCAAGTCCCAGCAACATCAGCGGCAGCGTGGCGGGAAGCGGCACATCGGTCGGTGGCTCGTTGCCGACCGTCACGACCAGATTGTCCAGCGCGTAATAGCCGAAGCCATCGCCCGGATTCGGGTCCAGCGGACCTTCGAAAAACAGCGAGACCAGGTTGACGAAGCCGTCCAGCGTGAAGCTCTGGAACGTGTCGCCGATGGTGAAGGTTTGCTGCACCGTGCCGCCGCCACCTAGGGCGCCAGTGACGGTGACATGGTTGACGGGGGTGAGGGTCTCGTAGCTGGTGCCCAGATCGACACGCAGGGCATTGAAGGTCGTGTCCTGCGCATTGGTGACGACCATCACGTCGTTGCCTTCGATCAGGAAGCTGGTGCCGTTGTTGGCGTTCGGCGCGTTGTCCACTGGAGCCGCGACGCAATGGGAGTTGCCGCTGTTGCCGGTAAAAACGTAGCCGCCGGAACTGATCGGTCCCTCGGTACAATCGACCTGCACCACATCTTCAAAATCGACGACGGCGGCATGAACGGCGCCGGCACTCAGACTGCCGGCCATGCAGGCCGCGGCGAACCATTGTTTAATATTCATTTGGCTGCTCCAGTTGGCCAATAATTGTCGTTTAGCGTTCATTCCTGAAGCAAAAATCATACCTATTATACATCACTCAATTAATCAAGCACTTGAACTTGCTGACCCTGAGCCCGTGTAAAGTTTATCGACATATATTTATTTACTGCGCATTGATCTGGATAGAAAGAGGTGTAAATGTTGTTTGGCGTTTTATGCGGCCTCGGTGCCGGCGCTCTCTGGGGCCTGGTATTTCTGATGCCGGCCTGGCTGAGCGGATTCACGCCGCTGGAGCTGGCGGCGGGCCGCTACAGCGCCTACGGGGCGATGGCATTCGCGTTGATGCTGCCGCGCCTGCCATCACTGCTGGGGCGCTTGCGCCGCACCGATTACCGCGCTCTGCTGTGGCATGCGCTCTCCGGCAACATCGTGTATTACGTGCTGCTGGCCCTGGCCGTGCAATATTCCGGCGTGGCGCCGACCTCGCTGATCATCGGCATGCTGCCCCTCTCGGTCACCCTGATGGGGCGCGCCGACCATGGCGCGGTACCGCTGCGCCGGCTCGCCGCGCCGCTGGCGCTCGCCGCCGCCGGCATCGTGTGCATCAACATCGATGCTTTTTCCCACGCCAGCCTGGCCGGTGTGCTGTGCGCCGCCGGGGCGCTGCTGTGCTGGACCTGGTACGCGGTCGACAATGCCCGCTTCCTCAAGCGCACGCCGCATTTCTCCAGCGCCGAATGGTCGGCCCTGTACGGCATGGCCAGCGGCATCATCGCCCTGCCGCTCGGCCTGCTGGCCATCGGTTTGCGCGGCGGCGCGGCGGCCGACTGGTCCACATTCTGGATGGCCAACGCGGCCTTGGCACTGGGCGCGTCCGTGATCGGCAACCAGCTGTGGAACATGGCCAGCCGGCGCGTACCGGTCACCCTGTCGGGCCAGCTGATTCTGTTCGAGACCCTGTTCGCGCTGCTCTACGGATTTCTGTACGAGCAGCGCTGGCCGCGCCCGCTGGAGGCGGCGGCCATTGCCCTGCTCGCCGGCGGCGTCGTGTGGGCGGTGCGCGTCCACGCCAGCGACGAGCCGCTGGTGCCGGAATAAGCAATTTTCCCCAGTTCATTGCCCTCGCAAAAGCATGCCATTTAGCCTAGCTGATCGGTAATCTAGTCCTACACAGATGTTGCGAGTACACCTACTCAATTTAACAATTAACCCGTCTACCATGGCGTCACTTGCTCGCGACATCTCGCGGTTCAGACAGGCAACCGCAAGAATCCGTGAGGGGTACTTTCTTATGACAAACAGAAGGAGTACATCATGGCCAGCAATAATCAAGGCGGTAACAACAAGGGCAACAAACAGAGCGATACCAGCAACCGCGGTTTCGCATCGATGGATCCGCAAAGGCAGCGTGAAATCGCCTCGGAGGGCGGACGCGCCGCGCACGCCTCGGGCAATGCGCACGAGTTCACCTCGGAGGAAGCGCGCGAGGCCGGTAAGCTGAGCCATAGCGGCGGCAATCGCCAGAGCGCTTCCGGCAATAACAGCTCGCGCTCCAGCTCGGGCGGCAACAAGCCAAGCGGCTCGGGCGGCTCGCGCTCGCAGTAAGCCACCGCAGGGACGATAGCCCACGCCCGCTGGCGCGGGCTATCGCCGTTTACCCGGCCAGCGTGCGCAGGTCCTCGACGGGCCTGGAGGCGAAGCCGTCGCTGAGCAGATACTCCACCAGCCTGGCCGCGCAGGCAGCCGGGTCGGACAGTTCGCCGTTGCGGTGCAGCGCGACGAAGCGTTCGCGGGCCGGAAACAGCTGCGCCGACGCCGCGCGGATTTCGGCCTGCATGGCCGTGTCGAGGATGCCCGGCGCCAGGCTGCAGACGCGCAGGCCGGCCACTGCATCAAGCGCGGCGGCACGCGCGTGCTGGTCGAGCGCTGCCTTACCGGCGCAGTACACGCTCCATCCGGCATACGCCGTCGCGCCGGCGCCGCTGGACACGTGCACGATGCGGCGTTCGCCCCCCTGCGCGGCCACCGCGGCAGCCAGCATCAGCGGGGCCGCCACGTTCAGCGCCACGCTGGCGCCCACCGCCGCGCTGTCCTGCGCCGGCAGCGGGCCGATCGGCTGCACGCTGCCGGCGTTATTGATCAGCAGGCAGTGTGGCGCCTTGCCGAAAAATGCCGCCACCTGTCCTTGCGCCAGCCATGCGGCCAGCGCCGCGCTGTCGGCCAGGTTCAGGCGCACCTGCGTCACCAGCGCCGGCGCTGCGTCCAGATGGCCGCGCGCCAGTCCCAGCACCGGCACGCCGCGCCCGGCCAGCTCGCGCGCCAGCGCAGCGCCCAGCCCATGGGTATGTCCTGTCACAATCGCTTTCATCGCCCCTCCTCCCATCGATGGCGCCATGATACCCGCGCGCCGAAGCGGACGCCGGAGCGCAGCGCTCTCGCATATACTCGGCCTACCCCAATCACGCAGCAGCGAGGCAGCATGGAAGACATCAACCAAGGCACCCACGCGGCGCAGCTGAGCGCGACGGACCTGGCGGAACTGGTCCGGGCCAAACAGCTGCTGGAAAACCCCGGCTACGTCAGCCGCGTCACCGACCTGATCGGCATGCCGCTGGAAGCGGCCGTCAACGCCCTGCCGGCCGCCTGGAAAAGCCGCATCGCCGACCTGACCACCGCGTCGCTGAGCAAATGCATGGACGTGGCCACCGCCATCCTGCGCGGCGGCACCAGCGCGGGCAACGCCACCCCGCGCCTGCACAGCGCCGCCGTGGCGCTGACCGGCGCGGCCGGCGGCGTGTTCGGCCTGGCCGGGCTGGCGGTGGAATTGCCGGTGTCGACGGTCGTCATGCTGCGCTCGATCGCCGACATCGGGCGCGCCAATGGCGAGGATATCGCCACCACCGAGGCGCAGCTGGCCTGCCTGATGGTGTTTTCGCTGGGCGGGCCGGGCAAGGCCGACGACGCTTCCGAGTCGGGCTACTATGCCGTCCGGATCGCCCTGTCCAAGGCGATCGCCGAGGCCAGCGCCTACCTGTCGCGCCGTACCTTGAGCAAGCAGAGCGCCCCGGCCATCGTGCGCCTGATCGGCATGATCGCGGCGCGCTTCAACGTGCAGGTGTCGCAGAAGGCGGCGGCCATGATGGTGCCGGTGGTCGGCGCGGCCGGCGGCGCACTGGTCAATACGCTGTTCATCAACCATTTCCAGGACATGGCGCGCGGCCACTTCACGGTGCGCCGGCTGGAACGCCTGTATGGCGCCGATACCGTGCGCGAGGCTTACCGCGGGCTGCCTTGATCAGACCGGATTGATCACGTAGCGCACGTCGCCGCGGTCGGCGCCGGCCCCCTGCGTGACCAGAAAGCTGTCCCAGCCCAGCTGCCGGTTCGCGTCCAGGCGGGCGCCCTCGACGTCGGCGGCGCGCAGCAGCAGCTGCACTTCGTATTCCAGCGCCACGCCGGTCAGCATGGTCAGCATGCTGGCGAGCGCCCGGGCCGCGCCGGCGCCGGGCAGCAAGCGCGCGAAGGCGGCGCGCTTGAGCGGTCCGATCACCAGCCGCACGCGCAGGTCGCGCTGCCAGACCCGCTCCCCGGCCAGCGCGCCGCCGCCGAGCGCGCTGTTGGTCTTGCCGAGCAAGGTCTGCTGCCCGTACGGCACCGCATACCAGCCGCCGACGAACTGTTCGGCCTTGACCGGCACCTCGAAATAATCGGCCAGCACGCGCGCGGTCTGCGCCGCCGACATGGGCCGCTGGCGCACGGCGGCGGCGAAGTGGCCGATCGATTCGTCCAGCACCCCACCGTTGCCGGCGCCGGCCAAGCGCCGCCGCAATGCATGGTTGCCCAGGCCGGCCAGCGACAGCAGCAGCGGCAGGAAGCTGTCGTGCCCATCGAGCTGGCACCTGAGCTCCAGCCGGTACTTGCGCCAGGCCTGGTAGAACAGCGTCATCGAGCGGCCGGAAAAGGTGTCCAGGAAGGCGCGCGGGCCGTCGTCGCGGTTGCGCGCGGCATGCGCCGCCACCTGCTCGGTGTAGTGAAACGGCAGTTCGCCGGACGCCCCCAGCAGCCCCATGAAGCTGGGCGTCATGCGGATGCGGGTCAGCGTCGATGCGCGCAGGGCCGCGTTCAGGGACTGGGCATCGCTGGCCAGGGTGCGCGGTTCGGCGTGCAGCGCTTCGATCTGGCTGGGCGCGAAGCGCAGCGAGGTCGAATTTTGAAAGCGCAGGAAATTCTCGACGGCGCCCACGCGCACATCGCCATGGCGGCGCAGCCACAGCTCCAGCAAGCGCACCGCCTGAAAATACTGGAAGCGCTGCGGCGTGGCGAACAGGCGTTCGATTACAGCAGGTTCAAATCGCCGCTGCGTGGCTTGAGTGTCAATAACGCTTCTCCGCTTTTGTTCGAAACGATCACCAGCTGGGCGAAGCTGTTGGTGTGCGCGTACAAACCCAGGAAGCGCTCGATCACGTGGGCAAAGGTGTCGATGCCGCTGCCGACGAACGCTTCCTCGTCGATCGTCAGGCGCACTTCGGTGCCGCGTACCAGGCAGGCGAACGGGTTCCCGGCCAGCCAGCTGGTGACGGCGCGGTGCGCGACTCCGGCGATGCCGCCGATCTGGCGCTGCGTCGCCGCCGAGCGCGGCAGGTCGTACAGGGTCAGCATCTCGCGCAGGGCGTCCACCCCGCCGTCGGCCAGCGACAGGTGGTTCAGGGCCAGGTGCGAGATCAGGCGCCAGTGCCCGCCGTTGCCGCATTCGAAGCGGTAGCTGGCGCTGGGTTTGCGCAGCAGGGGCACGCCTGCCAGCATCGATCCGCCGGGGCCGAACAGGTCGCCGCCCGGCTGGCCATAGCCCAGCGTGGATGGCAGATCGCCGTTCGAACAGGTCAGCGCCACGCTCAGGGTTTGCGCTTCCGTCTGCGCCGGGTCGAAGTCGATATCGACGATGGTCAGCTCGGCCTGCACCGGCGCGTCTTCGTTGCGCCGCAATACCCAGTAGTGGCCGCTGTTGTCGGCGCTTTGGCCATGCCGCAGCGAATAAAAGGGCTGAAATTGCACCAGCGATTCGCCCTGCGCGGACTGGCGCGTCATGTGCACCGTGTCGACCGCGTGGACCACGCAACCCAGGCTGCGGCCGCTGTCGGCCAGCAGCGGATAGCTGGCACTGGTGTGGGTCAGGCGCATCGGATCGCTATGGCGCCTGAACAGGTTCACCACCGGAGTACAGCCCAGCAGCAGCTTGTTGGCCGACAGCGCCGCCAGGATGCGCGCGCCGTCCGAATCGCTGCGCAATCCCGCCAGCGCCAGGTGCACGGTCGCCGAACGCGCCTCGGCCGGCAGCGCGCCGCACAAGGCGGCAACGTCGATGTCGAAGAAATTGAACTTCTCCGGATAGCAGAAGTATTCGGTCAGCAGGCGGTAGGCCGGGTGCGAGCGCGCGGGCAGCTCGATCAGCGCGTCTTCGTCGTCGAAACCGGCGGGCGTGATGAAGCCTGTGTCGAGCGCCTGCCAGTGGCCATCGCCTTGAACGTAGGCGGCCACGGTGCGCATGAACAGCGCGTCGCGCAGCGCGGCGCAGAACGACGGCTCGCCATCGATGAACACGCGCAGCTTGCCCAGCCCGAGCGCGGACAGCGGCGCCGCGCCGGTGCAGGCCAGCGTGATGCTGATGCCGGCGCCCCCGGCCGCCTGCGTGCGCGCGTACTCCGGCAGCGCCAGGATGGGAGTGAAGGCGGCGCGCGTGAGCGCCAGCGGCGCCAGGGTGACCGCATAGGCGGTGCGAAACGTGCATGCCGTGCCGTTCAGCTTACGGCTTTCCAGTTCCAGACCGCGCCCGATCACGGTAACGCCGCTGGATTGGGCGGCGAAGCCTTCGGGCGGCAGGCGCGCGATCGAACAAGAGGGAAACGGCCGCAGGTAATGCGGATAGAGCACGTCGAGCAGCGCTTCGGTGAACTGCGGGTAGTCGTCGTCGAGCCGCTTGGCGATGCGCGCATTGAGCAAGGCGAACGACTCGATCATGCGTTCGGTGTGCGGGTCTTCGCACAGCTCGCCAGCCAGCTGCAGCCGCCCGGCGATCTTCGGATAGCGCTCGGCGAACTCGCGCGCATGGCCGCGCAGGAAACCCAGCTCGCGTTCGTAGTACGGCAGCAGCGCTTCCATCCTCACGCCCCGCCGGCGCCGCGGCGCACCTTGCTGATCGTGTAGTGCAGGCTCGATGGCTGCAGGTTGGCGTCGAAGCTGACCGTTTCGCTGCCGGCGCCGGCTACCAGCATGGCGCTGATCGAAAAATTGATGCTGTTGATCGCGTCCTCGCGCACTTCCAGTGTGGCCTTGACCTGCTTGAGGCGCGGCTCGTGGCGCTCGATGGCCTTCTGCAGGCAGGCGCAGATGAAATCGCGGTCGGTGGGACTGGACAATGAGCGGCCCGCGAAATCGGCCAGCCCGTAGGTGATCAGCGAGGTCGAGCACGACGGATAGGGCGTGAGCCTGGCCTCGTCGATCACGGTACGGGTGTTGAGCAGGCATTCCAGATCGCGCGCCACGGCATCCTTGAGGCCATCCAGGGACTGCTGGGCTAGCGCGGCATTGCCCGCGCCTGCCGCCGGCACCTCGAACAGGCGGTCGAACAGGCTGGGCGTGCGGCCGCGCAGCGGCGACGATTTCGTGTTCATGGCTAGCCCTGGGTGGTGGCCGGCAGCTCGGCGACCAGCCGCAGCGACACCGACAGTTCGTCGAGTTGAAAGTGCGGGCGCAGGAACGATACGGCGCGGTACACACCGGGCCGTCCGGCCACCTCGGACACGTGCACCGAGGCCGCGCGCAGGGGGAACTTGGCCTTCTGTTCCTGGGTGGCGTCGTCGTCGAGCAGCACGTAGCGGGTCACCCAGCGGTTGAGAAAGTCTTCCACCTCGGATGCCGCCACGAAGCTGCCGATCTTGTCGCGCATCATGACCTTCATGTAGTGGGCGATGCGCGAGACCGCGAAGATGTACTGCAGCTGGGCCGACAGCACCGCGTTGGCGTTGGCCGCTTCGGTGTCGTACCTGCGCGCGCGCTGGGCCGACTGGGCGCCGAAGAAGGCTGCCAGCTCGGTGTCCTTGCAATGCACCAGCGAGATGAAGCCGAGATCGGACAGCTCCTTTTCGCGCCGGTCGGTGATGATGACATCGGTGGCGCACTTGGGCGCCAGCACGTCGTGGCCGATGTGGAAGCGGTGCGCCGGCAGGTCGTCCACCAGGCCGCCGCCCTCGGCGCCGCGGATCGCCGCGCACCAGCCGTAGTCGACGAAGGCGCGGGTCAGGCGCGCGCCGAAGGCGTAGGCGGCGTTGCACCACAGGTAGCCGCTCGCATCGGCGCCGTCGGCATCCTCGGCGAAGTAAAAGCCGTCGGTGGCGTAGCCGTCGGCCGGATGGTAAGGCAGGCGCCCCAGGAAGCGCGGCAGCGCCAGGCCGACGTAGCGTGCGTCTTCCGATTCGCGGAAGCTCTTCCAGCGCGCGTATTCGGCCGTGTCGAACACCTTGCACAGCTCGCGCGGCTGCGCCAGGTCGGCGTAGCGCTCCACGCCGAACATTTCCGGTGCGGCCGCGGTGATGAAGGGGGCATGCGCGGCCGCCGCGACGCGCGACATCTGCTCGATGAAATACATGTCGCCCGGCTGGCGCGTCACTTCGTAGTCGCCGATCAGCGCACCGAAGGGGCAGCCGCCGAAGGTGCCGAATTCCTCTTCATAGACGCGCCGGAACACCGTGCTGTGATCGAAATCGAGCGCGCTCTGGAAGTCCTTGATCAGTTCCTTCTTGGACGCGTTCAGCACCCGCACCTGCACGTTGGCGGCGGCGCCGTCGCTGGCCACCAGATAATGCAGCCCGGTCCAGGTGGCTTCCAGCTGCTGGAACCGGGGCGCGTGCAGCACCTCGGACAGCTGCGCGGCGATCAGCTGGTCGAGGTCGGCCATGCGCGCATCGATGCGCGCGGCCACCAGCACCGGGTCGAGCGTGTCCGCGCGCAGCTGCTCGACCCAGGCCGCCAGCGGATCGGCCGAGACTTCCACGACCCGGTCGAGGATGGCGGCGGCGTCGATTCTCATGGCATGCGCTCGCCAAGCACGCTGGCGCGCAGCACTGCCAGGCGCGTGCGCGCCTCAAGCAATGCCCTGAGCGGCTCGATCTGCGCCAGTACCGCTTCAGGCCGGAAATCGGCCATGGCGCGAAAGCTCAGATCGACCGTGAAGCTGCTGTCGCCGCCCTCGATCAGGTTGGGCACCTCGAGCAGCACGCGCGGCGCGACCGACTTCATCACATCATCGAAGGTGTCGATCCCGATGGCGACAAAGGGGCGCTCCTTCAGGCGCCGCTTGTCGGCCGCGGAGTCGCCGGCCACGTCGGCCAGCACACCGACCACGAACGGCAGTTCGCGCGTCTCGACGCTGTCGCCCACCTCGACGTCGTACGTCATCTGCACGCGCGGCGCTTTCATCTCGGGCGTACGGTGCAACGATTTGCTGGGCTTGGACATCGGCTTCCCCTGTCGAATATTGGGTTCATTCTAGTCGCCGGCCACGTGAAATTTTGACGTGTTGCAACTATGCCGAAAGCGGCCGGTTGGGGAAAAGCGTTGGCGGTGCTAGTGTTGATTCCGTGAGGCAGGCTCGAAAGGATGCGACATGGGCAGCAAAGTTTTGTGGGGAGAGGGACTGTTTCTGCGCCCCCAGCATTTCCAGCAGCAGGACCGCTACCACGAACAACGCCTCAACGATGCGATTCTTGCGGCAAATCCATACGCGTGGGGCGTATTAAAGCTGGAGGTCGACCGCGATGCCCTCGCCAGCGGCAGCTTGCGGCTGCTGGAACTGGGGCTGCGTTTTCCGGATGGCGAGACGGTGCGGGCGCCCGCCGAGGATGTGCTGCCGCCACCGATCGACCTCAATCAATTGCCGCCCGGCCAGCAAAGCGTGACCTTCTATGCCGCCCTGCCCGCCTTCAAGCCCTTCGGCGCCAATTTCAGTCCGCCTGGCCAAACCGGCAACGTGGCCCGCTTTGCCCAGGACAACCGCGACACGCCCGATCTGTACACCGGCGCGGCGCGCGCCGAGCTGGCCTACCTGACCAAGGACGTGCGGCTGGTGTCGGAATTCGATCCGCGCGATTCGTATGCCAGCTTCGCGCTGCTGCGGCTGCGCCGCGGCGGCACCGGCGGCTACGAACTCGACCCGTCCTTCGTGGCGCCCAGCCTGTCGCTGCAGGCCGCGCCGGCGCTGCTGCTGCAGCTGCGCCGCCTGGTAGACGCGCTGCAGGCCAAGGTGGGTGCCCTGTACGGTCATCATCATGAGCCCAGCCGCAACGTGATCGAATTTCGCTCCGGCGACATGTCCTCGTTCTGGCTGCTGCACACCGCCAGCAGCGCTTACGCCAGCCTGAGCCACTACTTTCACCACCCCGCCCTGCACCCGGAACGCCTGTTCGCGCAACTGCTCGGCATCGCCGGTGCCCTGATGACGTTCTCGAAATCCTGGAGCCTGTCCGACCTGCCCGCCTACAGCCACGACGATCCGGGCCCGGCGTTCGCCCAGCTGCACCAGATCGTGCGCGACCTGCTCGATACCGTGATCTCGGCCAAATACTTCGCCATCGCGCTCAATGAAATCAAGCCGTCCTACCATCACGGCAAGCTGGACTCGGGCAAGATCGACGACAAGACCGCTTTTTACCTGGCGGTATCGGCCGCCATGCCGGCCGTCGAACTGGTCGAGGTGGTGCCGCTGCGCTTCAAGGTCGGCGCGCCGGACGACGTGGACAAGTTCGTGCTGTCGGCCATGCCGGGCGTGCGGCTGCAACACGCGCCGCAGGTGCCGGCGGCGGTGCCGGTGCGGCCCGACACGTGCTATTTCACCATCGAAGCGAAAGGCCCGATGTACGAGCGCATGCTGCAGGCGCAATCGATCTCGATCTACACGCCGGCCGGGATGCAGGACTTGAAACTGGAGCTGGTCGCCATTACGGCGTGAGCGGCGCGCCGGGCAGCTTGTCGATGCGCTTGAGGCGCTGCCCGTGGATGCCCCAGACGCAGGGCGTGCCATCGACAGCGCCGAACAAGGCCCAGCCGGTGCCGACCTTGTCGACCCGCACCTCGCCGCCGATTTCGGCTGCCAGCTTGTCGGCCCACACGCCGGCCGCACCCTTGCCCTTGAACAGTTCCTCGCCCTCGTAGATGACGGTGGCGTCGAACACCGGTGCTGCAAATACTGTTGCCATTTCTATCTCTTCCTTGTTACGAGCGCGCGGGAATCGCCAGCCCCGCCTTGACGGCCGGGCGTGCCACGAAAGCGGCGACGACCCGGTTGACGTTGGCGAAATCGGCGATGCCGACCAGATCGCCCGCCATATAAGATTCCACCAGATTGCGTACCCACGGGAAAATGGCGATGTCGGCGATGGTGTACTCGTCGCCCATCATCCAGGCTTTGCCGTCCAGGTGCCGGTCGAGTACGGCCAGCAGGCGCCTGCTTTCGCCCACGTAACGGTCGCGCGGGCGCTTGTCCTCGTAGTCCTTGCCGGCGAACTTCACGAAAAAGCCCACCTGGCCGAACATCGGCCCGATGCCGCCCATCTGGAACATCAGCCACTGGATGGTTTCATGGCGGCGCGCCGGATCTTGCGGCAGCAGCTTGCCGGTTTTTTCGGCCAGATACAGCAAAATGGCGCCGGACTCGAACAGCTTCAGCGGCTTGCCGCCCGGACCGTTCGGGTCGATGATCGCCGGGATCTTGTTGTTGGGATTGAGCGAGATGAATTCCGGCGTGAGCTGGTCGTTCGTGTCGAAGCTGACCAGATGCGGTTCGTACGGCAGCCCGATTTCCTCCAGCATGATGGAGACCTTCACGCCGTTGGGCGTGGGCAGCGAGTACAGCTGCAGCCGCTCAGGCTGGGTGGCCGGCCATTTTTTTGTGATCGGGAAAGCGGATAAGTCGGTCATGGTGAGCGTGTCCTGGTTGGTGTTGTGCTTGCATTCGGCCGCAAACCTTGCCTATGCGTTAACCAATCGAGTGTAGCACTTTGCGCTGCATCATGCAGGTGGTCGGACCGTCGTCGAATAGCGCGCGCGCAGACGACAAAAAAGCCCGCGCAAGGCGGGCTATCGGTGCGTCCAGCCAGGCAGATGCGCCCCTTGCCTACACCTTGGCGGCCTTTTCTCCCGCGTCCAGAACCTTGGACTGGGCCTCGAGCACGAATTCGGCCGCCTTCTTGCCGGCGATGAAGGCGTGATCGGAGTTGTAGTACTCCCATTCCGAATAGCGCCCCGCCAGCACGATATTGTGCTGTGCCAGCCATTGCTTGCAGGTGGCCACGTTCTGCGCGCGCTGGTGGTCGTACACCACGTAGGCATACGGCATGTCGACCTGGTTGGCGACCATGATTTCGTCGTCCGCATTAAAGATCCCGACCTTGATGCAGTCGGCGATCGCGCGCTGGATCAGTTCATCGCCATCGACCGGCAAGGGCTTCCATGGCGAGTAGGAGATTTCGCAGGTCAGCCCGAAGCCCCCGGGCGCATTGCAATGCGGGCTGGCATTGCCCTGCACAAAAATGCGGTGGAAGATGGTGTCTTCGGGGTAGTAGATCCAGTGCTTGTCGGTGAGGTTTTCGCGCTTGACGCCGATATTGATGCAGCGGATCGAGATGTGGTTCAAGCCCTTGGCGGCCATGCGCACCGGTTCCGGGGCTTCCGCGCCGATCACGCGGATCAGTTCCGGCAGCGGCATGGTGCTGATCAGGCTATCGTAGCCGAAGCGGCGGCCATCGGCCAGGGCCACGGTTTTCTGGCTCGGCACCACCTGGACCACTTCCGCATTGTTTTCCACCTTGCCCGTGATGTGCGGCAGGAAGCCCGACACCAGCGCCTGGAAACCGCCGCGCAGCGGATAGCCAAAGCGTGCGTTCGGCCCCATCGGTTTGCCGGACGGCTCCAGCGCGCCTTCGATGATTTCCTCCAGATCGGGCAGCGGCACCCGTCCGCCCAGCCAGGAGGTTTCCATCTCGGTCAGCGGAACGGTCCAGATCTTCTTGTTATAGGGGATGGCGAAATGCTTGGCGATGCCCTTGCCCCAAACCTTGTAAATGAATTCCTCGAAGTTTTGCGGCTTGTCGGACTGGACCGATTTGCCGCTGCCCTTGGTATCGCCGTTGGCGACATCGGCCGTACCGTCGGCGCAGCAGTCTTCCACCGGCTTGACGTTGCCGCAGGCCGGCGCCTGCTCCACCTCCGGCACCCCGGTTTCCAGGCCGTAGCGCGCTTCGATCGCGCCCATGATGCACTCGGTGATGACTTTCGGCGGCAAGCCGTACAGCGCTCCCTGGAAGGGATAGCGGGTGAAGACGTCCTTGCTGTAGACCCAGGCTTCGCGGTTTTGCCAGTGCAGGTTCTCGCCCAGCAGCTTGTCGTACAGCTTGAGCACGTACGGGTCATTGGAAAACATGATGTGGCCGGCATAGTCGAAGGTGAAGCCCTTGTCTTCGACCGAACGGCACCAGCCGCCCGGAGTGGGATTGCGGTCGAGCAGCAGGCAATCCTTGCCGAAGTGGTAGGCCGCCGACAGGCCGGTGGGACCGCCGCCGATGATCACGCACTTGTAGCTTTGCGGACTGGCCTGGCCGCGCAAGGCATTGACCCTGGCGGCGTCGCCGCTGTCGAGCGCGCCGGCAGCCGGGCGCAGGCCGCGCGAATTGGTGGCCGCGCTGCGCATCAGCGCCACCATCTGCTCGGCGGTGCGGTCCCACGAGGTGGTTTTGACCACGTCGCGCATCTGATCGATCATGGCGGCGCGCCGTTCGGGGCTCAGTGCCAGCGCCTCTTCGCAGGCGCGGATGAATTCCGGGGCGGCGGCGGCGATCGCCACGATCGCGCCATAGGGCTTGACCACGTCGGCGATCGGCGTCGACACCACCGGCAATTCGGCCGCCATATATTCCAGCACCTTGGTCGGGCTGATGAACCGGGTCGACTCGTTCATGGCGAACGGCAGCAGGCAGACATCCCAGCCGGCCAGGAATTTGGGCAGGTCGTCGTAGGATTTCTGGCCGAGGTAGTGGATATTCGGACGCTGCGGCAGGCTGGCCGGATCGATCTTGACGACCGGACCGACCATGACCAGTTGCCATTCCGGATGGGCATCGGCCAGCGCGCCGATCAGCCCGGCGTCGAAGCGCTCGTCGATGACGCCGTAGAAGCCCAGGCGCGGCCTGGGGATGTGCGCGAGGCCGGCATGCTCGGTGCTGCGGTCCAGCGCCTGGCCGAAGTGGGCCACGTCGACGCTGCTGGAAAAGCAGTGGGCGTTGGCATGCCGGGTCTTCTTCGCTTCGTACAGGCTGGGGCCGCCGGTGAAGACCACGTCGGCAATCGACAGCAGGGCCGTTTCTCGCTGCAGCAACTGTTTGGGGGCATTCTTGAAGGCCGATAGTTCATCCATGCAGTCGTACACCACCAGGCTGGGATGCAGCGCCTGCAGCAGCGGCAGCGCCATCGGGGTATAGAACCAGACGATCGGGTTATCGCCTGGCGGTGCCAGTTCGGCCAGCAGCGGTTGCAGCAGCGGAATCTGGTCGTCATGGAAACCGACCGCCTGCACCGGCGTGTGCGGCTGCACCACAGTGACGTTGGGTGCGGCCTGGTAGCTCTTCAGATGGCTTGCGCCCTCGTCGAACACCGGTTCTTCGATGAAGATGATCTTGTGGTGCTTGGCCAGTCGTGTCATCAGATGCTGCGGCCGCTGGAAGACAAAATCCCAGCGCAGGTGGCAGAACACGATAATGGTAGACATAGGAAGTCCTTTCCGCCCTTTAAGGGGCTGATTCATGAGTCAACGGTTTATACTTTTTCTTGTGTCTCTACCCTCCCTCCAAGCCAACTAGGGCGGAGCAAGGATGCGGGCCAGCTCGTTGGAGCGCGGTCCGCGTCGTACGGGGTTCTTGCCGGCCATCGTCATGCCTCCGGTTTCGCATTGCGCGTTGCCGCGCTGATCTGTTCAAGCGGAATCTTCGGCGTGCGGTCGGCGCACAGCAGGCCATTGGCCTCCTGGAAGGTGTCGGCGAACTGGGTGTAGCAAAAGCCGCTGAACAGGGTGGTTTCGTTGACCACCTTGAGCAGGCGCCGGTAGTGATCCAGGAAGGTGGCGTCGGTGTCGGCGCGCGAATAGCCCCAGGTGTGCTCGGGCTGCTTGCCCTTGTCGTAGGCGATGCCGCCGAATTCGGTCAGCACGATCGGCTGGCCGCGGTGCGGGAAGCCGTCCAGGGTCAGGATGCGTCCGGCCGGCCGGCGCTGGTCGAACAGGGTGCGCTGCGGCTCGGTGGTTTCATAGCGCGCGCGCAGCTTTTCCGGATCGAAATCGTAATCGTGGATGCCGAGGATGTCGGTGGCTGAGGCCTCCCAGCCATCGTTGCCGATCACCGGACGGGTGTTGTCCAGCGTGCGGGTCAGGTGGTACAGCGCTTCGACGGCATTGCGGTGGGCCTGGGTCGAGGTCAGGTTGGGCACGCCCCAGGATTCGTTGAACGGTACCCACACGATGATGCAGGGGTGGCTGTAATCGCGTTCGACCGCCTCGGTCCACTCGCGCACCATGCGCGTGATGGCTTTCGGGCTGAAGCGGTAAGCCGAGGGCATTTCTTCCCACACCAGCAAGCCCAGCCGGTCGGCCCAGTACAGGTAGCGCGGATCTTCGATCTTCTGGTGCTTGCGCACGCCGTTAAAGCCCATGGCCTTGGCCAGTTCGACGTCGCGCCGGAGCGCCGCGTCGTTGGGCGCGGTCATGAGCGTGTCGGGCCAGTAGCCCTGGTCGAGCACCAGCCGCAGCGGATACGGGCGTCCATTGAGCATGAAGCGGTCGCGCGTGATGGCCACCGAACGCAGCGCCGTGTACGACTTGATGCGGTCGAGCACCTGGCCGTTGTGGCGCAGGGTCAGCTCGGCGCGCAGCAGGGTCGGCCGTTCCGGGCTCCACAGCAGTTCGTTGCGCGAATCGTCGATGCCCGGATCGGACAGGGCAATCTTGCGGTTCGCTTCGTGGCCCACCAGCTTGTAATAATCGTCCGACAGCAGGTTTTCGCCATGCCACAGCTTGACTTCGACGAACAGGTCCTCGGTGATCTCGCCGACCGCGAAAATCTCGCAGCCGATTTCGTAACCGTCGAAAATCGGGGTCCAGCGCAGCCGCTCGATGCGGGTGGCCGAGACGCGTTCCAGCCATACCGTCTGCCAGATGCCGGTGGTGCGCGGATACCAGATCGAGTGCGGTTCCAGCAGCCAGTCCTGTTTGCCGCGCGGCTTGGCCAGGTCGAGCGGATCGTCGACCACGTGCACCACCACCACTTGCGGGCCGTGCGAGCGCAGCGCGCCGCTGATGTCGCACGAGAACGGCGTGTGGCCGCCCTCGTGCTGGGCCACCAGCTGGTCGTTGACCCACACCTTCGCCTGGTAGTCGACGGCGCCGAAATGCAGGATCACGCAGCCGTCTCCGGCGGGCGCATCGAACTGGCGGCGGTACCACACCGCCGGGTGGAAACCCTCGTCGCCGATGCCGCTGGCCGGCGCTTCGGGCGCGAACGGCACGGTGATCTGATGGGTCCATTCGATCGGATCGGTCGGGTGCTTGTGATGCAAGCCGTCGTCAAAGGCAAAATCCCATTGGCCGTTGAGCGAGGTCCAATTGTCGCGTTCTAGCTGAGGCCGCGGATATTCGAAGTCATTCATTAAATCGCTCCTCCTGGCTGGTTGGGCGCGGGTATCAGCAGACGGCCGTGGCGCCCGCGCAAGTTGTAAGCTGTGGTGACGGCCTGACCGATGGCGCCGCCCTCGCCGCTGCGGCACAGCGCCACGCAGGCGCCGCCGAAGCCGGCGCCGGTCAGGCGCGCGCCGTACACGCCGGGTTGGCGGCGCAGCAGGTCGGTCAGTTCGTCGAGCTCGGCGGTCGACACTTCATAGTCGTCGCGCAGGCTGGCATGCGATGCGTTCATCAGTTCGCCGAGGGTCTCGGCCGATACGCCGGCGGCGGCGGCCAGCACGCGCTGGTTTTCGCTGACCACGTGGCGCGCGCGGAAACGAAATGGCGGATCGACCCTGTCGATCCGGGCCAGGTCGGTCACCTCGCGCAGTGCCGCCACGCCGAGCGCGCGGGAGGCGGTGCCGCACTCGGAGCGGCGCTCGTTGTACTTGCTGGCGGCGAGCCTGCGGGTGACGCCGCTGTCGATCACGATCAGCTCGGCGCCCGCGGGCAGCGGCAAGACTTCGCCGGCCAGGGTGCGCGTATCGAGAAACAGCATATGGGCGTCGTCGCACAGGCTGGCGGCCATCTGGTCCATGATGCCGCAGTGAACGCCGGCATACATGACTTCGGCTTTCTGCGCCGCACGCGCCAGCGCCACGTCGTCCAGGTCCAGGCCGAGCATCTGGCGCACGGCGCGCAAGGTGGCCACTTCGAGCGCGGCGCTGGACGACAGGCCCACGCCGATCGGCAGATCGGATTGCACATACACGTCCAGCGGCGGCACGGCCACGCCGTGCTGCTCGAGCACCTTGAAGCAGCCGTAGATGTAGCGCCCGAAGCCGGCCACCGGCTGGGCCCCGCGCGCCAGCGTCACCTGCTCGTCCAGGTCGGCCGACATGAAGCGGTGGGCGTCGCCGGCGCCTGGCGCCAGCGCCACCGTGGTGCGCATCGGGGTGGCCACCGGCAGCACGTAGCCGTCGTTGTAGTCGGTGTGTTCGCCCAGCAGGTTGACCCGGCCGGGGGCCGAAGCCTGGATAAATGGACGGCCACGAAAAAAATGTTCAGCGCCGCTCATCGCACCTCCGCGGTGCCGGCCGGGATGCCGGCGCACCCATGCCAAAAAGCGCCAATTGTAAAATCCGCCCACCCGCAGGTACACGCAAGCGCCAGGTCGGGCGATGGTCGGGCTGGGTCAAGGAAGGCCTGTTCATAGGAAAGTTTGCTATTTCGCGTGTCGGATACAGTTCTAGGGAAAGCCATTGGATGGAATCGTAGCATTTTGCTAAATTTCACAATGTTTGAATTATGCGATGCAACATTTCCTGCATCGATGCGGGGCGCAAGCCATTGCTGGCATAAAAATATGCCTTCGACGCAAGGACCGGGGCCTCTCGTTCCTGCAGGATTCGGTCAGACCAACGGCGCCTAGCGCGCCCCACCGCCCGTGCCTTTGTTGCCGCCCTCCGCATCGTGCTGGCGGTTGCCGTCGTTCTTGTGGCTCTGGCGGCCCGCTTCACGCGCTTCTTCGGAGGTGAATTCGTGGGCATTGCCGGAAGCGTGAGCGGCGCGTCCGCCCTGGGAAGCGATCTCCCGTTGCCGATCCGGGTCCATCGATGCGAACCCGCGGTTGCCGGTGCCGGACTGCTTGCTGCCCTGGCTGGACTGTTTATCCGTGCCGTGCACATGGCTCTGTTTGCGCCCGCCGCCGCCCTTATTTCCGCCTTGATTGGTCGCCATATCGCTCTCCTCCATGGTGAATGTTGAAAATCAAAAACGCATCCCGGATGGGTTACACCGAAGCCTATGGTAGCCAGCCACAGCGCCCCCAGCATCAGACTTACTAGCAGGCATGTGTAGGAGTATTTCTCACCGTGCTGAAACACTTTTTTATAGACAATTACCCACTTCCAATACCTTTCCAAATGGATTAAATAGTGGAGAAATATGGCCGTCCTTTCCGTGCGCCTATCGACTTTCTCCTTGTGTTTGCATTAGCTTAGAAAGACAAAAACCAAGAAGGGGGATATATGCTGGCAATGGATTACCGTGGGCCATTTCGCGTACGCGCGGCGCACAAACCCGACCCGCAAATCGAGCATCCGGGCGACGCCATCGTGCGCGTGACGCGGTCGTGCATTTGCGGTTCCGACCTGCACCTGTACCACGGCCTGGTGCCCGACACGCGTGTGGGCACCACCTTCGGGCACGAATTCGTCGGCGTGGTCGAAGCGGTCGGCGAGGCGGTTCGCAAGCTCAAGGCAGGCGACCGCGTGCTGGTGCCGTTCAATATCTTCTGCGGCTCCTGCTTCTTTTGCGACCGCGAGCTTTACGGCAACTGCCACAACACCAATCCGGAAGCCAGCGCCGTGGGCGCCATCTACGGCTACTCGCACACGGCCGGCGGCTACGACGGCGGCCAGGCCGAGCTGGTGCGCGTGCCCCTGGCCGATGTCGGGCCCACCATCATCCCGGCCGACCTGCACGAAGACGACGCGGTGCTGCTGACCGACGCCCTGCCGACCGGCTATCAGGCCGCCGAAATGGGCGACATCGCCGAGGGCGACACCGTGGTCGTGTTCGGCGCCGGCCCGGTCGGCATCTTCGCCGCCAAGTCGGCCTGGCTGATGGGTGCCGGCCGGGTGATCGTGGTCGACCATGTCGAGTACCGGCTGGAATTCGTCAAGCGCTACGCGCAGTGCGAGGTCATCAACTTCCGCGAGGTCGACGACATGGCCCTGCACATCAAGAAAATGACCGACTGGCTGGGCGCCGACGTGTGCATCGACGCGGTCGGCTGCGAGGCCGCCGGCAACGCCGTGCAAACGCTGACCGGCGTGGCGCTCAAGCTGCAGGCGGGCGCGGCCACGGCACTGCACTGGGCCATCAATTCCGTGCGCAAGGGCGGCAACGTCTCGATCGTGGGCGTGTACGGCCCCACCTTCAATGCGGTACCGATCGGCAACGCCCTCAACAAGGGACTGACCTTGCGCATGAACCAGGCCAGCGTCAAACGCCACCTGCCACGCCTGATCGAACACATCCAGGCCGGCCGCATCGATCCCAAGCAGATCATCACCCACCGGGTGCCGCTGGAAGAAGTGGCCGACGCGTATCACATATTTTCCAGCAAGCTGGACAACTGCATCAAGACCATCCTGATTCCGCCCAATGCCGATCAGGTGCGCCGCGTGGCCGCCGGCACGCTGCACCAGGAACGTGTGCACTAAGAACGTGTTCTCATCGAGATGCCAGATAATAGCGGGATGAGAAAGCGATACGCCAGCGACCTCAGTCGAGAGAAATTTGAAGAAATCCTGCCGCTGCTGCAAAGCGTGAGGAAACGCACCAAGCCGACCACGGTGGACTTGTACGAAGTGTTCTGCGCGGTGCTTTATCTGCTACGCAGTGACTGCCAGTGGAGAATGTTGCCGAGGGATTTCCCCACCAGCTTGCAGTCCATCCACTTGGCCTTCTTGGCGATGCTGCTCAGGAGATCATGCCCACGCTCTCAGACGTACTCATGCCATCTACTTCAATGGCAAGTCAGACACAGCGTCGCGTAGTTGCTCGGCTCGTCTATTGTTGAGTACTGTGACACAAGCCAGACGGCCCATCTCATGCGCATTACCAGCCCCTCCGCCACTTAGTGAAGCTGAGAATTCGCATTGCGTCTCACGGTACTTAGCAAATTCCGTGTTTGATGCGGCTAGTTTTGCCTTGGCCAGGTTGACGTACTTGGTGTCTTCATCCCACATGGCGAGGATACTAGTGACCTTCTCCTCGGCTTGCCTTAATTCCTTCTGACTGTTTTCAGCTTTCTTTGCAAGACAGTCCCGTATTCCCGCCTGAGAAAAGGCGCTGCATTCTTCGCGCACGGCCCGCGCGTCAAGAACGGGAGCGCTGAGCGCCGCTAGGGCCAATGTAGGCAAACAAGCTGTCAGCCCCAGCCCGATCAAAGTTATTGTGCGCATAGAGCCGCCTTTCCTTCACGTATCAGCGACAATGCCATATCAGTCCTTTCCGGTTGAATTGCTCAAGTCTCGGCGCATGGCGAGTCGCTTTAAGTTTGAGTACAACAGGAGGTCGCATGGGCATCGTTTCTCGAAACCCCGTCGCGATGATAATCAATTGTAAATGTTATTTCACGAGCAATATTAGAGCAACAATTCCCGAATCCCCCCGGGCCCACGACCGAAGTGTTGCCATACACTTCAAGCGCACGCCGCTACGATCGCCGCCATCGGCCTGGAGACATTTTTCTTGCACGTTTTCTGTGCCTCCCAGAACGGATTCATCATTCCACCCCATCAAAGCTTTCCAGCCAGACTCAATATGCAGGAAAAGGCACCATCCTTTCCGTGCGCGTATCGACATCGTCCTTGCCCATACATTAACTTGTCCATTCGACGACCGATCGGTGTGGAATATAGGGGGCAATATGCTGGCAATGGATTATCGCGGGCCATACCGTGTGTGTGCAACGCACAAACCTGATTCTGGCATCCAACACCCGGGCGACGCCAATGCGGTACCGATCGGCAACGCCCTCAACAAGGGACTGACCTTGCGCATGAACCAGGCCAGCGTCAAACGCCACCTGCCACGCCTGATCGAACACATCCAGGCCGGCCGCATCGATCCCAAGCAGATCATCACCCACCGGGTGCCGCTGGAAGAAGTGGCCGACGCGTATCACATATTTTCCAGCAAGCTGGACAACTGCATCAAGACCATCCTGATTCCGCCCAATGCCGATCAGGTGCGCCGCGTGGCCGCCGGCACGCTGCACCAAGAGGCTGTTTCAAGATGGGCCAGGCGCAGCGACGAAGACAGTGCATTTGCATAAACAGCCTCTAAGGAGACCATTGATGGAAACGACCAATACCAGCAGCGGCGGGATCGGTGCCCCGCTGACCGATACCCAGCACCGCTTCAAGAAAGAACAACTGCACGTGCTGCACGGCCACAGCCAGCAGGAACACGCCCAGGCGCACGAACGCGCGCGCGCGCCGCGGGTCACGCGCGACATGTCGCACATCCAGGGCTGGGGCGCCGATCTCGACCGCAAGAACCGGCCGGGCGTGCCGATGGAACGCACCCCGCCGCGGCTCGACGGCGCGCCCGCATCCCCGCCCACCCAGCAGGTGCAGCACGTCGAGGTGTTCGTCTCGCCCGAACGGCCCGGGGTGACCCCGGTATTCGGCACCAGCGCGCCGCCGCGCGGATTGTCCGGCCTGATGCGCCGCCTTGCCTACAAGAGTACCGAGAACGATATCGGCCACTGGATGCTGCTGCTGTTGGCCGACCGCGTCGACATGGTCGAAGGCATTGGTGAGGACCTCATGCACGGCAAGGTGCCCAATGTGCTGGGCGAAATGGGCATCAAGGCCGAGTGGCGCCACAACCGCGCCGGGCTGGTGCGCAAGGCCGCCGTCGCCACCGCCGTTGCCGGAGCGGCTTACTATCTGCTCAAGCGGCGCGAGAGCTGAGCTGCGTCGCGCGCACCTTTGTGCCAGGCCAAACGCCTGCCATTCCGGCGCGCGCCAACGCAACCATTGGGAGTGGCCAGTGTCCAACTCTGCACTGACCCACGAATCATTCTTTTCCGCGAGGAGGATCATGTCCGCTCCCATTGTCATCCCCCATGGCAGCTTCGACCCTGCCCACATGCTCGACCACCTGCGCTATCGCTTCCGCCTCAAGACCGATGCGTCGCTGTGCCGCATGCTCGACATCACGCCACCACTGCTGAGCAAAATCCGCCACCGTAAGCGCAGCGTATGTCCCGGCCTGATCATCCGTATTCACGAAGTCACCGGCATCCGGGTGCATGACCTGCGCGTCATGATGGGCGACCGGCGCGCGCGCATGCGACCGCCGCTGCGCAACGGCGTGCCCGGCGGGCGCGTGCACTGAGCGTGGCGCCGGCGTACGGACAGGCTCGGATTTACAAGTCAGCAACAAACGTAAAGCCAGGTAAAGCCGCTGTTGCCGGCGCGGGCGGGGGGCTATCATTTTGCCCATGCCAACCGCCCCCATGCTGACATGAAACTACGTATTGCCACTACCCTCGCCTCCATCCTGCTGACCACCGCCCTGATGCCCATGCCTGCGCTGGCCGTCAAGGTGATGGACCTGCGGGCCGAACAATTAATGATGGGCGCTGACAGCATCAAAAAAGCGCTGGAACTCACGCCCAACCAGCAAACCTTGTGGCAGCAGGTAACCGCCAAGGCTTGGGGTATCTTGCGCACCCGGCAGTCGCGCCGCGAAAAACTGCAGGCTGATCTCAAGGCGCGCCTGTCCGCCGGCGTGCCCGATCTGCGCGACCTGACCGGCAGCATCGACACTGAAACCACGGTCAGCGCCGACGAAGACAAGCAATTGCGCGAACTCTGGTTGACCGTCAACGACGCGCTCAACGACAAGCAGCGCGCCCAGGTCATCGAACTGCTGCAATCGCAACTCGACCGGCTCGACGCCGATCCCGAGCGCGCTGCGCACGGCGGCGCGCCCGGTGGACGCGAAGGCGGGAGCGGCCGGCACAGGGGCGGCATGGGTGGCGGCATGGGTGGCGGCATGGGCGGCGGCATGGGTGGCGGCACCCACGGTTCCAGCGGAGGTTTCTGACCGCATTCGGCAACACCCTTTCACACCAGTTCTTCTCCTCGCGCGCGGTACCGATCAGGTCTGCGCGCATTTTTTTGGGGCCGGGTGCTTCGCATCCGTCGCGACCACTTTTGGGCCGTCGTCAACCGCAAAAAAACCCTACATAAATCCCCATCCTCGGATACATTATTGCTAATTGCTCCCGGGGAAAGTTATGATAAAGTTCACGAAACAAACGGCGGTGGCCGCAGCCCTTGTCGCGACGGTGGCGGCCGCCGGCGCCGGTCTGTGGTGGGCCAAGAAGCCGGCGGTCCAAAAGGCCGGCGGCAGCGGCGTGCTGGTCAACGTCAGCGCCGAGTTTGCCGTCAACAATTGCCAGCCACGCCTGCACGACGACAAACCGGCCCTGGCCGTCGTATTCTCGGACCTCGTCAAGGCCGATCAGCCACTGGAAAAACTGATTCAGGTGAGCGACCTGGGCGAGAAAAAAGGCGACGAGCCCAACAAGAAACAAGATACCCCGGCAGTCCGGCAAGCCACCGGCAAGTCGACCATGATCAGCGGCGGCTGGATCGTCACCGACAATCCCCACGTCATCGTCTTCCCCTTCGTCAAGCCCGGCCACCAGTACAAGGTCACGCTGAGCGCCGCGCTGACGGCCGCGTCCGGCAAGCAGTTGGGCCAGTCGCACAGCTGCGACATGCTCAGCGACCCGATGTCGCCTTCCTTTTTCTTCGCCAGCAAGGGCACCGTGTTGCCCGCAGGCCTGAACGGCGGCCTGCCGGTCGTCACCGTCAACGTGCCCGAAGTCGACGTCGAATTCCTGCGCGTGTCGCCCGATAAAATGTCGGCCTTCCTCGACATCGTGGCCGGCAAGCCGCGCGGCCACCACGACGAAGAAAGCGACGACGAGTCCGGCAACAATGATTACTACGACAGGAGTTCCTTCAAGGGCCAGGTCTACGGCTACCAGCTCGACCAGCTGCAAGGCCTTGCACAGAGCGTCTACACCAACCGCTTCCTCACCAGCGACGCCCAGAACAGCCGCAAAGTCAGCCTGCTGCCGGTCGAAAAGATTGCCGAATTGAGCGAGCCGGGCATTTACGTCGCGGTCATGCGCCGCCCCGGTGAATTCGGCAACGATTACCAGGTTACCTATTTCTATACCAGCGATATCGGCCTGCACGCGCGCCGCCAGGTCAAGCAGACCGATGTGTTCACCACCTCGCTCAAGACCGGCAAGGGCCAGGGCGACGTCGAGCTCGAAGTCATCGATGGCGACGGCAAGGTGCTCGCGCGCGGCAAGACCGATGGCGACGGCCACGGCGTGCTGCCCGGCCTGCCCGACAAGGCGCGCCTGCTGCTGGCGCGGCGCGGTAAGGAAACCTCCATCATCGCCCTGCGCGAAGCCGGCCTGGACCTGTCCGAATTCGATATCGGCGGTCACCTCCCGCGCGACGTCAAGCTGTTCGCCTACGCCGGCCGCGACCTGTACCGGCCCGGCGAAAAATTCACCGTCTCGCTGCTGGCCCGCAGCGCCGATGGCGCCGCCCTGCCGCCCGTGCCGATCAAGGCCGAGCTTAAAAAGCCCGACGGCGACGTGGTCAGCTCCACCATGTGGCAGCCCGACCTCAAGACCCCCGGCTACCTGCAGCGCGCCATCGAGCTGCCGGCCGATGCCGCCACCGGCAAATGGTCGCTGGAACTGCGCGCCGATCCGGCCGCCAGGCGCCCCGACGCCATCGTCAGTTTCCAGGTCGAAGAATTCCTGCCCGAACGCATGAAGCTGACCTTGAACAGCGCGCCCGGCACACTCGACAGGAGCGACAATTTCGCCGTCGACGTTCAGGGCGACTATCTGTACGGCGCCCCGGCCGCCGGCAACCGCCTGCTCGGCAGCGCATCGCAGGAACGCGCGCGCAATCCGCTGCCCAAAGAATGGCCGGGCTTTCAGTTCGGCGATGCCGACGACGACAAGAACGTCGCCAAGCGCGTCGAGATGGACGAGCAGGCCCTGTCCGACGAGGGCAAGGCCACGGTCGACGTCCCCTTCGACCCCATCGGCGGCTCGCCCCTGCGCGTGCGCGCCGCCTTCAGCCTGCTCGAATCGGGCGGACGCCCGGTGGTGCGCTCGGTCGAACGCATGGTCTGGCCGGCCCGGCAGCTGATCGCCGTACGCCCCGCCTTTGAAAAGGACGTGGCGCGCGAAGGCAGCACGGCCGAATTCGAGGTCATCCGCACCAACGCGGCCGGCAAGCTGGTGCCGCTCAAGCAGGCCCCGTTCCGCCTGATCCGCGAAGACCGCCAGTACTACTGGCGCTACGACAAGGACCGCGGCTGGCACTCCGGCTTCTCCGAATCCTTCGAGACCGTCCAGAGCGGCGTGCTCGATCTGTCCGAGCGTGCCAAACTGACCGTGCCGGTGCAATGGGGCCGCTACCTGCTCGAGCTGAGCGACCCGCAGACCGGCCTGAAAACCCGCTACCGCTTTTACGCCGGCTGGAACGCGCAGGATGCCGACAGCCTGGGCAACCGCCCCGACCGCGTGCGCCTGCAGCTCGAAGGCGCGCCGGTCAAGCCGGGCGACGACGTCAAGCTCAAGATCATGCCGCCGCACGACGGCGAAGCCCTGGTGCTGGTCGAAGCCGACAAGGTCCTGTGGAGCAAACGCGTGAGCGTCAGCACCGCCGGCACCACCGTCAGCATCCCGGTCGACAAGGACTGGAAGCGCTCCGACATGTACGTCTCGACAGTCGTATTCCGTCCCGGCAGCCAGGGCGACCGGGTCACTCCTGCGCGCGCGGTCGGCATGACCTGGCTGCCGCTGGCCCGCGAAGCGCGCAAACTCAAGGTGGCCGTGACGGCGCCGGCCCAGGTGGAACCGGAAAAGCGCGCCGTCGCCAAGGTCAAGGTCGACGGCGCCGCCGGCAAGCGCGTGCTGGTGACCCTGTCCGCCGTCGACGTGGGCATCCTCAACATCACCAGCTTCGCCACGCCCGATCCCTTCGATTTCTTCTTCGGCAAACACCGCTTCGGCCCCGAACTGAGCGACATCTACGGCAAGCTGATCGAACGCCTGGACGGCGCGCCCGGCAAACTCAAATGGGGCGGCGACGCCGGCAAGCGCGATACCAGGAGCATGCCCAAGAAGGTCAAGCTGATCGACCTGTTCTCCGGCCCGGTCTACCTGAACGACAAGGGCGAGGCCGACATCGCCTTGATGATCCCCGATTTCAACGGCACCCTGCGCCTGATGGCGGTGGCTTCCACCGATGAAGGCTACGGCCATGCCGACCGCGAAATGACGGTGTCGGCCCCGATCGTGGCCGAAATCGCCATGCCGCGCTTTATCGGCCCGGGCGACAGCGCGGCGCTGGCGCTGGACGTGACGAACATGATGGCCGGCGAACAGGACATCAGCGTCAAGCTCGGCACCGACCGCCTGCTGCGCCTGGCCGACGGCGAGCGCAGCGTCAAGCTCAAGCCGCGCCAGCGCAGCATCCTGCGCTTTAACGTCGAGGCCACCGAACCGTACGGCCTGGCGCGCGTGACGCTCGACGTCAAGACCGGCGGCGCCAGGCCGGTGGCGATCCACCGCGAATTCGCCCTGCAGGTGCAGCCGCCGCTGGCGCGCGAATCCGAAGGGCGGCGCGTGCGCATCGAGCCGGGCGCCAGCGCCACGCTCGACACCAGAATGCTCGAACGCTTCCACCGCGCCTCGAGCACGCTCAGCATGACCTTGTCGAACAAGCCACCGATCAATGTGCGCAGCATCGTCAAGGGCCTGCTCGACTATCCGTACGGCTGCCTGGAGCAGACCACCAGCGCGGCCTATCCGCATGTATTCATCGACGAGGCCGGGGCCAAGGCGGTTGGGCTGGAGCCGCGCACGCGCGAACAGCGCGCCCGCGTCATCGAAGGCGCGATCGGCCGCATCGCCGGCATGCAGGGCGCCGCCGGCGGCTACCACCTGTGGAGCGCCAGCGAAGGCAGCTACGAAGCCTGGCTCACACCCTACGTTACCGGCTTCCTGATGGATGCGCGCGAGGCCGGCTTCAGCGTGCCCGAAGCGATGAACAAGCGCGCCCAGACCTGGATGGTGGAACGCCTGAACGGCGCGGCCAACCAGTTCACCGCGCTGCCCAGGTCGCTCAAGGCCGACGCCAACGGCCGCTACAACCACAGCGACTATGAACTGCTGCGCAACAGCCACCAGCGCTTCGCCGAACTGGCGTACATCGGCTACATGCTGGCGCGCGAACAGAAAGCCTCGCTGGCCTCGCTGCGCCTGCTGCACGACCAGTACCGCGACCGCGCGCGTTCGCCGCTGCCGCTGGTCCACCTGGGTATCGCGCTGGCCCTGATGGGCGACGCCAAGCGCAGCCAGGCCGCCATCGCCGACGCCATGACCCGCCCCTACGGCATCCACAGCGGCTATATGTGGGACTGGATGGGCGACTACGGCAGCGCCGTGCGCGACCAGGCCATGTCCTACGCCCTGCTGGTGCGCCACAAGATCGAGCACCCGCAGCGCGAAACCATGCTCACCAGCCTGGCCGAGCAGCTGGGCGAGCGGCGCTATTACTCGACCCAGGAACGGATCGCCCTGTTCATGGCGGCGCGCGCGGCCGGCGGCAGCAGCAGCGAAGCCTGGAAAGCGCAGTACAAAGCCGGCGACAGCACCGTGGCGGCCGGTTCGAAAGACAGCGAAGTGCGTTCGCTCGATCCAGCCATGGCGCCGAACGGCGTCATCGTCGAGAACAAGGGCAGCACCCCGCTGTGGGTCGAGCTGGAAGGCAGCGGCTTCCCGCTCAAGATGCCGGCGCCGAGCGACGACAAGATCGCCCTGAAGCGCCAGTGGTACGGCACCGACGGCAAGCCGTGGAAAGGCGGCCCGCTCAAGGTCGGCGACATGCTGCTGGTGCGCCTGACCGCCAGCAGCAAGGAGCCGATCGAAGACGCCCTCGTGGTCGACCATATCCCGGCCGGCCTCGAAGTGGAAAACCAGAACCTGTCGGCCGGACCGCAGGCCGGCGAGTTCACGGTCGACGGCGTCAACCTGGCCCAGGCCACCGAGGCGGCCGCCATCAAGCACAAGGAATACCGCGACGACCGTTTCGTGGCCGCGCTCAAGCTCGATGGCAACGTCAAGCACCTGTTCTACATGCTGCGCGTGGTCACGCCGGGGCGCTTCCAGGTTCCGGGCACCTTTGCCGAAGACATGTACCGGCCGCACATCCGCGCGCACGGCGCCGCGCCCGAGCCGGTCACCGTGACCGATCCGCGCGGTGCGGGCAAGTAGTGCCCTGGCCTGGCTGCGGCGCCATCCGTGGCGCGGCGGCCTGGCCATCGTGTTGTCGGCCCTGCTGCTGGCCGACCAGCTGCTGCCGCCGCCGATACCGCGCGACGCGCCCGGCATGGTGGTCACCGCGCGCGACGGCACGCCCCTGCGCGGCTGGCCCGACGGCGACGGCGTCTGGCGCCTGCCGGTCACGCCCGCCCAGGTATCGCCACGCTATCTGGAAGCGCTGCTCACCTATGAAGACCGCTGGTTCTGGTGGCATCCCGGCATCAACCCGCTGGCCATGCTGCGCGCCGGCTGGCAGTGGGCCGCGCACGGGCGCGTGGTTTCGGGCGGGTCGACCCTGTCGATGCAGGTGGCGCGCGCGATCGAACCGGTGCCCCGCAGCCTGAAAGGCAAACTGCGCCAGGTGGCGCGCGCCCTGCAGCTCGAACTGCGCCTGTCCAAGCGCGACATCCTCACCCTGTACCTGAACCACGCGCCGATGGGCGGCATCGTCGAAGGCGTCGAGATGGCCAGCCGCAGCTATCTGGGCAAGAGCGCCGCCACCCTGTCGCCGGCCGAAGCGGCGCTGCTGGTGGTACTGCCGCAGGCGCCGTCGCGCCTGCGCCCGGACCGCCATCCGCTGGTGGCGCAGCAGTGGCGCGACAAGGTCTTGCGGCGCATGGCCGAACTGGGACACTGGAGCCAAGCCGAAGTCGAGGACGCGATGATCGAGCAGGTCGGCGCCAATCCGCCGCGCCTGGCCTGGCTGGCGCCGCTGGCCGCCGAGCGCCTGCACCAGGGCGCGCGCCGCGGCGAACGCGCTGCCGTCGTGCGCTCGACCATCGACCGCGACATGCAGGTCACGCTCGAACGCATGCTGTCCGACCGCGTCGGCCAGTTGCCGCGCTTCGTCTCGATGGCCGCCATGGTCATGGACAGCAAGAGCCTGGAAGTGCTGGCCTACGCCGGCTCGGCCGACTTTTCCGACGCGCGCCGCTTCAACCACGTCGACATGGTGCGCGGCATCCGCTCGCCCGGCTCGACCCTCAAACCCTTCCTGTACGCGATGGCGCTCGACGAGGGCATCATCCATTCCGAGAGCCTGCTGGCCGACACCCCGCAATCGTTCGGCGGCTACGATCCCGGCAACTTCCAGGCCAGCTTCTCCGGTCCGGTGAGCGCCGCGGAAGCGCTGCAACGCTCGCTCAACGTGCCCGCCGTCGACCTGTTGGAGCGGATCGGCCCGGCGCGCTTCGCCGCGCGCCTGTCCGGCGCCGGGCTGCGCCTGCGCCTGCCGCGCGACGCCAGTCCGAACCTGTCGATCATCCTGGGCGGTGCCGGCACCAGCCTGGAGGAACTGGTGGGCGCCTACCGCGCCCTGGCCGCCGGCGGCGTGGCCGGCGCCCCGCGCATCACGCCCGACGCTCCGGTGCGCGAAGCGCGCATGATGAGCGCCGGCGCCGCCTTCATCATCCGCAGCATTCTGGAAGGTGGCGGCCATCCCGACCAGCCCTTCGTCGAAGATGCCGGCGGCGGCGCGCGCCTGGCCTGGAAGACCGGCACCAGCTACGGCTTTCGCGACGCCTGGGCCATCGGCGTGAGCGGGCGCTACACGCTGGGCGTATGGATCGGGCGCCCGGACGGCACCCCCAATCCCGGCTTCTTCGGCGCCAACGTGGCCGCGCCCCTGCTGCAGCAGATCGCCCTGGCGCTGCCGCGCAGCGACCTGCCCGCGCCCGGCCGCCCGCCTGACGTGAGCAGCGCCCAGATCTGCTGGCCGCTGGGCAGCGCGGCCGCCCTCACCGCGCCCGAACACTGCCACGTCAAGCGCAGCGCCTGGATCCTGCAGGGCACCATCCCGCCTACCCTGCCCGACCGGCTGCGCGCGCGCTCGCTGCTGGAAACCGTCTGGCTCGATCGCGACGGCCTGCGCACCACCCCCGACTGCCAGCCGGACGCCCAGCCGCGCGTAGTGGCGCGCTGGCCGGCGCTGCTGGAAGCCTGGATGCCGGCCGCCAAACGGCGCGCCATCGGCCTGGCCGGCTGGTCGCCTTCCTGCCCGCGCAGCGCCGCGGTGGGCAGCATCCGCCTGATGGGGGTGCGCGACGGCAGCCGGCTGCGCACGGCCCCGGGCGAAACGGCCATCACCGTCACCCTCGACGCGGTCGGCGGCAGCGGCACCCACTACTGGCTGGTGGACGGCCAGCAGGCCGGCGCCGCCAACGGCAAGAGCCACCAGGCCTTGCGCCTGGACAGCAAAGGCCAGCACAGCATCGCCGTGATCGACGCCGCCGGCCACTACGACACGGTGACCGTCGACGTCAACTAAGCCGGCGCCGTCACCTACGGTCTCAGCCGAGGTCGGTGCCGTGCAGTGCTCGTCCACCCTGGTCTGACCGGGACAATATTTTGTTCGGTGCAACGCACGTTTTGATTTTTCTGTGGTCTAAGCAGGACTTGCATTGCAGAGCGTTGAGGAGACAGAGATGAAGTTCACATCCGCTGATATTCGTTAAGAATGGCGACCGTAAGCGCTAACTTGGCTGCTGGGCAAGAATCTCCATCGACAGTCAATCGCGCCGAAGACTCCCTGTCCACCGTCCTGGCGCACGGCAGCCTCGATGTGCCCACTTGCCTGCGCCTGGCATCCCAACTGGCGCGCACCCTTGCCGATCTGCATGTCGCCCACATCATTCACCACGATCTGTGCGCGGCCAATGTGCTGGTGGGCGTGCGCAATGGCGAGTTCGGCCTGCTCGACTTGCGCATGGCCAGTGCCGGGCAAGCCGCCGCGGAGCCCCGCGCCGGGGATTGGGCCTATTTCTCGCCCGAACAAACCGGGCGCATGAACCGCCCTGTCGATTACCGCTCCGATCTCTATTCCCTGGGCGTGCTGCTGTACCAGATGCTGAGCGGGAAATTGCCGTTTCAGGCGAATGATCCGCTGGAATGGGCGCATTGCCATGTCGCGCGGCTGGCGCCGCCCTTGCGCGAGCTGGTCCCAGCCGTGCCGCAAGCGGTCGCGGACATCGTGACGCGCCTGCTCGCCAAGCTGCCGGAAGAGCGCTACCAAAGCGCGCGCGGCGTGCGCCTCGATCTCGAGCGCTGCCTGGCCCAATGGCAAGCCTGTGGCCGCATCGAGCCCTTCCCGCTCGGCGCCGACGATGTGCCCGATCACATCCAGATTCCCCAAAGGCTGTACGGACGCGAGAACGAAATCGCGCTGCTCCTGGCCGCCTTCGAACACATGGCGGCCACCGGCGAAGCGGCGCTGGTCGCGCTGTCGGGCTATTCCGGCGTCGGCAAGTCAGCCCTCGTGGGGGAGTTGCATCACCCGCTCATCAACAGGCGCGCTTACTTCATTTCCGGCAAGTTCGACCAGTATCAGCGCGACCTTCCTTATGTCACCCTGACCCTGGCGTTTCGCGAGCTGGTGCAGCAATTGCTGGCCGAAACCGAAACGCGCGTTGCCGGCTGGCGGCATCGGATCCAGAGCGCGGTCGGCGTCAACGGTCAGTTGATCGTCGACGCACTGCCCCAGGTCGAGCTGATCATCGGCAAGCAGGCAGCGGTGCCGGCGCTGCCGCCGACCGAGGCGCAACACCGGTTTCGCATGGTATTCCGGGAATTCATGGCAGTATTCGCCAGCAACGAGCATCCTCTGGTGCTCTTCCTCGATGACCTGCAGTGGATCGATGCCGCCAGCCTGAAACTGATCGAGGAGCTGCTCAGCCACGCCGACACCCGCTACCTGATGGTGATCGGCGCCTACCGCGACAACGAAGTGGGTCCGGCCCATCCGCTGCAGGCGAGCGTGGACGCGGTCCGGCATAGCGCCGCTACGGTGACCAGACTGGAACTGGCGCCACTGTCGCTCGCGCACCTGAACCGGCTGATGGCCGACGCGCTCCATACGCCAAGCGCGTCCTGCGAAGCGCTGACGCGCCAGATATTCGAACGCACCGGCGGCAACCCCTTCTTCTTTACCCAGTTCCTCGGTTCGCTGCGGGAAGAAGGGCTGCTGCTGCATGATGCGCTGCACCGGGGCTGGCAGTGGGACCTCGGCAAAATCGCCGCCAAAGACTTCGCCGACAATGTCGTCGACCTGGTGCTCGGCAAGTTGCGCCGGCTTCCCCCCGCCACCCAGGACGCCTTGCAGCGCGCCGCTTGCCTGGGCAACAAGTTCGACCTGCGCCGCCTGGCCCTGGTCAGCGGACAGGCCGAGGAGGAGCCGGCACTCGCGCCAGCGCTGCACGCGGGCCTGATCGTGCGCACCAATGGCAGCGCCAAATTCCTGCACGACCGCATTCAGCAGGCTGCCTACTCGCTGCTGCCGCCGGCGGAGCGCGCCGGGAACCACCTGCACATCGGCCGGGCACTCCTGGCAAACCTGACGGAAGACGAACTGGCCGAGTCGCTGTTCGATGTCGCCAGCCAGTTCAACCGCGGCGCCGCCCTGCTGATCGAACGGGACGAGAAAGCCCGGGTCGCACAGGTCAACCTGCGCGCCGGAAGAAGGGCCAAGGGCGCGGCGGCTTACCTGTCGGCCTGTGTATATCTGGGCGCCGGCATGGCCCTGCTCGATGAACGCGACTGGAGCGATTGCTACGAGCTCATGCACACGCTGTGGCTGGAGCGCGCCGAATGCGAGTTCCTAAGCGGGCATTTCGAGAACGCCGAACAGCTTATCGCCAAACTGCTGCAACACAGCGTCTCGAAATCGGACCAGGCCCTGGTCTATCGCCTGAAAGTGGTCCTGCATGTCATGAAATCGGAAAACCCGCAGGCCGTCGCCAGCGGGCTCGCCTGCCTGCGCCTGTTCGGCATCGACATGGCGGCCCACCCCAGCCGGGAACAGGTCCAGGCCGAGTACGCCAAGGTCTGGGACAACCTGGGGGCACGCTCCATCGAGAGCCTGATCGACCTGCCGATGATGAGCGACCCGGACATGCGGCTTGCCTTTGACGTGTTCGCGGTCTTGCTGCCGGCCGCCACCTTTACCGACCACAACCTGAGATACCTCACCATTTGCCACATGGTGAACCTGGCCCTGAAGCACGGGACCAGCGCCCCTTCCGCTTACGGCTACGCCTGTTTCGGCGCGGTCCTCGGGCCGGCCTTCCAGCGCTATGCCGACGGCTACCGTTTCGCCAGGCTTGCGTGCGAGCTGGTCGACAAGCACGCCTATGTTGCCTACCAGGCGAAGGTCTACTTCCCGATGGGATTGGTTGCCGTGTGGACGCAGCCGGTCACGAGCGCACTGGAATTTCACCGCACCGCCTTACGCGCCGGAGTCGACACCGGCGATCTTGCCATTGCTTGCTATAGCAGCCAATATACGCCCGCCGAACTCCTCGTCCGAGGCGACCATCTGGACACGATATGGCGCGAATCGGAAAAAAATCTGGAATTCGTACGCAAAGCCAGGTTTCGCGACGTGGCCGACATCATGGTGAGTCAACACCGCTTGATCGCCAGCTTGCGGGGCCTGGCTGCGCCGGAGGCGGCCGCCCTCGACGAAGCGGCGTTCGAGGCGCAATTGAGCGGCCAGCGGATGCCGGCGGTGGCCGGCTGGTACTGGACCGTCAAGATGCAGGAACGCTACCTGTCGGGCGACTACCCGGCGGCGCTGGCGGCGGCCCGCCAGGCGGCACCGCTGGCGCCGGACCTCGGCCACAATATCAAGATGCTGGACTACGTTTACTACGCCGCGCTCACCACGGCGGCGGGCTATGACACCGTTGGCGCCGACGAGCAGCCCGCCTGGCGTGAACGCCTGGCGGCCTTCCAGGCGCGCTTGCGCGAGTGGGCCGCGAACTACCCGCCCACCTTCCGCGATAAGCACGCGCTGGTGTCGGCCGAGATCGCCCGCCTGGACGGCAGGAACGAAGACGCGATACCACTGTATGAAGAGGCCATCGAGTCGGCCCATGCGAACGGCTTTGTCCAGAACGAGGCCATCGCCTATGAATGCGCCGCGCTCTTCTACCGCAGGCGCGGCGCCGGCACCATCGCCGGCTTATGTCTGCAGCAGGCGCGCGGCTGTTATGCGCGCTGGGGCGCCGACGGCAAGGTGCACCAGCTCGACGAGCGCTATCCACAGCTGCGCACGCACAGGGACGGCGCCCCGGCCACGCCGGCCAAAGGCGAGGCGCAGCTCGACATGCTGTCGGTGACCAAGGCGTCGCAAGCGATCTCCGGCCGCATCGTGCTCGACGAAGTGATCGACACGCTGATGCGCATCATGCTCGAAAACGCCGGTGCCCATACCGGCTGCCTGCTGCTGGCCCGCCACGAAGAACTTCAGCTGGCCGCCGACGCGCACGTCGAGCAGCAGGCGGTGCGGGTGCGCCGGCATCCCGCCCACCTGGCGTTGCCGGCGGCCATACTCAACTATGTCCGGCGCAGCCGCGAGCCGGTGCTGTTGATGGATGCTTGCGCCCCGCACGCTTTTGCGGCCGATCCCTACTTCATGCAAGGACACCCCAAGTCCGTGCTGTGTCTGCCCATTCTGCGGCAATCCGTGCTGATCGGCATACTGTATCTGGAAAACAATCTTGTCACGCACGCCTTCCCCCCGGAGCGCGTGGCGGTCCTGGAACTGCTGGCGTCCCAAGCCGCCATCTCGCTGGAGAACGCCCAGCTCTACACGGAGGTGCGCGAACGCGAAGCGCGGGTCCGGCGGCTGGTCGAATCGAACATCATCGGTGTTT